>DLGG01000155.1 GCA_002482565.1 Solidesulfovibrio magneticus
CGGGCGATGGAGATGCGCTGGCGCTGGCCGCCCGAGAGGTTGGCCCCCTTTTCGCCAAGGATGGTGTCGTAGCCGTCGGGCAGGCCGACGATGAAGTCGTGGGCGTTGGCCAGGGTGGCGGCCTGGATGACTTCCTCGCGGCTGGCCTGGCGCTTGCCGTAGGCGATGTTGTCGTGGACGCTCATCGGGAAGAGCTGGGTTTCCTGCAGGACGATGGCGATGTTGTCGCGCAGGCTGCGCAGCGTCACGTCGCGCAGGTCCTGGCCGTCGATGACGATGGAGCCTTTTTGGGGATCGTAAAAGCGCAGCAGCAGGCTCACCAGCGAGGTCTTGCCGGCCCCGGTCTGGCCCACGATGGCCACGGTGGAGCCGCCGGGACAGGTGAAGGCTACGTCGTTTAAGACCATCTTTTCGGGCGTATAGCCAAAGGTGACGTCCTTGAAAACGACTTCCCCCCGGCCCACGGCCAGCTTGGGGGCGTCGGGCTTTTCCGGCACGGCCTCGTTGACGGCCAGAACGTCCATGACGCGCCGGGCCCGGGCCAGCGACGCCCGGATGCCGGCCACGGTGTCGCTTAAGCTGTTGAGCGGCGTATACAGCGAGGCAAGATAGGAAATAAAGACCAGCAGTTCGCCGGTGGACAGGGTGCCGTCCAGCACATGGCGCACGCCGATGTAGAGCACCAGCGCCGTGCCCGTGGCCGTGATGCCCGAGACCAGCCAGCCGTAGACGGTCTGCAGGGCGTAGAGCGACAGCTTGCGGTCAAAGGAGTGCTGGGACTCGGCCACGAACTTGCGCCGTTCCTCGTCCTCGCGGCCAAAGGCCTGGACCAGGGTGATGGAGGAAAAGATGCGCTCCACCGTGGTGTAGACTTGCGACTCCTTCATGTGCGTCTCGGTGGTCAGGTCGCCGATCTTGCGCGAGACCCGGGAGATGGCCAGAAAGAGAAACGGTATGACGCACAGGGCGTAAAGCGTCAGTTCGGCGTCCATCTGCAGGCACACGACCAACATGCCGATGAGCAGGGCGGAGCTGGTGAGCGTAGTGAATACGCCGTTCATGAGCAGCGTCTGCACGGCGTAGGTGTCGCCCATGATGCGGTAGATGAGATCGCCGGTGGGCCATTTCTGGTGGAACAGCAGGGACTGGCGCTGCAAGTGGTCAAACAGGTCGCAGCGCAGGTCCTGGACCATGTCCTGGCCCATGCGGATGGTCAGGTAGTTGTTGCACAGTTGCACGAAGCCGACCAAAAAGTGGACGCCGACCAGCATCCCCACCACGCACAGGAGCTGGAAGCTTACGGTCCAGGTTTGCAGGTCCGGCTGCCAGCCGAAGACGTCAAGGGGCTTGCGGCCGATGATCTGGTCGATGGCGAGCTTGAGCGGCCAGGGTTTGAGGAGTTCCATGGCGCTGGCCATGCCGACCAGGCACAGCCCCAGCACGAACAGATGCCGGTAAGGGCGCAGATAGCGAAGCAGGGTGCGAAACATGCTCATGGCGTCATTCCTTGGCGGCCGGGCCGCCAGGGCCGCTTGGGACGATACGTCCGCGCAGCCGGTCCGGGAGAGGCGGTGAACCCTTCCGGGTGCTTCCGTAGGTCGGAAGCGTCGTGTACGGCCTTTGGGCCGGCCGGGCAAGGGGCATGGCCGGGGCCGGCGGCCTCACGCAGGCCGCCCCCGGCCGTCAGGCCTTGGCCGTGACGGAGTCCGGGGGCGGCGCGTTGTCGCTTTGGATTAAGCGGCTTCGATGGTGGCCGGGGCCACGGGCTCGGCCGGGGCGACGATGTCGTCGGCGTCCTCAAGGACGGCGGTCTGGGGCTTGACGACCTTGACCACACGCTCGTCCTTGGGTTCGTTGGCCGAGCAGCCCGGACGGGTCACCATGACGTACTGGGTGATGGTGGCGACCAGGGCGGCGGCGCGGTAGAGGCCAAGTCCCATCCAGGCGGTGAGCGCCAGGGCGGCGGCTCCGGCGGCGATGGCGGCCAGGGGCTTGACCATGGCCAGGACGCCGGCGGTGACGACCAGCCCGGCCAGGGCGGCGGCGGCGATGCCGGAAGGCAGCACCGAGCCGGCCATGCGCACGAACCGCTTTTCGCCGCCGTGGTTTTCAACGGTCACCCGCAGCCGGGCCGTGGTCAGGCGGCAGGTGCGCACCGACAGATCCCAGGGCGGGGTGTTGGACGAGGCGGCGAAGCCGGAATCCAGGGCGTAGTTGACGCCAAGGGTGCGCAGCAGGCCGATGACCGAGGCCAAGAGCTCGTCGCGCTCCAGGCCCTTGTTGTTCCAGAAGAAGCGGTGGAACGACAGGCGGTGGGCCAGGATGCCGGCGGTTCCGGCCAGGCGGCGCAGAAAGCCGATGCGCGGCAGGCTGGCTTCGTCGCAGGCCGAGGTGTCGGCCAGGGGCAGCGGGCAGGCGTTGACGCCGGCCCCACGTTTCAGCGCGGCCAACGTCTTGTAGCGGGTCCAGCCGCGCAGCACCGGCTGGGCCAGGGTCAGGCCGGCGATGGTCAGGCGCGAGGCCAGGCAGTCGTGGTGCTTGGGCAGCCGGGCCTTGCTCACCCGGTAGCCGACGAAGGCGACGGTGGCGGCGGTCATGGCCAGCCCCACGCCGCCGGCGATGAGGCTAAAGGGCGTGGCGATCATGAGCGCCAGGGCCACGACCATCCATTCCATGGACAGGGGCAGATAGGCGGCCAGGCTGCCCTTGGGTTCGTAGAGGGTCTGGAACAGGCCCATGCCGAAAGCGCCGTGGTAGACCACCGGGCGGGCGGCCAAAAGCGCGCCGGAGATGTCGCCGTAGATGCGGCCGGCCCAGCGGGAGTTGCCCAGCAGATTGAAGCGGAACTTGTGCTTGGGAATTAAAAGCGCCTCGGCCCGGCCGTAGCCCTTTTGCTGCTTCAAATAGGCCGAGACCGTGCAGCGGCGATGGTGCCACACGAACATGGCGGCGGAGAAGCCGATGATGTGGCCCTGGTCCTGGAGCCGCCAGCACACGTCCACGTCGTCGCCGGCCGCCCGGTAGGTGGCGTCGAAGCCGCCGATGCCGGCCAGGTATTCCTTGCGGTAGGCCATGTTGCAGCCCGGGATGTGCTCGGCGATCTCGTCGGTCAAAAGGACGTGGGTCGGCGCGCCGGGAGACACGGCCACGCAGGCGGCGGTGCGGTTGTCGTCGGGCGGGGGCAGGTTGGGGCCGCCCACGGCCACGAAACGCTCGTCGGTAAAGGCCCAGGCCATGTAGTGCAGCCAGTGTGGGTCCACGTAGCAGTCGGAGTCGGTGTAGGCGACAATCGTGCCCCGGGCGGCGTTCATGCCGACGTTGCGGGCGGCGGACAGGCCCAGGTTGGGCTGGTGGATCACCTGAATGTAGGGCGCGGCGGCGGCGTGGCGGTCGGCGATTTCGCCGGTGGCGTCGGTGGAGCCGTCGTCGACCACGATGACTTCGAAGTTGGGGTAGTCGACCTTGGCAAAGGAAGCCAGGCAGCCGTCCATGGTGGAGTCGGCGTTGTAGGCGCACACGACCACCGAGATAAACGGCGCGTCGGCCGGCAGATGCGGCAGCTTCTGGCGGTAGACGTCGGCCACGGCCTTGTAGGCGGGCTTTGGCTTGCGCACCTCGGACACGATGCCGAACTTCCAGTCCTCGACCAGATGGCCGCCGGTGAACCACTCGTCGGTCCAGGCGAAGACCATGGTCCCGGACACGCCCAGCTCAAAGGAGGCGTGCAGCTGCCAGGCGAGCGTCTCGGCCACGTGCTCCTCGTCGTTGCGGATGGAGTCCATGCCGAATTCGGACAAGACCAGCGGCAGTTCTCCGGCCACGTTTTGCAGGCGCTTCACATAGGCGCGAAACGCCTTCTCGTCGTGGAGGTAGACGTTGAACGACAGGAAGTCCAAAAACGGCAGGCGCAGGTATTCCGTGGACGGGTAGTTGGCGTAGGTGACCAGGCCTTCGGGATCTTCCTCGCGCACGATATTGGTGAGCTTTTCGAGGAACTTCTCGATCTTGCCCGCGCCGTGCCAGCGCACGATGTGGCTGGGGATCTCGTTGCCGATGAGCCAGGCCAGGATGGCCGGATGGCCGGCCAGGGAGGCCACGGCCTCGCGGATGGTCTTCTTGATGTCTTCTTTGACTTCCCACTGGTCGAGGAAGCACAGGTGCTGGGGCCAGGGCACGCCGATCATGACGCGCACGCCGTAGCGGGCGGCGATGTCCAGGAAGCGGCGGGGCGGCACGTAATACACGCGGATGGCGTTGATGCCGGCGCGGCGCATGAGTTCGAAGTCATGGGCCACGGTTTCGTCCTCAGGCAGGGGTTCGCCCCGGGAGTTTTCCGGGAACGGCCCGTAGGTGACGCCCTTGATGAAGAACTTGTCTTCCCCGGCAAACAGATACCGGCCCCTGGCGCGGATGCGCGGGAGGGCTTCGACGCCGGCGAGTCCTTCTTCGATCTGGAACATAATTCCCCTTCTCCTTGGGTTGGGCGAACCTTCGCCCGCTTTTGCCGTCTGCCGTTTCGGTAACCGACGGCGGCGGCGTACTTTTTCAATGCTCGTGCGAATGCTTTCTCAACCACCCGGAATTTCATGATATTCCCAGCAATTTTTGGCCGGGCGGCCGTCGGCTCGCGGGCCTCTTATAGCATGTATCGTGCCATATGCTCCGAGGTAGGCCCCAGGCGGGTAGGCGGGCGTGGTTACGCATGAAAGGGAGGGTTGGTTACGAAAATTGCGCGTTCGATTACGAAAGCGTAATCGCCGTTTCGGGCAAAGATTTTCGCCGTGATTTCAGGGGGCTTCTTAGAGGTCCCCGCGTCGCTGTCAACGGTTGACGCGGCTGCCCGGATGGCTTGAGAACGCCACGCCCGTCGTGTAGGAAACGGCGACTTTGCCACGTGGGGAAGGTCTCACAGGCCTTCCAGCCCCCCGCAGGAGTTCCCATGGACTATACGCCGACCGGGTCCGGGCGCGAATCGTCGCGCGACCTGTTGCTTCTGGGTTTGATCGTGACCGTGGGGTTCGTGCTGCGTTTCGCGGAGCTCGGCACGCCGGGCCTGATCCGCGACGAGGCCCTGGTGCTCATCGCCGCCGAGCACGGTCCGCTCTATATCTGGCTGCGGGCGTTGACCACGGACGCGCATCCACCGTATTTTTATTATATCGTCAAGGCGTTGTTGTTCATGGGGCACTCGGACTTCGCCTTGCGCCTTTTCCCGGCCGCGGCCGGAACGCTGTCCGTCTATCTGCTCTATCGCCTGGGGCGGCGTCTGTTCGATCCGGGCACGTCCCTCCTCGCGGCCGCCCTGCTGGCCGCCTATCCGCTGCATCTGCAGATGTCGCGGCTGCTGCGCCCCCATCCGTTCATCGTCTGCCTGACCATTTTGGCCATGGCCTGGCTCCTGGATTTTATCCGCGACCCCAGCCGCCGCAACCTGATCCGGCTGGCCGTGCTCAATGCCGCCTTGCTGCTGTTTCATTTCAACACGCTGCTGATTGTCGGCACGGAAGCGGCCTGCCTGCTCGCGGTTCTCCCTTTTGCCGCCCGAGAGGCCGTCTTGCGGCGTTATCTGCCGTTTTTGGGGATCACCGCGCTTTCGCTCCTGCTGGACCTGCCTTTGCTGCTTTTGCGCCTGGGCAAATTTCCCGGCTTTGACCTCAACTTATCCATGGCCTGGACCCTGACCCGAAGTGTGGTCAACCTCGACAAGATGCTGGCGCTATTCCCCTTGCCCTGGGTGAACATCGCCGGTTGGGCGCTTTTTGCCGTCGGCGTGGTTTCCCTGGTTCGCACCCGCCGCCTGGCCGCGCTCTATCTTGGGGCGTTTATTGTCCTGCCCCTTGGCGTGCTGATTCTGGCCAAGTACGGTCTGTTCTACGAACCCTGGCATATCGCCTTCATCATACCGGCCTTGCTGCTTTTTTGCGCCAAGGGGGCGAGCACGCTCCTGTCGCGCCAGGGCGCGGTCCAGCTTGCGGCGGCGCTCGTCCCGTGCCTGGCGGCCGTGCTGCTCTTTACGGTCCGGCACGAAACGCTTTACGCCATGAATTCTTCCATATTCGGCTACGAAGAATGTTATAAGAAGATGGCCATCCATCTGCAGCCGCATCTCAAATCGCCCGCGGCCGTCTTGTTCAATGAAAGTTTCGAGCGCAACTTCGTCAACTGGTATCTGCGACAGTTCACCACCACCGATCTCGCCCGCAATCGCATCCTGCCGACGGACCCCGTCGTTACGACGGCCCTCGTGGCCGATGGGCCGATCTACAGCGACCAGGATCACCCCGAGGCGGTTCGCCAGGCCGCGGACAAGCTGCTCGCCGACTGCGGCACGCCAGTGGCCGTCGATGGGTTGTCCTGCGCGACCATCACCACCTGGGACATTGCCCGCCGGCCCGGAACCGTCATCGATGCGTTGCCCTACAAAGGCCTGTTTGCCGCCTATGCCCCGGATTTCCTGCGCACGGTTTACCAGGCCGAAAACGTGCAAATCCTTTTGTCCCCCTTGGCCCACACCATCGCCCCGGCCGCTTACGACCAGCCGGGACGTTTTACCGTGCGGTTCGAGAACAAAACTATGTCCAAGGCCAGCGACATAGCCTTGGACATGGTGCTGCGCCGCTCCGGGAAGGGGCATGTCTTTCAGGTTTTTTGCGCCTATGACGACGAGGAGCCCCGGTTGGTGTTCGATCTGCCGCCGGACTGGACGGCGGATACGGCGCGCATCCGTTTGCAGCGGCGCAAGCCTTTTCAGCATCTCTCCGTGACGGTGGCTATGGCCGATCCGGAAAGCAATGTTTCCTTTTACGGCATAAGCGACAGCATTCGCTTCGAGAAAATGGATATGGCCGTATCCGAGCCTGATGAGGCCCTGGACGCAGACGTTGCCGTGGGCATGGAGCATATCGGCGAGATCGAAACCGTGCCGGAGGGCCGCTTCCGCTGGGGTTTGGGGCCGCAAAGCGCCATGCGGTTTCATCTGGAGCGCCCGGAACCGATGCGGCTGGAGATGGCCTGCAACAATCCCATCCCCGGCCAGACCATGGAGATCCTGGTCAATGGCGTCGTTCTGGCCAAAGTCGGGCCGTTGGCGGCCCAACCCTGGCTGGCGCAGACCACGCCCGTGCGTTTGGACTTTGCCGGACAGGCCGGAGACAATACGGTGACGCTGCGTTACGGGACGTACAACCATCAGGAACCGGCCGCGCCGGGGGGCACGTTTGCACCCGACGACGGGCGTCGCCTGGCCCTGGCTTTTACCAAGCTCAAGCTCTCCCGCACGGAGGACCAACAAGATTCCTTCGTTGTGCTGGCGCGCTGACGCGGCTCAGGCCCGTTGTTTCGGGTCCGGGCCTCGCCCCGGTCCGGCCGCGCCCGCCGTCGGGGCCGTCCGGAGGCGAGTGGCGCGTCCACGAAAAGCACAGAGGGTATTTCGAAGACAACAGACTAAAACCATTGGTTCCCTTGAAAAATACTATCGTATTTTTCAAGGGACGCGACGCTATCCCTCTCGGGCTACCGGCAGTCGGATGTAAAACGTCGCGCCGCCTTCGGCGTTTTTGGCGGCCACGATGTCGCCGCCGGCGTCTTTGATGATGCCGTAGCTGATGGAAAGCCCCAGCCCCGTCCCTTTCCCGATCTCCTTGGTGGTGAAAAACGGCTCGAAGATCTTGGCGGCCAGCTCCTTGGGGAAGCCCGCGCCCGTGTCGGAAAGGCGCACCTTGACCGCGTCGTGGTTGGCCGTGGCCTTGATGACGATGCGCCGGGGACAGTTAGGCTCCCGCTTGGCCCGCTCCTCGATGGCGTCCCGGGCGTTGACCAGCAGATTGATCATCACCTGCTCCAGCCGGTTGGGATCGATGCGCACCGGCGGCAGATTCTCGGCCAGGGCGAACGCCGTCTCGATGCCGCGAAGGGCCAGCTGCTCGGCGAAAAACTCCACCGACCGCCGGGCGACGGCCGCCACGTCCACCAGCTCCGCCTCATGGTCGGAGATGCGCCCGAACTCCCGCATATGGCCGATGATGCGCGCCGCCCGGTCCACCTGATTGCCGATGAGGTCGGTTAAGCGCGTTAAAAGCGGCAACGGCGGGGCCTCGCCCCGGCCGAGGTGGCGGCGCACCAGATCGACGCTGGTCTGGATGACGCAAAGGGGCTGGTTGATCTCGTGGGCTACGCCCGTGGCCATTTCGCCCAAGGTCGCCATCTTGCCGGCCTGGATGAGCTGCTGTTCGGCCTCCAGACGCTTGGTGATGTCGGCTACGGTGACGAGGAGCACCCGCCGGCCGGCGTATTCGGAAAACGAGGTGTGCATGGACACGAAAAACGGCCGGCCATCGCCCGTGACATGCCGGGCCTGCTCCACGTCCTGGCCGTCGATGACCGCCGCCATGGCCGCGTCGCGCCGCTCGTCGTAGAAAAGGTCATGCAGTGACCGTTTGGTCAGCTCGCCGCGCGGCAGCTCGTACATGGCCACCGCCCCCCGGTTGCAGTCCAGCACCGACAGATCGTCGCGGTCGATGACGAACACCGCGCCGGGCACGTTGTTGAACACGTCGAAATATTTCTTTTCCGACCGCCTAAGCGCCAGCTCCAGCTCCTTGCGCGAGGTGATGTCCAGGCACATCTCCATGGCCGCCACGAGGTTGCCCTCGGAGTCGTAAACCGGCGAGGTGGTGACGATCCAGTCGGCCCGGGCGCCGTCCTTGTAGCAGCCGGTCTCTTCCGTGGTATAGGAACGCCCGGTCTCGAAGGTCTTTTTGACCGGGCAGGACGGACACGGCGCGTTCAGGTTCTTGTAGGCCTTGAAGCAGTATTCGCCCACCGAGGCGTTGAACTTCTCGGCAAAGGACCGGTTGAAGCGCAGCAGACGCAGATTGCGGTCCTGCACCGTCACCAGACACGGCACGCCCTCGAAAAGGTCCTGATAGAGATCCTTTTGCAGTTCGATCTGGCTGTTCTTGGCGATGAGATCGCTGCCCATCTGGTGGATGGCCCGGGAGAGCTGGCCGATCTCGTCAAGCCGGTCCTCGTCGATGCTGACCGGTTTCTTGCCCTTGGCCCAGGTCCGGGCCTCGCCCTCGATGCGCGACAGCGGGCGCTTTATGAGCACGAAAATGACCAGAAACAAGGTCAGGATGGCCGCGCCGAAAACCAGGGCGGCCAGATAGACGGTGTTTTCCTTGAATTCCTCGATCAGCGACTGGCTCTCGCGCAGGGAAAAGGCGATGTCGAGGACGCCGAGAATCTGCTCGCTGTCCTTGTGGAAATGGCAGCCGGCCAGCTCGGCGCAGCCCGGCTCGTTGGCGATGGGGCCGACGATGCGCAAAATCTGCTCGCCGCCGATGGTCTCCCGGGCATACAGCCGGCTCTCCAGATTGGGCGACACGGCCGGCGGGGTGCGCTGGTGGCAGACCTGGCAGGGCGCGGCCGAGGTGTCCAGGCGCGTGCCCGGGGCCTCGCCCTTGCTCGTGAACATCACCTGGCCGGCCTTGTTGATGATGCGGATCTCGCGAATCTCGGGCAGCCGGCCGAGGTTGGCGACAATGGCCCGGATGTCCTCGCGGGAATTAAGCAGCATGGCGTAGTCGAGGCCAAGCCGGGCCGTGGCCAGCACCCGGTCGGCTTCCTTGACGCCGGCGTTTTGGACAAAGCGCTCCTCGCGGGCGACCTGGAAACCGGCCCAGACAAAGATGCAGCCAAAAAGCACCACGGCCAACGGGATGCCGATCTTGATGCTGAGATGGCTGCGTATGAAAGTGAGGATGTGGGTCATGGTGTAAGGTGTCGGGTAGGGGAGATTGAAGATGCCTCCGGCGGCCGGGGGGGATCATCCCCCCCGGACCCCCTGGAAGGGGGTCCGGGGTCGGACGGTTGCGCGGCGTCCGGCGTGGATGCGTCGAAGACGTATAATACGATCAAATCAGTCTGAAAACAGGAAGAGAACCAGGGTGTGTTTTTGGGGCTGCGCCCCGGCGAGACGACGCAGTCGGAAAGGGCCATGCGGCTGCCCTCGGCCCGGTCGCCGGGCCCCGGCTTTTCCCACTAGGGCCGATTGCCGGCCCCCTTGGCTTGCCAACCTGCCGGAGAACCACTCCACGTCACACCCCCCTTAACCCCTTTCTTCATCTGGGGGGTCCAGGGGCCTCAGGCCCCCGGCCGCCGGAGGCATCTTCCCTCTTCTCCTCTTTCCCTCTTCCCCACTTACTCTAAGCGCACGTACCCGCGCCGCGCGGCAGGCGTACGGCGATGGCGCTGCCTACGCCGGGTTCGGAGGTGACGGCGATGGCTCCGCCGTGTTGGGCCACGATCTGGTTGGCGATGAACAGCCCCAGTCCGGTGCCGCGCGAGCCTTTGGAGGAGAAAAAGAGCGTAAACATGCGTTCCCGGGTGGACTGGTCCATGCCGACGCCGTTGTCGGCGACAACGAAAGTCACGGCTTCGGCCGTGGCGTCCACGGTCAGGGTCACTTCGTGGAAGGGCTTGGCCTTGTCCTCGGCGCAGGCGTCCACGGCGTTTTCGAGCAGGTTGACCAGGGCCGAGGTGAGCGCGGTTTCGTCCATGGGCAGCGTGCCTTCGGCCTCGCCCAGGCGCAGGATGAAGGCGACGCCCCGGCTTTGGGCCTTGGGTTCGACGATGCCGGCCAGATCACGGGCGAAGGTTTCGATGGCGACCGGGGCGAGTTCGGGTTCGCGCGATTTGGCGTACCACAGGATGTCGAGCACCATGTTGCGGATGCGTCCGATCTTGTCGGACACCACGCCCCAGCCGTCGCGCACGCGGGTCCAGTCTTCGCGGGACAGGCCGGTTTCGACCTTGAACATGCCGCCGTCGAGGGAGGTGAGCAGGCCTTTGACGCCGTGGGACATGGAGCCGAGCATGAGCCCCAGCGAGGCGAGGTGGTCTTGCAGGGCCCGGATGGGGGTGATGTCGGCGGCGATTTCGATGACCTGGCTGGTTTCGCCGGCGGCATCGGGGATGGGAGCGGTGCGCAAGAGCATGTTTTTGGCCGCGCCGCAGCGGGTGGACACGACGGTTTCGCCTTCGTGGGCCGCGCCGTCGTGGAAGGAGCTTTCGGCCGGGCAGTGTTCGCAGGGATCGTCGCGGTGGGCAAACAGTTTGTGGCAGGGGCCGGTTTCGGCCTCGCCGAAGTCGGCGCGCCATTGGCGGTTGGCCTCGACCACGGTGAAGTCCTGGTCCAGCACGGCGATGGCGCAGGGGACGGCGTCGAACAGGCGCTGGAATTTTTCGCGCACGGCCCGCAGTTCTTCCTGGAGCCGCCCCACCTCGGCCACGTCGGCGGCGATTTCGATGACCAGCTCCACTTGGCCGTCCGTGCCGAAGACCGGGGCGGTATGGACCAGCACCGGAATCTCGCGGCCGTCCTTGTCGCGGAAGGTCTCGCGGCCGCGCTGGCCCTGGCCCTGCTCCACGGTGCGCCAGACCGGGCAGGCGTTGCCGCTGCCCTGGCGGTCGGCGTAGAGTTCCCAGCTCATCTTGCCCACCACTTCGCCCAGGCGCTGCCGGCCCAGGGTGTTTACGGCCACGATTTCGAGGTAGCGGTTGTGAATGACGATGCAGCAGGGCATCTGGTTGAAATAGCTGGGTCCCTGGTCGAAGGAGGCAATAAGCCCCTCGATGGCGCTGGCCACGCCCTCCACGGCCTGGCCCACGGCCATGCGGCGCTCCATCTCGACCAAACGGGCGGATTTCTCGCGCACCAGCCGTTCGAGGTTGCGGGTGTGTTCGGTGATCTGGCGGCGCATGGACACGCGGTCGGCGGCCCGGTGCAGGGAGGCGGTGAGCAGTTCGTCGCGCACGGGCTTGGTGAGGAAATCCAGCGCCTGGCGCTTGAGGCTTTCGATGGCCAGCTCCATGTCGCCGTGGCCGGAAATCATGATGACCTCGATTTCGGGATCCAGGGCCTTGACCCGCGAAAGCAGTTCGATGCCGTCCATGCCCGGCATCTTGATGTCGGTGAGCACGATGGAGGGGTTAAACGTGGCGCACAATTCCAGGGCTTCGCGGCCGCCGGGGGCGGTTTCCACGTCGTAGCCGAGGTCGGCGATGGAGAGGCTTAAGACTTCGCGGATGGCCTCGTCGTCGTCAACCAGCAGCACCTTCTCGTTCATGCGCCCTCTCCGAAAGTCTTGGCCGTCAACAGTTTGCGACGGCCAGCGGTGAAAAATAACCGCCGGCTGGCGGCGCGGCCTTCATGGCGGCCGATGGGCGGTCGGCCGACACAAGTGTCCATGGAAGGCCGCGCCGCGTGAGCCGGCGGGGGTAAGTGCCCACGCGGGGACCGGGGAAGGGCGAAGCCGAGGGTCGAAGTCGGCGGCTTCCCGAAGTCGTCCGTAGGCTTATTCCCCAAGCATCTCCTTGACAAGGCGCAGGGTCTTGACCCGGTCCACAGGCTTGCTGATGACCGGCACGTTGCTGCCAAGCGCCGGCGGACGGGGTCCGACGCCGCTTATCACGACGACCGGAATCTCGGCCAGGCCGGGTTCCTTGCGCAGCTTCACGTAGAACAGGGTGCCGCCGCGGGCGGGCATGTCCATGTCCAGGGTGATGAGGTCCGGATTGTGGACCTGGGCCTGCTCCAGGCCGGCCACGCCGTCGGTGGCGGTGAAGGTGGTGAAGCCTTCGCCGTCGAAGAGGTCCTTTAAGTAGCTGACGACTTCGGGATCGTCGTCGATGATGAGTATCTTCTTGGCCATGATGGCATCCTCGTTTTGGTGGTCTTTAACGGGGGGCGGCTTCGCTTAATTTGCCCAGGCCCTTGGCCAGTTCCAGGGCGACGCCGATGCCGCGTTTGAGGTCGGGATCGCCAAGGGCCTTGACCATGCCCAGGGGGCCGACGGGTTCGGCCTTGGTCAGATCCAGGCCGGCCGGCAGGTCGGTGAGCTTGTCGAGCAGCTCCAGCATCTTGGGATCGGACATCTTTTTGAGCAGGCCAATAAGCGCCACGAAGCTGTCGCCCATGGCGGCGATGTCGTCGGGGCCGTAGTGGGCGGCGACCTTGGCCCGCACGTCCATCATGGCGGCGTAGGTGCGGAACACGCCGCGCTGTTCCAGCTCGCCCAGGCTTCTGATGCCGGTGTGGACCATGGACTTGGCCAGGGGCTCCATGGTGTGCCACAGCTCAATGATGTTTTCGAGCTGCTCCAGAGCGTAGGCCAGGTTGCCGATGTTGCGCAGGAAGCGCTTGATCAGCACAAAGAGGTCTTCGAGCTGGAAACCGGCTTCCACGGACCCCAGTTCCTTGAGCAGGATCTTGAATCCCGACTTCATGAGCGGGTTCATGTCGTGGAACATCTCATTGCGTTCTAGACGGGCGACCCGCTGTGCTTGCAGCTCCGCCTCGATGGACTCAAGGCGCTCCAAAATACGTTCCTCGGTGGTCATGGACGCACCTCCCTACAGCGCGCAAGCGCCCATGCGCTTTTTGCCGGCCATGAACATCTGGGGCTCCAGCGGCAGTTCCTTGCCCTTGAGCATCAGGTTGAAATACACCCACTTGAACATCATCTTGCCGCAGTAGTTGAGGAAGGACTCTTCCAAAAGCGACAGCGGCCCGATGCCCGGGAACGGGAATTTGCCCGGCAGCGGCTCGATCTTGTAGTTGAAGTCGATCAGCACGGCCTTTTCGTAGCCCGAGACGATGAAGCAGTTGGAATGGCCGTCGAATTCCGGCAGGGGATCAAGGCCTTCGATCTCGCGCAGGATGTTTTCCACCACGATCTCGGATTCGAAGTGGGCCACCGAGCCGGCCTTGGAGGTCGGGACGTTGGTGGCGTCGCCGATGATGTACATGTTCTCGTATTTCTTGGACTTCAGCGTGTGGTGGTCGGTGTCCATGTAGCCCATGGGATCGCCGATGTCGCTGTCGATGATGACCTGGGAGCCGAAGTTGGGCGGGATGGAGACGAGCAGGTCGTAGTCGAGTTCCTCGCCCTTGTGGGACTCGATGGTCTTCTTGTCGGCGTTGACCTGGGCGATTTCGAAGTTGGGCACGATCTTGATGTTTTTCTCTTCGCACATCCGGCCCAGGATCTCGGCGGCCACGGGCTTGGTGAAAGCGCCGGTCAGCGGGGTCACCAGCTCAATCTCGATGTTGCAGCGGCTGTCCTGGGTCATGAAGAACCAGTCGGCCAGGAACACGAACTCCAGGGGAGCCACCGGGCACTTGATGGGCATCTCGGCGATGTTGAGCACGAGCTTGCCTTTCTTGAAGTGCTTGAGCTTTTTCGCCAGGGCGATGGAGCCGTCCGGGGTGTAGAAGTTGTGGACGTCCTGTCCCCAGCCGTCGAGCATCCCGTCGATCTCGTCGGGCATGATGCGGCAGCCGGTGGCGACCACGATCCAATCGTAGGAATGGGAGCCGCCCTTGCAGGTGACGACCTTCTTGACCGGATCGACGTTGGTGATCTCGTCCTGGACGAAGTCGACGCCCGAAGGAATGAAGTCGGTCTGCGGCTTGATGCAGTCCTTGATGTCGTAGATGCCAAAGGGCACGAAAAGCCAGCCCGGCTGATAGTGGTGCTGCCAGGTGCGGTCGATGATGGTGATCTTCCATTCCCGGGGATCGAGCTTCTTGCGGAGCTGGGTGGCCACCATGACGCCGCCGGCGCCCGAGCCAAGGATCAACAGCTTTTTCATCATTGCCTCGCTTTGAGGAGTTGTTGGTTGGGCAGGGTCGCGGCGCGTCGGTAGCTGCCGCGTAACCTGCCCGCCTCCAAAGCAAGGGCTGGTCCAATTTGGTGTGTTGCCTGTAACATGCTGATTCTGAATGATTTATTTGGACATGACCAAGCGGTCGGGGCGGTCCGGCCGGCGGGGGCTGGAGCAACAAAACTTGTCGCAAGTCTGGCTGGTGTTGCTAGATAATCGAAAATATAGAGGTTTTAATTCATACGGTCTTTGTCAGCAAATGTTGACGGTCAAGGGATGTTGTCGCGGGGCGGCGCGCGCCCTTGCCCGGCCGGCGATGGCAGTCTTCAGGAGGCTCGGTAGCGGGACAGCCCTGGCCTACGAGGTTGCCGCGATGAGCGGCTCGCGCCAGTTGTCGCGGTTTCTTCACGAGGCCGCCGCCTGGCGCGGGGCTGGCCTCACGGCGGCTCCGAGCCCGGCCCCGGCGGTTGGGGATGCTCCCTGGCCCAGGGACGGCCGGCCACGAAACAGGGACTGGCGCTTCGGACAACGCAAGGCAGGAGGCAGGCGGCCAGACGGGGCCGGCGTCATTGGAGACCGACGGCAAGGCGTGGACCGACGGGATGGCCCAAACGACCCACCGCCCGGCCCCTGGTTTGCCGTAGCAAGCCGGGCGACCGGGCGGTGGGTGGTTCTTATGGATCAGGCGGGGGGCCGCCGGGGACGGCGCGGCGGTGTTCCAGGCGTAGGCGCGCCGCGTCGCCAAGGCCTCGCCGACGCGACGCGGGCCGCCCCCTGGCCCACGCCGTTGGCCCCTGGCGTTCCCGTCAGCGGGGCCGGGTGGCTTGCCGGCGGTCGTAGACGGCGCGGATGGCCCCTTCGAGCTCCTCGGTGGGGCAGGGCTTGAGCAGATAATCGGCCGCGCCGCCGGCGATCATGGTCGAGGCGATGTCCACCGAGGCATGGCCGGTGAGCACCAGCACCTCGGCCTCGGGACAGGCGGCGCGCAACAGCGGCAAGGCGTCGGCCCCGGTCATGCCGGGCATCTTGACGTCCAGCACGATGACGTCGCAGGGGGCTTGCCCCAAAAGCTCCAGGGCGGCCGGGCCGCTGCCGGCCTCGCGCACGACAAAGCCGTGGCGGCCAAGCAGCTTGGCCAGGGTTTCGCGGAACCGTTCCTCGTCGTCGACAATAAGGACGCGGATGGGATCGGCCATGGGGTTCTCCGTGGCGAATTGGGCGTTGGTTACAGGGGGAGGCTGACGGTGAAGACCGAGCCTTTGCCGACGGCGCTTTGGGCCGTGAGGTTGCCGCCCAGGCGGGCGACGATGCCGTGGGACAGGGACAAGCCAAGGCCCGTGCCCTTGCCGGGTTCCTTGGTGGTGAAAAAGGGATCGAAGACCTTGGGCAGGTTTTCCGGGGGGATGCCGCAGCCGGTGTCGCGCACCTCGATGACGGCCCGGCCGTTTTGGCGGCCAGTGGCCAGGGTGATGGTGCCGCCTTCGGGGGTGGCGTGCATGGCGTTGGTGAGCAGGTTGAGGATGACCTGGCGCAGAAGCGGCACGTCGGTGCGCACGGGCGGCAGGGACTGGTCGTAGTCGCGCCGGATGGCCACGCCGCGCCCGGCGGCCTCGCGTTCGACCAAGACGGCCATGTCCTCGATGACCTGCTCCAGGGCTTCCTCCTGGAGCACGGGTTCCATCTTGCGGGCGAAATTGAGGAGCTTGTGGGTGATCTGGCGGCAGCGGGCCACCTGCTTGCCGACCTGGTCCAGGCAATCCTTGATGTCGGCCAGATCGTCCGGGGCCGGGCAGGCGCCCTGGCCAAAGAGTTCCCGGGCCAGGTCGATTTCCTGGGTGATGATGGCCAGGGGATTGTTGATCTCGTGGGCGATGCCCGAGGACAGCTCACCGATGGCGGCGAGCTTTTGGGAGTGCAGCAGCCTTACGTCGAGCTCGTGGAGCTCGCGTTCGCCGCGCCGCACGCGCCGGGCCAGGGTCAGGGCCGAGCCGATGCAGATGGCGCCGGCAAAAAGGGCCAGCCCCACGCCCGCCAGGGGCGGAGCGGCCAGGGCCGAGAGCACGGCCGCGCCGGCCAGCCCCGGGGCGAGCAGGGTATGGGGCCACAAGGGCGGCGCGTGGTCCCCGGGCAGCGACCCGGGCGCGTCAGGCGTCGGCCCGGGATTCATTGAGCTTTTTGCGCTCATAGGCCTTCTTGGCCTTTTCCAGCAATTCCCCGAAGTCCACGGGTTTGAGCACGTAGTCGTAGGCCCCAAGGGACATGCCCTGCATCCCGGATTCCACCGAGGCGTGGCCGGTGAGGATGATGACCTCGACCAGGGGGTGGCGCTTCTTGATTTCCTGGAGCACGGCCAGCCCGTCCATGCCGGGCATGCGCATGTCCAGGATGACCACGTCAAAAGGTTCGCGCTCCATAAGGGCCAGGGCGTCGGGCCCGTTGCCGGCGGCGGTCACGGGAATCTGGCGGTAGGTGAACCGTTTGACCAGGGTTTCGATGAAGTCGGCCTCGTCATCCACGGCCAAGACGCGAAGTCCCATCTGTACCTCTCTCCAGGCGTTCGGGCGTTGCGAACCCGGCGTCGGGCTGCCTGTCTGTTGCATGGGTGATCCGGTCGGTTTCGGTTTATCGGGGCCATGGCCTCATGGCGTTTTCCAGGCGGTCGGGCCGAGGGTCCGCGCCACCCTCGTCGCGGCGCGGACCTTCGGCCCCGGGCGCGGGGCTCAGGACGCCACGGGCAGGGTGATGCGGAAGGTGGTGCCCTTGCCTTCCTCGCTGGCGACCTGGATACGGCCGCCCAGCTTCTCGATGATGCTGTAGCTGATGGTCAGGCCAAGGCCGGTGCCTTCGCCGACCTTTTTGGTGGTGAAGAAGGGATCGAAGATCTTCTCCAGGGTTTCACGCGGGATGCCGTTGCCGGTGTCGGCGATGGCGATCTCCACTTCCGGCGTGTCGGGCAGCTTGCGCGTGGCGATGGTGATGGAGCCGTTCTTGTCGATGGCGTCGATGGCGTTGTCGAGGATGTTGAGGAAGACCTGCTGGAGCTGGGAGGCGTCGGATTCGATGTGGGGCAGGTCGGATTGGTAGTCGCGCACAAAGGCGATGCCCCGGAAGTTGGCCTCGTTTTCCAAAAACGACCGGGTCTGTTCCAGAAGCAGATTGACGTCGAGGTTCTCCTGGGTGGGCTCCATGCGCCGGGCGAACCCGAGAAGCCGGTGGGTGACGTCCTTGGCCCGGCGCACGTGGAACTCGATCTTGGCCACGGCGTCGGCGAATTCCTGGAAATTGGGGGAGGCCTTGATGTCCTCCTCGCTTAACAGGTCGCGCATCCAGCCGGCCTTTTCCATGATGATGGCCAGGGGATTGTTGACCTCGTGGGCCACGCCGGCGGCCAGCTTGCCCAGGGCGGCCATCTTGCTCGACTGGGTGAGCGAGGCGTCCAGGGTGGCCTTTTCCCGCTCGGCCCGGATGAGTTCGCGTACGGTGCCGTTGGCGATGAACACCGCGCCGATGACGATGAGCGTGCCGCCGCCGCAAAGGAGCAAAATAAGCAGCCAGCGGGCCCGGTACAAGGGCAGCAGCTCCTCGCCCGGATCGTCCTTGATGACCAGCAGCCAGTCTTTGAGATTGAGCCAGGTCATGGCGTACAGCGACACCTCGCCGCCGATGGTCAGCTCGTCCACCCGGGTGCCGGAAAAGCGGGGGATGTCCGGGAAGGGCACGGTGTCGAACATGTCGTGGCCAAAGCGCGGTTTGGTTTGGAGCACGTGCTGGGCGTTTAACAGGAAGGCGTCGCCGGACTTGCCGAGTTGCACCGTGCGCACCAGGGAATCGAAGATGTCGGAGTCGATGGCGGCGCGCAGGACCCAGGTTTTGTCGCCCTCGCGGCGGCTGACGGCGATATTGAAATGCGGGTATTTGCGAAAGCCCATGAACACGTCGCTGATGTGGATGCCCTTGGCCATGACCGTGCGGAACCAGTCCTCGCGGCTGTAGTCGATGCCGCGCAACTGGTAGGGGCCGACGTAGGAGACGCAGATGCCGTTCTGGTCGATGACCTGCAGGTCGAGGAAGGACTTGCTGTGCAGTTGGAGCACGCCGAAAATGCGTTCGAGATACGCGTCGCCGGCCAGGTCGGCGTAGGATTCGGTCAGGGCCAGGTTGGAGAGCTGGGCCACGCGTTCGGTGAGGAACAGATCGATGGTGACTTTCTTGTTGTCGGCGAGGTTGCGCAGGTTGCCGTAGATCTTCTCGGTGTAGGTGTCGTAGAACTTGGCGTAGAGTCCAAGGCCGAGGCTTAGCAGCGGAATGAAGGAAAAGGCCAGGGTGACGGCGATGAGTTTCAGGCGCAGCCGGCTGAGTTCGTCCTGGATCATGGCAGTGGCCTCGCGGGATGGGGGACGCATGGGGCACGATAGCCCAGGGAGTCATGGATGCAAAGGGTCATGGGGCGGCCTCGAAAAGTGGCAGGGCGACCTCGACGCGGACGCCCCGGCCGGGCAGGCCGTGGGCCGTGATGGCGCCGCCGTGGCGCTTGACCACGGCTCGGGCGGCGGCCAGGCCGATGCCCAGGCCCGGCATCTTGCCGGTGGTGACGTCGCCGAGCTGGAAGAACTTCTCGAAGACCGCTTCGCCCATGTCGGCGGGGATGCCCTGGCCGGTGTCTTCCACGGCGATGACGGCCATGCCGTCCCGCAGGCCGGCCCGGCAGGCGATATGCCCGTCCTTGGTGAATTTCACGGCGTTGGACAGGAGTTGGTCGAAGACGAAGACCAGCCGGTCCCGGTCGCCGCGAAGGGGCGGCAGGTCGCCGGGGATGTCGCGCACGAAAGCCAGTCCCTTGGCGGCCATGGCCGCCAGGTGGGGAGCGGCCGCCCGGTCGATGATCTCGGCCGGGGCCAGGGACGCCGGAACCAGGGGCAGGTCGTCGGCGTCCAGGGCGGCCAGTTCCAGGACGTTGTCGATAAGCCCGGCGAGCTTGCGCCCTTCCTCCAGCATGATGGCCAGATTGTGGCGCAGACGCTCGACCTCGGCGGCGATTTCCGGGGCGTGGCCGGCCTGTTCGGCCAGGGGGCCGCGCTCCAGGCGCTTGCGCATGACCTGGGCGAAGCCGACCATGGAGGTCAGCGGGGTTTTGAACTCGTGGGAGACGAGGCTTAAAAAGTCGGTCTTGACCCGGCCCAGTTCCTCGGCCTGTTGCCGGGCGGCCTCGGCCTTGCACGCCTGATCGGCGGCCTCGCGCTCCTTGGCGGCCAGTTCCCGGATGGTGGCCAGCAGATGGCTCTCCATGGCCGCGATGTCGGCGGCCAGATCCCGAAATTCGCCGGAATACTCGGTGGGATCGAGGTCGGCCCCCTCGCCTCGGACAAGCCGCCGGGCATGGCGGCGCAGACGCTCCAGGGGCGTGGCCACGGCCCGGAACAGTCCCCAGGCGGCCAGGGCGACCAGGACCAGGACGGCGGCCTGGATGCCGAAATCGAGCAGGTCCGTGACCCGGGCGATGGCGTTTCGCCGGGCTTCGTAGGCGGCGCGCAAGGCTTCGGTGACGGGCTCCAGGGCCCGGGCGGCGGACACGAAGCCGGCCGTGGCCGAACCGGCGTCTTCCAGGCGGCTGGCGTAGTCGCCAAGGGCGGCCAGGTAGTCGCCTAAAACGCGCGCGGCGTCGCCGGACGGCGGACCGGCCGGCCCGCCGTCGCGCAGACGTTCGGCCTCGCGGGTCAGCCGCCGGAGGTTGTCCGCCGTGCCCGAGGCCAGCCAGCGTTTTTCCAGCCGGGCCAACCGGGCCACGGCGCCGGCCAGTTCGGGTTGGCTGTCGGCCAGTCGCTCCAAGTCCTGGGAACTGTCCAGATACCGGGCGGTGGGGTCGGCGGCGTCGGGATCGCCCGAGAATCCGGCGATGGCCTCGAAACCGTCGTGGTAGGCGCGCAGGCGGGCCAGGGCGGCGTCGGACAGGGGGTCGTGGTCCGGATCGTCGGCGCGGATGGCCTCGATGGCGGCCACCGCGGCCTCTTGGTGGCGGCGCACGGCGGCCAGGGCTTCGGGATCGTGGCGCAGAAAGAAGTTTTTTTCCTGGCGGCGCATTTCCAGCGCTTCGATGCGGGCGGTCACGGCCAGACGCTCCAGGGCCAGGGTGCGCTCGGTGAGGCGGCTCTCCAGGATGTCCACGACAAACACCAAGGCGAAGCCGGCCACGATGACGGCGCACAGCGCTTGCAGCTTGCCCTTGACGCTTAGAGCCATGGGCGGACCCTGGTTGTGCTCACGACCGTCTCCCTGGGGCAGTTGCCGTTATCGGTGGCGGTAGCGTCCGCCGGGACGGCTCGTCCGGCGGGATGGGTATTTTTTTAGCCCAAACGGCAAGAGGATGCCAGAATATTGTTCATAGTTTCACAAGTAGTCGAGGCAAGAAGTCACGCCTGCGCCGGACCGCCTGGCTCTTGGAGTCCGCCGCCGGCCCTGGGAGGCGTTTTTCCGGGGTCGGCGGCGGCGTGAAACGAGGAGGGCCCTGCGAGACGTTCTTTGGGAGAGGCGCTTGTCGCGGGCGCGAGGCTACTGGCCGAGGTCGGGCAGGAACTCGCCGTAACCGGCCGCTTCCATGGCCTCGGCCGGCACGAAGCGCAGGGCGGCGGAGTTCATGCAGTAGCGCTGGCCGGTCGGGGCCGGGCCGTCCGGGAAGACATGGCCGAGGTGGGAATCGGCGATACGGCTTCGCACTTCGGTGCGGCGCGAAAACAGGCTGTTGTCGGGTCGCTCGGTCACGGCGTCCGGGCGGATGGGCTTCGTGAAGCTCGGCCAGCCCGTGCCGGAATCGTACTTGTCCCGGGAGCTGAAAAGCGGCTCGCCCGAGACGATGTCCACGTAGATGCCCCGGGCCTTATTGTCCCAGTAGGCGTTGTCAAAGGGCCGCTCGGTGCCGTCTTGGCGGGTGACTTCGAAGGACAGGGGGGTGAGCGTGGCCCGCAGCGCGGCGTCCGAGGGACGGGTGAAGGCGCGCCAGTCCGAGGTCTTGGCCGGGTTGGCCGCCTCTCCGGCCGGCTTGGCCGCGGCCGGTTGGCCGCCCCAGGTCCGGGCCAGGAACTGGTCGCGGCCCGATCCGGTGCGGTAGGCCTTGTACGGGCCGGCATGGGTGCGCCAGTAGTCCTGGTGGTAGTCTTCGGCCGGGGTGAAGGGGCCGGCCGGCAGGATGTCCACGACGATGGGGCGCGCAAACCGGCCCGAGGCGGCCAGGGCGTCCAGGGCGGACCTGGCCTCGGCCCGCTGGGCCTCGTCGTGCACGAAGATGGCCGGCCGGTATTGCCGGCCCCGGTCGGCGAACTGGCCGCCGGCGTCGGTGGGGTCGATATGGCGCAGGAAGGCGTCCAGCACCTGGCGGTAGCTGACCTTGGCCGGGTCGAACCGGACCTCCACGGCCTCGTAGTGGCCGGTGCGGCCGCTGGAGACCTGCTCATAGGTGGGGTTGGACTCTTTGCCGCCGGTGTAGCCGGAAACCACCGAGGCCACGCCGGGCAGTTTTTCCAGATCCGCCTCCACGCACCAGAAACAGCCGCCGGCCAAGGTGGCCACGGCGAGGTTGGGGGTTTGGGTATCCATGGTGGCCTCCTTGGCGGCCGGGGGCGAGGCGGCGGCGGTCAGGGCCGCGCCCAGCCCCCAGGCGATGCAGACGATACAGACGACGAGGAAGGCTGTGACGGGTTTCTTGTCGCTCATGGTGGTACTCCCTGGCTCCATGCAGGACGACGGCGGCTGGCCGGGCCGGAAGTCGCCGGACGGAGCACCAGGCAACCCTACCGGAAAAAGGGCGGCTTCGTCGATGGCCCAAAGGCCGACAGGGCGGAAAAAGCCAATCAGACGTTTCGCAGGGGGTGGACGCGGGCGGCGGCCAGCACGGCGGCCAGGGCGGTTTCGGCCTGGGCATGGCTTTGGCGGCAGGTCTCGGCGTCGCCGGTCTGGCAGGCGGCCAGCAGGGCGCGCATGGCCTGGCCCAGGGCCTCGGCACGCAGCGGGCCGGCCATGCCGGCCAGATCGTGGGCCAGGCCCGAAGCGGCGGCGACGTCGCCGCGCTGGACGGCCTTGGTCAGTTCCCGTCCCTTGGGTTCGGCCAGTTCCACGAACAGGGCGAGCAGTTCGGCGGCGAACTCCAGGTTTCCCTTGCGGGAGAATTCCGACAGGTCCAAAACCGCCGGAGATTGGGCCGGCTGGGGCGGCTGGGCCGGCCGTCCCGCCCGCCCCTCGATGACCCGGGCCATGGCCAACAGCAGATCCCGGCCGCGAACCGGCTTGGCCACATGGTCGTCCATGCCGGCGGCCAGACAGCGCTCCCGGTCGCCCTGCAGGGCAAAGGCGGTCAGGGCGAGAATGGGCACGTCGGGCGGATTGGCCGGGGTGCACTGGCCGTCCCGGATGGCCCGGGTGACGGCCAGGCCATCCATGTCGGGCAGTTGCACGTCCATGAGAATGCAGTCCACGGCCTGGGAGGCGGCCAGGGCCAGGGCCTGCCCGCCGTCGGCGGCGGCCAGGGGCTTGTGCCCGCTTTTTCGCAGCAGATGCAGCATGTACATCCGGTTGACATCATTGTCGTCAACGACGAGGACGGTCAGCTGCGGCAAAATCGGAAGCGGATTCGAATCATCCATACGACACCCTTCCCGCAATGCGCCGGCCTGGGCCGGCCCTTTCCATAACAACGCGGCTTTCCTAGCATGGCGTGGCGGGCCTGACAAATTCGCTCTCAAGGCTACTCTATTTTTAGTGGATTAGGCTTGTGTATTTGCTTTTGTCTCCGGGGATGGCTACCTGCAGAGAAGGAGGGAGTCCGGCCATGACGGGAACCGTTCTCCAAACGCATTACGATGCCCTGATCCGCCGGGCCGCGCCCGACGGCAGCTTTGCCGTGGCCGAGGGCGCGGGAAGCCGTCCCGACGCCACGGCCTGGGCGGCCATGGCCCTTTTCGCCGCCAACCTGGCCCCGGAGCTGGTCGCCGCCGCCCGGGCCGTCCTGGCCGCCGCCCAGTCTCCCGATGGTCGGGTGGCGCTTTTGCCTGAGCGCCCCGAGGCCGCCTGGCCCACCGCCCTGGCCCTTCTGGCCTGGCTGCCGGACCCGGCCCGGGCCGAAAACGTCTCCCGGGCGGCGGCCTGGCTTATGGCCCATCCCGGCAGCCATTGGCCCAAAAACGTCGAGGAACAGGCCGTCATCGGCCATGACACGAGCCTTCGCGGTTGGAACTGGATCGACGGCACCCACTCCTGGGTGGAGCCGACCGCCCTGGCCATGCTGGCCCTCGGGGCCATGGCCGCGCCGCCGGCCGAAGCCCTGGCCGAGGCGGCCCGTCTGCTTGTGGACCGCCAACTGCCGGACGGCGGCTGGAACTACGGCAACACCCGCGTCTTTAGAAACACCCTGCTGCCCGTGCCCGAGTCCACCGGCCATGCCTTGGCCGCCCTGGCCGGCCGGGCCGCGACCGGGGAGGTCGCCCCAAGCCTGGCCTATCTGCAAGGGCCGCAGTGCGCCGTGCCCACACCCCTGGCCGCCGCCTGGCGGGCCTTTGGGCTTGGAGGCTGGGGCCTGGCCGGGGAAAACGAAGCGGCCCTGTGCCTCGCCGCCCTGGAGCGCCAGTCGCGCTACGGCCCCTACGACACCCCGCAACTGGCCCAATGCCTGGCCGCCGCCGTCAGCCGGGGCCGGTTCGCCACCCTGATCGGAGGTCCCCCGTGAGTCCGTCCGACACCGATAAACCTGCCCGGGGCCTGACGCGCCGCCAAGCCGTCAAATTGGCCGCCGCCGCCGCCGGTCTCGCCGCCGTTGGCGGGCTGGCCGCGACGAGCCTTTGGCCCGACAAGCCCCGTGCCGAGGTTTTCGTGGCCAAGGCCGCCGGATATGACGCCGATCTGGCCGGCGTGGTGCGCCGGGGACTGGCCGAACTCGGGGTGAAGCCGGCCGAGATCGCCGGCAAGCAGGTGCTCGTCAAACCCAATCTGGTCGAACCCCACGCCGGGGCCGGCCACATCAACGTCCATCCCCTCATGGTGCGGGCCGTGGCCGAGGCCTTCTTGGCCCTGGGCGCGGGGGCGGTGGTCGTGGGCGAGGGGGCCGGCCATCGCCGCGACGCCTATCTGGTGCTGGAGGAATCGGGATTGGCCGAGGTGTTGGCCGAGGACCGGTTGGCCTTTTACGATTTAAACAGCGGCCCGGTGGCCCGCCGGCCCAATGCCGGCGGCTTCAGCAAGCTCGGCGACCTGTGGCTGCCGGGCCGGCTCCTGGCCGCCGACATCGTCGTGTCCCTGGCCAAGATGAAGACCCATCACTGGGCCGGGGTGACGCTGACCATGAAAAACCTGTTCGGCGTCATGCCCGGCGTGGTCTACGGCTGGCCCAAAAACGTCCTGCATTTCGCCGGCATCGAGCCGTCGATCCTGGACATCAACGCCACCGTGCGGCCGGACTTCGCCATCATCGACGGCATCGTCGGCATGGACGGCGACGGTCCCATCATGGGCGACCCGGTGGCGGCCGGCGTGGTCGTCATGGGCCGCAGCGCCGTGGCCGTGGACGCCACGGCCTGCCGGGTCATGGGCATCGATCCCGCCAAAGTGGGCTACCTGCAAACCGCCGACGGCCGTCTGGGAACCATCCGGGCGGCGCGCATCGAACAGCGCGGCGAATCGCCCGCCGCCGTGCGCCGGGATTTTGCGCTCCTTGACTAC
This sequence comes from Solidesulfovibrio magneticus, assembly GCA_002482565.1. Lineage (GTDB taxonomy): Bacteria > Desulfobacterota > Desulfovibrionia > Desulfovibrionales > Desulfovibrionaceae > Solidesulfovibrio > Solidesulfovibrio magneticus_B. The sequence goes on from DLGG01000155.1 coordinate 25,366, forward strand.
GTCCCGGCCCAGCGCAATTTGCGCCTGGAGCCGTAGGGGGCGGGAGGAGGAAGAGGGGGAATGCCTCCGGCGGCTGGGGGGGATGATCCCCCCGGACCCCTGCAATAAAAGAAGTTTTAGAGGTGCGTCGGGCGGCAAGCTGGCCGGGGGCGGACAAGCCGTCGGCGGCTTCAGCCTTGGGAAGCCTGCGGTCGGGCAAAGGTGACCAGTCTCGGGCTGCCCGGCAGGGGCTGGCCTTTGCACGTGGCCTCGACGCGGTGGGGACGGCCGTCACGGAGATGCACCGGCGCTGCCCAGACAAAGCCGGAATAGCCGTCGCCGAAACCGGCGGCGGCCACGTCGGGCCGATGTTCGCCGGCCCGCAGCAGAAATTCCTGGCCGTCCACGGTCAGCTTGACCTCCAAAGGCCCTCCCTTGGCGGCGGTGTCGCAGACCCAGCCGAGCACCCGATCAGGCTGGGGCGGATCAAGATGGCCCATGATGCCGCCCGGCGTCTCCAGGATGAAGGTGCGGCCGTGGAACTCCAAGGTGAATTGCACCGGCCCGGGAGGGCCGAAGCTCACCAGCCGCCGCTCCATCTCCTCCCGGCTGATGTCCGCGCTAAAACGGCACATGCGTTCGTAATCGCTCACGGTGCGACGCGTGTCGCCCCAGGCCAGTTTCTTGACCGGGACCAGCGGCTCCTCGCGAGAAAGGGGGCCGGCTTGGCGCAAAAGGAGCATGGGCAGGGCTTGCCGGGCCGCCTGGGCCATGGTCGGACGGGCTTTGGGGCCGGGCACGGGCAGCACTTCGGCGTCGATGATGGTCCCGGAGTCCACCACGGGCTCCATGACGTGCAGGGTCACGCCAAAAGCGGCGGCCTGTTCGTAGGCGGCCCAGGCCTCGGGGGCGACGCCGGGATAAGCCGGCGAGCCGGGGTGGATATTGTATGCGCCAAGCCCAAAGGCCGCCAGGCAATCGGCCGGCACGATGACATTGGACAGATAGGAAAGCAGACGAGCCTTGGGGCCAAGCGTCGGCATCAGGGCGCGAAGGCCGGGGAGGTCCACGACATGACGCAGTTCCAGGTCACGGCCGTGGGCGGCGAGCATTTGCAATAGGGCCGGGGCGTCGTCATTGGCTGTCAGCAGCACCAGGGTCACGGTCATGGGCATTCCTCGCGGCGGTTGCGGTCGGTTGAGGCCGGGGCGCCGCAGGGGCGCGGCAGCTGGAGAAAGCGGCGGTTATTTCTTCATCCGGGTGAAAGGGATGTCCTTGCCCGAAGACGAACTGTACAGCAGGGCGCGCACTTGGCCGTCGTCGTCGAATTGCAGGCGCAACCCCTGGATGTCGCCGGTCGCGTCGGTTCCATCGAACACGCCGTAGAGCAGATGGCGCATGGCAATGGTCCGGTTGTCCCGGCTGACGGCAATGCCGGCGGGAGTCTGCGTCACGCGCAGGACACCGAGGGTGGGATTGGCGTAAGAGCCGACGGCCAGCCGCGCGGCGTCCCCGGTCGCGTCGTCGTCCTTGGCCGGGGGCGTCGGCACGATGCCGGGCGTCGTGGCCTTGGCTGCCGTCATCGCGTCGCCCTTGGCCGGGGCTTGTGCCGGCGTCGGCGACTGGGACTGTGGCATCGGTTGGACCTGCGTCGGCGGCTTGGCCTGTTCCGGCGCGGCGGGTTGGGCCGTCTCGGGCGGCGTCGCGGCCGGGGCGGGTTGGGCGGCGGAAGCCTTGGCCGGAGCCGGGGCCATCGGCGTTGAACCCCTTTCGGGCGGCGTCACGGGCAGGCGCAGGACGTTGCCGACGATGATCTTGTCCGGGCGATCCAGGGCATTGGCCTTGGCCAGGGCGTCCGGCGTCAGGCCATGCCGGCGGGCGATGCCGACAAGGGTGTCGCCGGCCTGAACGATATAGGTGTCTTGGCTCTGGCTGCTTGTCGCGACGGGCGGCGATGCGGATTGGGCGGCGGCAAAAAGCAGATTCGGCAGCAGGCAGATGGCCGCCGGCAGCAGGCGCATGAGCGTTATTTGCATCCACGATCCTTTTGGGCGATAGGCCCCGACAGAGCGGGAAGCGTCCGCTTCCGGGGCATTTGTATACGGCAAAGGCCCGGACCTGACAATGTCGGGACAAAGTCCTGGACGCTGTCGTGCCTGCCGGCCGGAATGCGCGATGGGGCTTGCCTTATGGCCCGTTTGGCCTTACCTCATGACGTGCTCGGGATGTCGGAAAACGAATGGGATATGTCGCCGCTTATGGGCGTCGCCGGGCGACGCCGCTCATGACGCCGTTCAAGGCGCGTCGCTTGCTGGCGGCCGGTTTTCCACATGGCCGTCCTCTCCCGGGCCTTCCCCGAAACCTCGTCTCCGTCACGCCCCGGCGTCCCGGCGCGGCAGGCTTGTCCTGCCCGGCCGGCGGCGGCGAGGCCGGCCGGATTTCGCGACCAAAGGCGGCGCGGATCTGCTATGGACAATAAAGAAGGCACAGAGAACCCCGACGCCGGCAAGGCCTCCGAAGCCTTGGGCAGTCTGGGCCTGTCGTTTTCCGACAGGGAAAAAAAGAACCTCATGACGTTTCTCTCCATCGGGATCATCCTGGTGGAGTTCGCCGTCACCATCGCCGCCGTCTGCTACGGGATCATCAAATCCACCAAGTTGCCCGACGGGACCATCGAATTCCAGTTTCCGTGGATACCCTATGGCGTGGCCGTCATTGTCGCGCCGGTGGCCATCATGCTCGTGGTCAACATCATCGGCCTGGGTTTCACCCGCATTTTCAAGGGCGATCCGGCCATGGACGAGGAGCAGATGCGCTACATGCCCGAGCGCCTGCGCCGGCTCATCGCCTTGTCCCGAGGCCTGCCCTCCATCATTCTGCTTGGGGGCATGATTCTTGTAGGAGCCGCGCTGTACTACCTGGACGCCGTTATCCAGGCGATCTTGCGCATTGGCGATCATGTCGAGGTCATCGCCCCGTGGGTCATGGCCGGTCTGGTGGCGGCATGGTGCGTGTCCTATCTGGTGCGGATGTGGTTCATGTACAAGACCCGCCGCATGCATGAGGAATTCGCCTTCCGCCGCGAGGTGCTCGAGCGAACGGGAATCGTCATCGTGGACAACCGCAAGCACATTGCCGCCGATGGCCGCACCATCGGCGAACACGGCAACGTTCTCCCCGGGCGCGTCATTGACGTGCTCCCCCCCGGGGAGTCCGACGCCGACAAGGATGCGCCATGACCGATGCCGACGCTCTGGGCCGAAAAGCCCGGGAGATCCTGCTGGCCCGCGTGGCCCGCACCGAGGACGCCGGCCGGGCCGAGGCCCTGACCGCCTTCGTGGGGCTGGCCAGGCCCGACCTCGGGCCGGACGCCGCGGCCATCGTGGCCGAGACCGCGCCGCGCCTTTTGCCCAAGCTCACCGAGAAATGGGTGGGCCTGTTCGTGGAGCGGCTTTTAGAGACCGTGCCCCACGTGCAGATCGCCGAGTTGTGCGACGGCACGGCGGAGAACGAGGCCGCCCTGGCCTTGGCCTATGTCATGTTCCTGGAGTCGGCGCGCATGGAAAAGCAGATCGCCGAGGATCTGGCCGCCTGCGAGCTGCCGGCCGGCGCGGACGGCGTTGACGCCGCCGCCGAGGCCTGCCGCCGGCTGGCCGCCGTCGAGGAACGCCGACGACAGGCCATGCAGGAAAAGGCCGCCGCCTACCGCCGGGACAAGCGCCGGGACAACTAGGTCGCCGCGCCCTGGAAAATGCCGGGCATTTTCCGGGACCGCCGAGACTTCGGCCCGCCCGTCGCGCGCCCGCCGTCCTTTGCGGACGTCGGCCATGTCCCGCCCCGTCGCCGCCTATTTGGTCGCGTCCAGGCCAAACCAGGGGTTGCCCGCCGTTCATGGCCCGTCCGGCCGCCGACTCTCCATCGGCCCGTCGGCCGCGGTGGACAGGCGATCCCCAGCCAGGGGGCGAGTCATGCCGCAGATCTTGTTGCACCGCCGTCGTGAAGACGGCGCGACGTCTGTCGAGTACGCCATCATGGCCAGCCTCATCGCGGCCGTGGCGGCCGCCGCCGTCACCCAGCTCGGGCTGGCGGTGCTCAACCTTTTCCAGATCGTGGCTGGCCTGTTTTCCTGACGCCGCCTCGTCCTCGTCCTTTCAATGGGAAGTCCCCGAATCCCGCTCCAGCGGGATTCGGGGACTTCCCATATGGGGGGTCCGGGGGCCTCAGGCCCCCGGCCGCCNNCCGCCGGAGGCATCTTCTCTTATAACTACGCAAACATGGCGCAAATCACCTCGAAATGGGCCTCGGCCGTTTCCACCAGCTCCGGCAGGTCGGCCGGGGTCAGGCGCACGGCCTCCCAGGCGGCGTGGTCGTAGCGCGGGACCAGCCGTTCGCCGCTGCAGCCCGGCAGGGTCGCCCCGGCCACGGCGTCGGCCACGCACACGATGGCCGCTTCCAGGGGCGCTTCGGCCGTGGCCGGGGCATGGTGCCGCCAGACGGCCTGTTCCAGGCTTTCCGGGAAGCGCCATTTGCGCAGGAGCATCCCGCCGAGTTCGGCGTGGTCGAAGCCGAGGATTTCGCGTTCAACGGCCACGAGGTGTTTGCCCGAGGCCGCTGCCGCGGCCATGGCCGCTCCGGCCGCTTCCGGCGTCTGCTTAAAAAGCACCAGCCGGCCGATGTCGTGGAGCAACCCGGCCACGAAGAACCGTTCCGGGCTGGGGTCGGAGAGGCGCACGGCCAGAAGCTTGGCCACCAGCCCCACGCCGATGGAGTGCCGCCAGAACTGGCGCATGTCGATGCAGCCGGCCGGGATGTCCTTGAACAGCGGCATCACCGACACGCCCATGGCCAGGGTGGAGAGCTGGTTGAGGCCCAGGAGCATGACCGCCCGGGACAGGGTATCCACGGGCCCTGGCGGCAGTCCGCCCGAGACGCGCAGGGTGCGGGCGTAAAACGCGCTGTTGACGAGCTTTAACAGCTTGGCCGTGAGGCTTGGGTCCTTGCTGATGACGGCGGCGGCTTCTTCCACGGTGGAGGCCGGGTCGCTTAGGACCTCGCGGATGCGCATGAAGACTTCGGGCAGGGAGACGAGCACCGGGTCCGAGGCCAGGATGGCCTCGGGAGTGGGAATCTTGCTGATCCCCTCGCGGCCGCAGGCCGGCGGCCGGGTCGGGCGCGAGGAGGCCAGGGCCTCGGCCCGGGCCAGGGCCAGTTCGATCAGGGCAGCGGCCAGGGGCACCTCGGCGGGCAGATGGGCCAGCCGGCGGCGTGCGGCTTCCTCGGGCGAGCCGGCTGGATTGGCGGCCTCCTCGGGCGCGGTCTTGGCGGCGGATTCGACTGTGGCTTCGATGTCGCGGATGCGCCAGCCGCGCAGCCATTTGAGATGGCTTTCGGCCAGCACCGTGCCGGCCGGCAGGCGGTAGCGGCCGTCAGGGCTTTCGATCTCGGCGGCCAGCACCATGCCGGCCCGGATTTGTGCGAAGGGAATGGTGGGCATGGGCCGTCCCTTGTGCCGGCGGCGGCCGGCGGCGGAAGTGCGCTCCGGGCCGATCCCGGGGAAAGTCAGCCTTTGCCAAGCCTTACCAGCGCCGCGCCGTGGCGGCAAGGGGCAGGGCCGGACGTTTCGGGGTTCCCCAGCCGGCCGGCATGGCCTATAAGGGCCGTCCGGAGGCGATATGACCATATCCCCGCTCATTACCGGCGACGGCCAGCTCGTGGACATCGGCGACGTGCGCTACAACGACGAGCTTGCCGCGCCCCAGGCGTATGGCGTCATGCGGTTTTCCCACACCAGCGACGCGCTGCGCGGGTTGGTGCGCGACCTGCGTGACCGGGCCGCCCGCGAAGGCAGGCCGCTCACCGACTTCATGGACGTCAGCGGCCGCAGCGGCCATTCCCGCATCGGCCTGGACATCCATCTGACCGGCGAAGCGCCGCAAGTGTCCGACGCGGCGCGCACGGTGGAGCTGCCTGTGGCCGTCACGGCCCTTAATGCCGTGCTGGCCGAATCCCTGGCCGATCTGCGCGGGCTTTGCGCCGACGGCGGCGTGGATTTCGGCCGGCTTTTTATCCCGCGTGGGCCGGCCATCGGCCACGAGGCCATTGCCGAGGCCATGGAGCGCGGCTGGCTGCTGTTGCCGCGCAAGCACAGCGTGGCCGAGGACGGCGTGGTGGAGATTGTGCTGGAAAACCTGCGCTACGTGCTGTCCGCGAGACTGCTCGGCGTCGGGCGCAATTTTGCCGAGATGGTGGTCAAGGGCAAGCACGGCCTGGGCATTTTCCAAAGCGTCTCCCCGGGCGGGCTGCCGCCGCTGCTGGCGGCCAAGGAGTTCATGGTCGGCGCGGTGCATATCGCCCTGGGGCCTTTCACCGCTTTTCTGGAGCGCCCCACCAACCGGGCCGGGGTGTTCCATCTGGCCTCGCGGCTTTTGGACGGCATCCGCACCTCGGGCATCGCCACGCCGCGCCAGGTGGAGCTCTACAACGGCGGCGAGGAAGCGGCCGAAACCGACGGGCTGGCCGTGCGCTTGCGGCTCTATCCGCCCGACGTGCAGGTGGCCAAACTGGCCGAGCGGGTGCTGGCCCCGGGCCGCAGCCGCGAGGTGCTGGGTTCCGGCGTCGATTTCGCCGACCTCACCGACGTTTTCACGCCATCAGTGGCCCGCACGCTTTTCGACGAAGTCACCGTCGATCCGGGGCAGGGCGGCATTTACGGCCGCATCCTCATGCCCAGCAAGATGATCGCCATTCCCTGGGAGCAGGAGGAGGGCGTGTGGCTGCGGGAATTCCAGTGGCGGCTGGTCTACGAATACGCCCGGGGCAATGTTCCCGAGGGCGTGCTGACCGGCGAGGAGATTCCCAAGCGGATGCGGCCGTTTCTCGACGACCTCAAGTACGTGGGCGGCGAGCAGAACCTGTCCAAGGTGTTTGTCTCCGACGCCTTGCCGCCGGCCGACACCTTGCGGGTGCTCAAGCGCAACGGCATCGGCGTGGTCGCTTCGCGGGGCATGGGCTGCCAGCCGGACAAGGCCTGCCGGCCGCCGCATTTCCGCATGGACCAGACGCTCTACGAAGAGCTGGTGCGCCTGGAAGGCGAGGGGATGCGGTTTTACCTGCTCCTGGAGGTGAACGGCCAGGCCCAGGTGCGGGAGTTCTTCCGGGGGCTGTGGGTGACCCATGAGGGCCGGGAGCGGCTGCCGCGCATCCACACCACCATGGCCATGTTCGGGTCGGCCTGCGACGTGCTGGGGCCGGTCCTGACCGACCCCATCGCCGCGTTCCTCAAGAACATGCGGGACCATCCGCGCCTGGGCGAGGGCTTTGCCGTGGCCCACGGCTCGGGGCCGGGGGTCATGCGCATCGTGGACGACGCGGCGGCGGAACTGGGCATTTTCCGCATGGGGGTCGGCATCGACGCCGAGGAGATCGGCCAGACGCCCAATTTCGCGCCCGAGGCCGTGGCCCAGTTCACCAACCTGGCCATGAACACCCGCCAAGACATCCTGGACCGGCGTTCGCTTTTCAAGATCTTCAACCTCGGCGGCTTCGGCACGAGCTACGAGGTGAACATGGCGCTGACCTTTTTAAAGATTGGCCAGTGCCTGCCCGCGCCCTACATCTTCATTGACCCGGTGGGCCTGGGGCGCGGCGGCGAGCCGTTCTGGCGCGAGACCTTGCGCCAGTTCGAGACGCTGACCAGCGACCTGGCCGGCGGCGGCCAGACCCTTGGCCCGCTGGGGCCGCGCTGGGTGGCCAACTGCTGCCACGAGGTGCGGGCTTACGAAGAAGGCTACGCCGTCATGGCCGCCTTCGTTGACGACCCGGCCGCCTACTGGCGCGAGCACGGCATCGCCTTTGACCGGGTGCGCTTTGCCCGCGACAACCTCAAAAAGGCCGGCGTGCCTATTCCCCCTTACATCGAGGAAGCGCTGGAAGGGGAATAGGGAGGGAGCGTTTGCCCCCTCAAACGCTTTGACGACAAGGGCCTGCGAGAGATTCGCAGGCCCTTTTTCGTGGCCGACTTGGGGGGTAGCTTGGGGGGTAACTTGGGGGGCGGCTAGGCAGCGCGGCCCTAGGCCCCGCCGAAAAGGGCGGCGATGGCCCCGAGCAGCGTCTGGGGGAACAGCCCCAGGCCAACCAAGCCCGCGGCCATGACGCCAAGGGCCAGGGTTCCGGCCGGGCCGGTCGCGCCAACGACGGCCGGGTGGGCGATGAGCGATTCGCGCATGTAGAGCGCGGCCAGCAAGCGCAGGGCATAGAACACGCCGACCACGGCCGTGATGATGCCAAACGCCGCCAAGCCGACATAGCCGGCCGTGAGCGCCGCGCCAAAGACCAGGAACTTGCCGACGAAACCGGCCGTGGGCGGCAGGCCGGCCAACGACGCCAGGCCGATGGCCAGGACGCCGGCCCGCCAGGGATGGACGTAGCCCAGGCCCCGGTAGGCGGCGATGTCGTCGCGGTCGCCGATCTCGGCCGACAGCGCGCCCACCGCGCCGAAGGCGGCCAGGTCCATGAGCGCGAAGGCGGCCAGATAGAACAGCGCCGCCTCGCCGCCGCCGTCGTTGACGGCCATGGCGGCCATGAGGATGTAGCCCATCTGGGCGATGGAGGAATAGGCGAGCAGGCGCTTGACGCTACCTTGGGCCACGGCTCCGAGGTTGCCCACGGCCATGGTCAGGCCGGCGCCCACGGCCAGGGCCGGCCAGAGCAGTTCCTTGGCCTCGGGCGAGACTTCCGAACAGACATGGAGCAGGGCGGCGGCGGCGGCGGCCTTGGACCCCGAGGACAGGAAGGCGGCCACCGGGGCCGGCGCGCCCTGGTAGACGTCGGGCGTCCAGAGATGCACCGGAGCCAGGGACAGCTTAAATCCCACGCCGACCAGGACCAGGGCCAGGCCGGCGGCGGTCAGGGGGCCGGGCGCGGCCAGGGAGGCGGCGATCTCCAGGGAGCCGGAGGCGGCGTAGATGAGCGCCATGCCGAAAAGCAGCACGGCCAGAGCCATGGCCCCGGGCAGGAAATACTTGAGCGCCGCCTCGGTGCCGAGGTTGTCGTCCAGGCGGGCGGCGATGAGCGCGTAGAGGCACAGCGAGGCCAGCTCCAGCCCCACGGCCAGCATGATCCAATCGTCGGCGTCGGCTAAAAGGAGCATCCCCAGGGCCGACCACAGGAGCAGGCCGTAGAGGGCGTCGCCGGCAAAGCCCCGGCGCTCGGCGTAGCGGGCCAGCAGGGCGATGGTGGCCAGGGCGATGACCGAGAGCAGGCCGGCGTAGAAGCAGGCGATGGGGCTGCCGCCTTGGGGGCCGGCCACGGCCCACAGCCCGGGCAGGGCGGCGAACAGGCCGGCGGTGGCGGGGTAAAAGCCGGTCGGCAGGGATCGGACCATGGACAGGCACAAGACGAGGAGTCCGCCCAAGGCCAGGCAGAGGTGGGGGAAATAGGCGACGACAAAGGCGCTCATGACGTTCCTCGCTTAGAGGCCCGGCCAGACGCGGGCGGCAATGGCGTTTAGCGGCTCGGCGGCCAGCCCCAGGACCGGCCCGGGGAGCAGGCCCAGCCAGATGATGCCGGCGGCCAGCAAGGCCAGCAGCACCGTCTCCCGGGCGTCGAGGTCGGGGAAGGGGACGGCCGAGCGCGGCGGGCCGTAGAGCACGTCCCGGGCCAGGCGCAGCAGATAGACCAAGGTCGCGGCCATGCCGGCCACAGCCAGGCCGGCGGCCAGGACGTTCACCTTGAACAGCCCGAAGACGATCATGGCCTCGCCCACGAACCCGGACAGGCCCGGTAGGGCGGCCGAGGCCAGCACGCAGAACAGAAACGCCGCGCCGAAATGCGGGGCCTTGTTCCAGATGCCGCCCAGGATGTCGAAGCGCCGGCTGCCCAGGCGTTCGCCGATGGCCCCGGCCAGGGAGAACAGGCCGCCGGAAGTGAGCGCATGGCTGACCATGAGGAGCACCGCGCCGCCCAGGGCCAGCCGGCTGCCCGAAACCATGGCGGCCACGGCCAGGCCCATGTGGCCGATGCTCGAATAGGCGATGAGGCGTTTGACGTCCTCCTGGGCCACGGCCACGGCCGAGGCGTAGAACAGCCCGACCAGGCCCAGGACGGTGAGCGCCGGGGCAAAGGCGTGGGCAGCTTCGGGAAACAGCGGCAGGGCGAAGCGAATCAGGGCGTAGCCGCCGGTCTTGAGCAGCAATCCGGCCAGGATGAGGCTGCCGGCGGTGGGCGCTTCGGTGTGGGCGTCGGGCAACCACATGTGGACCGGGACCAGGGGGATCTTGATGGCAAACGACAGCACGAAGGCGGCAAACAGCCACCGACCGACGTTTTGGGGGATGTCCAGGCGGGTAAGCGCTTCCAGGGCGAAGTTCGGGCCGTCAGGGGAACCCGCCGAAAGCACGCCCAGGGCGATGACGGCCAGGAACATGAGCAGGCCGCCGGTGGCCGAGAAGAGGAAGAATTTCATGGCCACGCGCAGCTTGTCGCCGTGGCCGAAGACGCCGATGAGGAAAAAGACCGGGATGAGCTGGGCTTCCCAGAAAAGGGCGAAGAGAAAGACGTCCGAGGCCAGGAAGATGCCCTGGACGGTGGTGAGCGAAGCCAGGATGAGGCCGTAATAAAGGGCCGGGCGCTCCCGGTCGTCATGGCGCGAGGCCAACATGCAGCACAGGCCGATAAGCGCGGTCAGGACCACGAAAATGAGGCTTAGGCCGTCCAGGGACAGGCTGTAGCGGATGCCGAAGGACGGAATCCAGGCGGCGTCTTCCACAAGCTCCGGGCCGAAGGAACCGGCCGCGAACAGGCCGGCGATGAGAGCGCACAGGGCCAGTTCGCCCAGGGCAGCCAGCACGGCGAAGCGGCGGCAGGCGACGGCGTCGCCGCGCAAGGCGGGCATGACGCAGGCCGCGACCAGGGGCCAGAAGATGATCAGGGACAGCCAGGGCAATTGCCGCATGATGGCTCCATACTAAACGTTATCCCCCTTCCCCTATTCGGGGGGTCCGGGGGCCTCA
>DLGG01000154.1:0-27147 GCA_002482565.1 Solidesulfovibrio magneticus
GGGGCGGGGCCATCCCATCACCATACGAAAATAAATGGGGGGCGGCTTCGCCGCATAGGCGTTATTTGTCGTCTCTTCGCGAAGCCTTCCTGTTTGGGGGCGCGTTTTCCGCCAGGTTCCTCCTGGCGGAAAACGCGCCCCCTAACTGGGAGGGTCCGGGAGGGGGTAACCCCCTCCCGGCCGCCGGAGGCATTCTTCCTCTTCCCTCTTTCACGCATTCTAGCATAACATACGAAAATAATGCTGCGTATTGAAGCTTTGACCAAGACGTACGGCGCAAACGGGACGCCGGGGATGTGCGCCCTGGGCGGCGTGAGCTTTGACGTGCCCAGGGGGGCGTTCGTGTCGCTGGTCGGCCCGTCGGGCTGCGGCAAATCCACGCTGCTCCAGTGCGTGTGCGGGCTTATGCGCCCAACCGGCGGCCGGGTGACCCTGGACGACCGGGAGATCGTTTCGCCGCCGCCGGAAATGGCGCTTATTTTCCAGAACGCCGCCGCGTCGCTGTTTCCGTGGTTCACCATCAGCGGCAACATCCGGTTCGTTTTGCGCCGCGCGGCCGGAACCAAGGCCGAAAAAACCGACAAAGCCATGGAGGCCTTGCGTTCGGTGGGGCTGGCCGATTTCGCCGGCCACTATCCCTGGCAGCTTTCCGGCGGCATGCAGCAGCGCGCCGCCCTGGCCCGGGGGTTGGCCTACGGAGCCGAGATATTGCTCCTCGACGAACCCTTTGCCTCGGTGGACGCCCAGACCCGGGAAGAACTGGAAGACCTGCTGGCCGGCGTGGCCCTGGCCCAGGGCAAGACCGTGCTGTTCGTCACCCACGACATCGACGAGGCCGTCTACCTCTCCGACGCGGTGGTGGCCCTGACCCCGCCGCCGGCCCGGGTCGCGGCCGTGCTGCCCATCGACCTGCCCCGGCCCCGCGACCAGATCGCCAGCCGCGAACGCCGCGATTTCCTCGACGCCCGCAAGGCCATCCATGCGTTGCTGCGACGTGAATAAATATAAGAGTCAGGAGGGGCGCTGCCCCTCCCGAACCCTCCTCGCCGGGGGGATCATCCCCCCGGACCCCCGAAATGGGGGACGGCTGCGTCCGCAAGTCTCCAACAAGACCGCAAGCCCTCGCGGCAGCTCGCCCCATGGCCGCGCCTAACCCCACCCCCCCTATCGAGGGGGTCCGGGGGGGATCATCCCCCCCGGCGGGTGCAGGGCAGCGCCCTGCCGGGTCCGGGCAGCGCCCGGCTTATCAACTCTCAGGCCTCTTGTTCGTCTTGTTTCTTCTCATAGTTTGGGAGCTGCTGGCCCGGGCGGGGGTGTTGCCGGCCGGGGCCGTGCCGCCGGCTTCGCGGGTGGCGGCGGCGTTGTGGGAACTGGGGGCAAGCGGCGAGATTTTCGCCGAGATCGGCCGCACGGCCGGCCGGGTGTTGGCCGGGTTCGCCTTGGGCGGATTGGCCGGCGTGCTCATGGGCTTTGGCTGCGGCGTTTTTCCGGGTTTTGGCCGGGCGGTCGGGACCACGGCGGAGTTTTTGCGCCCCATGCCGTCGGTAGCGCTTATTCCCATCGGCATTTTATTTCTTGGCCTGGGGTTTGGGCTGTGCGTGGCCGTGGCGGCTTTTGCCTGCTGCTGGCCGGCCTATGTGGCGGCCCGGACCGGGGCCGGCGCGGCCGGGCCGGAGCTGCGCGACACGGCCCGGGCTTACGGCCTGGGGCGCGTGGAGAGCATCCTTTTTGTCCTGGCCCCGGCCGCCCTGCCGCAGATTTTCGCCGGGCTGCGCACGGGGTTGGCCGTGGCCGTGGCCGTGGCCGTGACCACGGAGATGGCGGCCGCGCCAAACGGCCTGGGGTCGTTTATTCTGGAAGCCTCCATGGCCGGCCGGCCGGAGCGGATGTACGCCGGCATCGTGGCCGTGGGGGCGCTTGGGGCCGGGCTTAACGCCCTGTTTCTGGCCTTGCGGCGGCGGGCGCTTGTCTGGCTGCCGGGGACGGGGCGGCCATGAAGCGGTTGTCGGGCATTGTCGTGCTGTGCGCCCTGGCCGGCGTCTGGGAGTGCGTCTCCCGGGCCGGTCTGGTCTCCAGGCTCTATTTTCCGCCGGTCTCGACCATTACCGCCGTGTTTTGGGAGCTGACGGTTTCGGGGACGCTGCCGGCCCAGGCCGGGGAGACGTTTTTGCGGGCCGTGGCCGGGCTTATGGTCGCCCTGGCCCTGGCCGGACCGCTGGGGTTGGCCATGGGCACGTCGCGTCGGTTGTCGGCGCTGCTGACCCCGGCCGTGGAGCTGGTGCGCCCCGTGCCGCCGCCGGCGGTCATTCCGGCGGCCATGCTGCTTTTGGGCATCGGCACGGCCATGAAGCTGTCGGTCATTGTCTTTGCCTGCTTTTTCCCGATCCTGGTTGGCGCGGTGGACGGCGCGCGCCATGTGGAGCCGGGTTTTCGGCTGACGGCGGCCGCCTACGGCCTGCGCCGGTCGCAACTGCTTTTCGGCGTCATCCTGCCGGCGGCCGGGCCGAGTCTGGTGGCCGGCTTCCGCACGGCCGTGCCCATGGCGCTTATCGTGGCCGTGCTGTCCGAGATGGTGGGCGCGTCCAGCGGCATCGGGCATTACATCCTGCGGATGCAGCGCACCTTCGCCATCCCGGAGATGTACGCCGGCGTGGCCTGGCTGGGCATTTTGGGGGTGGTCCTCAACGCCGGCATGGAGCGGCGGCTGTCGCGCCTTTTGCGCTGGCACGACGATTAAAAATCAATCGATCGCCCAAGCTATATAGTCATTGCGGCTCGAATTATTTTCCGGCATAATTATGGGATTATTCAGCATGGCAAAGGGATTGTCGATCCCCTGTCCCCGCTTACACCTCTAAACGTATTTCAACAGGAATAAGTGATCTATGCAATTTATCAATAAAATAATATTTGGAAAATATGACGGACCTGCTCAAGAGTGTCTGAGCTATCTTGAATCATGGGCCAACTATCAGTTTGAATTAGAAAGACGTGGCATGAAAAAGATTGCGTCAGACGACCAAGAGACTATTTGGTTATTGGGTCGTGCACTTTTTAATATTAATGTCTTTAATCAAAAGCTTTTGCATTTGTTAAATTCACGATATAGTATTTTATTCGAAGACGGCAAAAGCCCGAATGACAGACGATTGTACGATATTTATATTTATATGTCTTACCATACTGATTTGTTGATCTCGAGAATTAAGCACTTCTTTTTTAAGGAAACGCCGAACAAACAACTCAATGAGATTTTTTTTACTCCAGAAGAAAAGGTTTATCAAATCGCAAAAAAACTCCTTTTGAAAATTTTGCAAGGTGAGCGTCAGTTTAGTGAAAAACATTATGTCGAACTCCAGATGCTTGTGGCAAGTTATTTCTTTTATCTTCAAACAATATATGAATTTATTTATAAAAAAGACCAACGGGTTGGGGTTTTTCTGTCATTTGAGTACAACAAAGAGCGAGCAATTAAAACACTAACAACTATTAAAAATACGTTAAACATAGAAAAGTGCACAACAGAGCGGATGTTGCGTGAAAATTTAAATACTTTACTTCCAAATATGCTTGATAGTTATATGTCGGAAAATACTTCGCATCTGGCTAATGTCGCGCGATATGGTTTTTTTGTAGAAAAATATATTCAACAATTCGACAGTCAAAATAAATTTGAACCAATGACTTGGCGTCTTGCATCGATATTGTACAATATTGACGAGCAACTTCAGGATGCTCAAGACTATCAATGGGTAAAATGCAATTTTGGAATGGGATTTGAATTATCAGATAAAACGAATTTTATTTCTGAAATTAAGACATTTGTGTCTGAGTATGAAAAGTTTATTGAAAAATCCTATGCGAATCCTTCAAAGGATTTAAATTTCAGCACTCTTTTTACAATAGAATCTAAACTCATTAACCGCATATGGTCATACGGGTTGCGCAACGAGGCATTGTGCTGCATACACTCATCGCGATACATAGACTCTCAAATAAATGTTTTTAAAGAATGCTGCGAAGAATATTTTGACAAAATTGAATGCAATAAGCAGCTGTTCAACATTGACGACATTACGCTTGTAGAGGAGCTTGAGGGGCTGCAGACGGCCATTGGAGGAAATGCCGACAAGTTAAAGCTTAACAATTTACTTACTAAACTAACAAAAGAATCTTTGTTTACGCTACTCTTCAGATTTTTTGAACTCATAAAAAGTGAATATAGCAAGGCAGAAGAGAAAGACCTGAAAATTTCGTTAGTCGGATTTTCTGTTCCTGGTCTGTTTCTGGCGCATCTGTACAATTTATTTACTGGCGATATGCTGCAAAAAGTTTGGTTTTTTAGATTTTATTCATATATATCGATACAGCCACGCCACTACCACTTGCCAGCAGATACGCACGATAGTAGGCCGTTACTGCTCGATGAATCGGTAAAAACTGCTTTTACAAGTTCGATCTATAGCGCTTATTTGCACAATGTTGATGAAACACTAGAATTCGCTTTGTGCTCATTGTTTAACTTTACAAAGTACAAGAAAGTTTACGACGTTATGAGTGGACTGCGTTCGCTATATGATGTGGGGGAAAAGAATATTCAAAAGAAATTTTCAATAAATTCGCTTGCATCGTTTATTAACATCCCCGACATAGTTCTCGACGATGTTTCGCTTCCAATCTTTTTAAACAAATACTACTTAAAAAAACTACCAAAGAAAAAGGAAGGATTTGATACTAATTTGCTATTGACAAACACTCTGTTTGTTGTTGCGCGGTGCAATTATTTTAAAGAAATGATCTTGAAGTATTTATCAAAAGACAAGACGGAGGTATATATTTTCTCGCCTTCTCTTGAAGGTGAATTTTATGCTGCCTTGACAGTCTTTCTTCTTCGCTTAAATGATGTAAAAGTGACATTAAATAAATCAATCTTATCGGAAGTGCACAATCCTTCACGACTTTATGTTCATATCGATGTATGCTTATATACGGGATTTACTTTGGAAAAACAAATATCATATACAACCGAAGGAACGGTGCAGCATTTGTCTGATCACTTCAAGAGAAACAACGGTTGTCCTTCGGCCCAAAGAATTTTTGATCTTCACCTCTACGCCATGCAGTCCTGCAAGGAGTCTTCTGATGCGAGCTAAGGCATTTTCATATTATCAGAATTATATACATGGTGCGTTTGTTGGCTCTTTGTATCAAAAGTTTTATGATAATTTTTTACGCATCGAAACAACATTTTATAAATGGCCTACATTGATAACACTTATGGGAAAGTATACAGAGCTTATTTCTATTGGTTTAGTCGTAGGCTTGTTTATTGCTAAGATTTCCGAAGTTTCATTTTGGGAGGATATGTCTACTATTGGCTGCTTGTTTGTTATCGCATCACCTATTTGCCTTTTATATTTACTTAAATATGCTTTAAGTATTTATAATGGCGTGGGAGAACTCCAGGCAGAAATTAGCAGCGGAAGTGTTGCTTTGCATGGACACGATGGAACAATCGAAAAATTAGATAATATTTTTTTCAGAGATCGTATAATATATTTTGTTTCACCAATATACGTATTGCTCTTGCTTTTAAGCAAAGGCGGTACTGCTAAAATTCCATGTTTGCAGAGTATTTATTTAATGCTGGCATTTATAATGCTTTTGCTATTAATACACTTGCCAAATTTTATATATATGTATTATTTGTTCCACCGAGTGTTCAGTAGCGGGCATTATAAAATGCGTATGTCCTAAATGGGTTAATTATTGTAAGGAGGAGAAGATGCACATACGACTTGCGCTTGTATTCTTGTCGATTGTGCTGTCTGTTGTAAATTGCAAGGCCGCCGATCCGACGCCGCTTAGGGTCGGCTACATCCCGGTGGGCGACTGCCTGCAATACTACGTGGCCGAGGAAGAAGGCTATTTCGCGGCCGAAGGGCTGGCCGTGGCCGGCGCGGCCATGAAGGGCGGCGCGGTCATCGCCCCGGCCGTGGAGGGCGGCGAGCTGGCCATCGGCTGGTCCAACGCCGTGTCCATCATCCTGGCCCACGCCAAGGGCTTCGACTTCGCCTTCCTGGCCCCCGGAGCCGAGGGCGTGGCCGGTTCCAACGACGTCCATGCCCTGCTCGTGCCGGCGGACTCCCCCATCACGTCCGTGGCCGGGCTGGCCGGCAAGACCGCGGCCATAAACACCCTGGGCAACATCAACGAGGCGGCCATGCGCGCCTTGGCCCAGAAGGCCGGCATCGCCCCCGACGCCATACGGCTGGTTGAGGTGCCCTTCCCGGACATGGCCGGAGCCATGGCCAAGGGCTCGGTCCAGGCGGCGCTGACCCTGGAACCCTTCGTCACCGACGCCGTGTCGCGCGGCGCGGCCAAGGTCCTCGACCCCTCGCCCCATGCCGCTTTCGGCAGCCCCTATCTCATCGGCGGCTGGTTCGCCAAAAAGGCCTGGATCAAGGCTCATCCGGCCCAGGCGGCGGCCTTTGCCAGGGCCGTGGCCAAGGCGGCGGCCTTTATCGACGCCCACCCGGACAAGGCCCGGCAGATTTTAAGCCAGCGCACCAAGCTGGCCCCGGAGCTGGCCGCCAAAATCGTGTTGCCGCGCTTCCCCCAGACCCTTGACCCCAAGGCGCTTTCGGGCGTCATCGACGTGTCCGCCCGGTTCGGGCTGCTGTCCAAGCCCTTCCCGGCGGCCGAGATCCTGGACGCGCCGGCGAAGTAAAGAGCCCGGCCTTGCGCCCCTGGGCCGCGAACCGCTCGTGCCGCGTCCCCGAAAAGCGCCTGCGGCGCTTCGCGGCCAACTGCACCAGGCGGGTTCTCTGGATAAGCCTCTCGCCGTTTTTCAGGGACGCGCCCCGAGCCGCCGGCAGGGCGCAACACGCCGAACGCCCCGGGCGCGCCCCACGGCCCGCGCCCGGGGCGTCGATGCTTCGCCGTCACGCTTCTCCCGGCCGCCGTGACCCGAATATTCTTCGCCGTCTTCCTCTCGGACAACGCCGCTGTCCAGCCCGGTAAAATCGGGGCCGCAAGACGTTTTCCACAGCCATGGCTCGGCCAAACGAACATTGTTCGCCGGCCACTTGGGAAAAACCGCCGACGAAACGACGTCCAAACGGCCCAATTCCGAACGCCCGACCGGACAGCACCCGGCCGAGTTGCCAAAACCGGCGAAAAGCCTCCCCCAAAGGCCGTCGTCCTATTGCCGCTACCGCCCGTATTTGCTGATTATTATGTCTCCTAAGCACCGAATTTTATTTTTCACTTTACGGTAGCCCATTTTGTCACTATGAAAAAACCCCCCTTAATGAGAATTCGATTATTCGGAGTAGACCATGTGCCGCTTATTCGCCCTCAGCAGCCGGGACCCCGTGTCCCCCATGCGCGCCATCGAGGCGCTCAATGTCATGAAGGAAGGGCACGACGGCTCGGGCGTCGGTCTTTTCCTCTCCGACCTCGGCGGCCCCTTCGGTGAAATGAAGGATGCGCCCATCCTCTCCGGAATCTTTACCGACGAAGGCTTAAAACGCCTCGACGCCTACATGGGAGAACGCGGGTTCGTCACCCGCAAGACTCTCGAACTCGATCCGCGCACCAAGCCGCCCCTGGGAACCCCGGTGCGCGGCTCCTATATCGCCCGGGCCTACGAGGCTCCGGCCGACCTCAAGGCCAAAAGCCAGGCCGAACGCGAACTGGCCTACATGCTCATGCGCGTGGAACTGCGCCACATGGGCGAGGACAAGGAAGACATCCGCGTCTTCTCGTTCTGGCCCGACACCATCATGGTCAAGGAAGTCGGCGACCCCATGGAGGTCGGCGAATACCTCGGCCTGGACCGCCCCGAACTGGCCTGCCGCCGCATCCTGGCCCAGGGCCGGCAGAACACCAACTACGCCATCAATCTCTACGCCTGCCATCCGTTTTTCCTGCAAGGCGTGTGCACCATGACCAACGGCGAGAACACGGCCTTCGTGCCCATCCGCGAATACCTGCTCTCGCGGGGCTTCCCCGGCTACATGGGCTACCAGTCCGATTCGGAAGTCTTTGCCCACATCATGCACTTCACGCTCAATCGCCTCCAGTTTGGCATCGAGTACTACAAGCACGTCATCACGCCGCTGTCCGACGCCGAGATGGCCGAGCATCCCGACCAGGCCCTGCTCGCCCGCATCAAGCAGACCTGCCGCAAGCTCATCATCGACGGCCCCAACTGCGTCATCGGCTGCCTGCCCGACAAGACCATGTTCATGGTCCAGGACCGCAAGAAGCTGCGGCCCGGCGTGGTCGGCGGCAAGCCCGGCATCTTCGCCTTCTCCTCGGAAATCTGCGGCCTCGACGCGGCCATCCCCGACCGCGACCAGCACGCCGATTTTCAACCCATGCACCTGGATACGGCCATCGTGCGCCCCGAATGCCAAGAGGTCACCATATGCAATCAACTGCAGTCATTACCCCGTCCACACTAAGCGTCAACGACCTGCCCTGGCAGATCGAGTGGGACAAGAACACCTGCACCCTGTGCGGGCGCTGCACGTCCGTTTGTCCGGTCAACGCCATCGAGCTTGGCGTCCACCGCAAACGCACCGTCGAGGCCTTGCCGGGACTGCCCAAAAAGCCCACCAACAGCTATTCCATCTACCATGGCATCCGCCAGCGCACCGATCCGGCTTATCGTTGCATCGGCTGCGCCATGTGCAACATGGTCTGTCCCAATAACGCCATCGCGCCGCGTCTGCGCCCCGAGGCCACGACGCTCAAGTTCCACAACAACCGCGGCGGCGCGGCCCGCACCCGGGGCGGGCGGCGCAACGACGGCGGCAGCCTCCTCGATCAGATCAAGTTCATCCGCATCTCCATGCTCACCGACCCGGCCCTGGACGCCGGCCGCCACGAGTTCGAGCTGCGCACGCTTTTAGGTCGCATCCAGCCGCCCGAAGAGGGCCTGGCCGCCCTGGCGCAAAACGGCTGGGTTCCGGCCGTGCGCGAGATCTATCCGCTCATGATCGGCTCCATGTCCTTTGGCGCGCTCTCCCCCAACATGTGGGAAGGCCTGGTCATGGGCGTGACGTACCTAAACGAGGAGCTGAACATGCCGGTGCGCATGTGCACCGGCGAGGGCGGCTGCCCGCCGCGCCTTTTGCGTTCGCGCTTCCTCAAGTACATGGTCCTGCAGATCGCCTCGGGCTACTTCGGCTGGGACGAGATCATCAAAGCCCTGCCGGACATGAAGGAAGACCCCTGCGCCATCGAGATCAAGTACGGCCAGGGAGCCAAGCCCGGCGACGGCGGCCTGCTCATGTGGTACAAGGTCAACAAGCTCATCGCCGCCATTCGCGGCGTGCCCCAGGGCGTGTCCCTGCCCAGCCCCCCGACCCATCAGACCCAGTACTCCATCGAGGAGTCCGTGGCCAAGATGATCCAGTCCATGTCCATGGCCTGGGGCTTCCGCGTGCCGGTCTATCCCAAGATCTCCGGCACCACGACCTCCACGGCGGTGCTCAACAACCTCGTGCGCAACCCCTACGCCGCGGGCCTGGCCATCGACGGCGAGGACGGCGGCACCGGCGCGGCCTACAACGTGTCCATGAACCACATGGGCCACCCCATCGCCACCAACCTGCGCGACTGCTACGACAACCTGGTCATCTCGGGCAAACAAAACGAGATTCCGCTCATCGCCGGCGGCGGCATCGGCAAGAACGGCAACCTGGCCGCCAACGCCGCAGCACTCATCATGCTCGGCGCCAGCGCCGTGCAGTCCGGCAAATACATCATGCAGGCCGCCGCCGGCTGCGTCGGCTCCGAAGCCGACCGCTGCAACGTCTGCAACATCGGCGTGTGCCCCAAGGGCATCACCTCCCAGGACCCGCGCGTGTACCGCCGGCTCGATCCCGAAAAAGTGGCCGAACGGCTGGTCGACGTCTTCCTGTCCTTCGACACCGAACTGCGCAAGATCGTCGCGCCCCTTGGCCGGTCCACGTCCCTGCCCATCGGCATGTCCGACGGCCTGGGCATCAGCGACTACCACGTGGCCGAGCGCCTGAAGATCAAGTACGTGGTTTAACCCGGGCGTCCTTTTACACGCACAAGGCGGCACGAACATGGCACAGCAAACCGTCACCATACACGGCATAGAAAACGGACAACGCGTCCAGTCCCGCATCCTGGAGGAGCGCATCCAGCGCGCCGTCACCCAGGGCGCGCGCGAGCTTCTCGTTGAAGCCTTCGGCCAGCACGGCATCGGCGGCCGGTTGTGGGTCTCCCGCGAGGAGCCGATAAAGGTCCGCATCACCGGCTCGCCCGGCCAGCGCACCGGCTCCATGGGCTTCCCCGGCACCAGCATCGACATCGACGGCTCGGTCTCCGACGACATCGGCTGGCTCAACGCCGGGGCCGACATCATCGTTCGCGGCAACGCCGGCAACGGCGCCTGCAACGCCATGGCCCAGGGCAAGGTCATGGTCGCCGGCAACATCGGTTCGCGCGGCATGACCATGACCAAGCAGAACCCCAAGTACGCCGCGCCGGAGCTCTTTGTCCTGGGCAGCGTGGGCGACTACTTCGCCGAATTCATGGCCGGCGGCACGGCCGTGGTCTGCGGCCACGAGCCGCAAAACCCGGACAACGTGCTGGGGTACCGGCCCTGCGTCGGCATGGTCGGCGGGCGCATCTTCTTCCGCGGCCCCCACAAAGGCTTCTCCCTGGCCGACGCCAAGCTCGTGGCCATCGACGACGCCACGTTTGGCTGGCTGACCGAAAACCTGAAGAAGTTCCTGGAGGCCATCGGCCGGCCGGAACTATTCGACACGCTGGCCCAGCGCGACGACTGGCAGCTCATCGCCGCCCGCTCGCCCTACGAAAAGACCGGCAAGACCCGCCGTCCCATGGGCGAATTCCGCGCCCAGGTCTGGGACGCGGAACTCGGCCGGGGCGGCCTTATCGGCGACCTCGACGATTCCGACCGCAGCCCCATCGGCCTTATCGTCACCGGCGAACTGCGCCGGTTCGTGCCGGTCTGGGAAAACAAGAAATACCTCGCCCCCTGCCAGGCCAGCTGCCCCACCGGCATCCCGGTGCAGGAGCGCTGGCAGCTCGTGCGCGACGGGCTCATGGACGAAGCCATGGACCTGGCCCTGGCCTACACGCCCTTCCCGGCCACGGTCTGCGGCTACCTGTGCCCCAACCTCTGTATGCAGGGCTGCACCCGCAACGTGGGGACGCTCAAGCCCCTGGACACGGCCATGCTCGGCAAGGCCAACGTCAAGGCCGGCAAGATGCCCAAGCTCCCGGAGCTGTCCGGCAAGCGCGTGGCCGTCATCGGCGGCGGTCCGGCCGGCATGTCGGTGGCCTGGCAGCTGCGCCTGGCCGGCCATGAGGCCGTGATCTACGACCCGGCCGAGAAGCTCGGCGGCAAGATCAGTTCGGCCATTCCGTCCAGCCGCATCCCGGCCGACGTGCTCGACGCCGAAATCGCCCGGGCCAGGGAAATCCTGCCCCACATCCAGACCCAAAAGGCCCTTTCGGCCGACGAGTTCGCCCAGATCGTCACGGACTACGACTTCGTGGTGCTGGCGGTTGGCGCGAACAAGCCGCGCATGTTGCCGGTTCCGGGCAAGGAACTGGCCACCCCGGCGCTCACCTTCTTAAAGGCCGCCAAGAAGGGCGAGGGCAAGGTCGGCAAGCGCGTGGTCATCATCGGCGCGGGCAACGTGGGCTGCGACGTGGCCACCGAGGCGGCGCGCCTTGGGGCCGAGTCCATTACGCTCATCGACATCCAAAAGCCCGCCGCCTTTGGCAAGGAAAAGCACGACGCCGAGGAAGTCGGCGCGGTCTTCAAGTGGCCCTGCTTCACCAAGGAGATCACGCCCGAGGGTGTGCTGCTCCAGTCGGGCGAACTGATCCCGGCCGACACGGTGCTGCTGTCCGTGGGCGATGTGCCGGACGTCGAGTTCCTGGGCGACACCATCGCCACCGAGCGCGGCCATGTGAAGGTGAATAACGTCTTCCAGACGACCAATCCCAAGGTGTTCGCCATCGGCGACATCGTGAAGCCGGGCCTTTTGACCCAGGCCATCGGCATGGGCCGCGACGCGGCCCGGGCCATCGACGAGATGCTGACCGGCAAGCGTCCCTGCGAGGACACCCGCAAGATGATCGACTACAAGCGGGCCAAGCTCGAGTACTTCGATCCGCGCGTGCTGGAGTTCAACGATCTCGACTCCTGCGCCAGCCAGTGTTCGTCCTGCGGCGCCTGCCGCGACTGCGGCCTGTGCGAGACCTTGTGCCCGGTGGGGGCGATTTCCCGCCAGCAGAAGGAAGGCAAGGAGTTCGCCATGGTCTCGGACCCGGAGAAGTGCATTGGCTGCGGTTTCTGCGCCAACGCCTGCCCCTGCGGCGTCTGGAGCTGGGTGGAGAACACGCCGCTGACGACGTAGCGACGCGGGGGGGCTGCCCCCGGCCCCGAGAGGGGCGAAGTGAATGAAAAATGGACGGGCCGCCTCGAAAGAGGCGGCCCGTTTTATTGGGCACTGGGCTGTATTTTTTTATAAAACTTCCAATCTTGTTTTACTTTTGATTCAAACTTTATTGAAATAATCATTGAGGACAAAGCTTGCTCAATTTCACTCTCAGAAGCATCCAGCATACACAATATTTCGCGCTCGCAACACTTTCCATCTCCTTTTATTACTGTCAGCTTATCTCCTTTTTTAACTATAGAATTAATTTTAAACATCGCCATATTTCCACTAATTTTCTCTATATAAGTCAAGTCTTCCTGACAACACTCTCCATTCAACACTAATTCATCTTGAAAAACATTAACCAGACATTCCCCCAAAAGCATGAAATACTCTACTTTTTTCAAAAGCAATTCAGAACTCATTAAAGTCAGTGTTCCTTTTCCATGTGCAACAGTATTTCTCTCTTCAACAAGATCCTCAAGATTTTTATACGCAAGTCTATGCCTTAACTCTTGGTTTTTTATTGATCCATAACTATCATCTTCATTTGACATGTAATTTTTAAATTTATCCAAAGACATAATCCTACTTGAGACATTCCCAATACCTACGATCGTAGATAGATCATTAATTATGCTTATACGATAATTTGCATAATTTTTAAAGAAAACATCCTCATTTATGAAACACCCTTGTCCACTTATTCCATTATAAATTTCTCCGATTAATTCTTGACACTTCTCGCTACTTTTCCATTCGCCAGACTGTCTTGATAAGTGTTCCATGTATTTATTAACATACGAAACCTTAAATTCTTTTGGATAGTCTGGATAATTTTGTTTCCTCAAAAACCTACTTGTAGCGTACTGAACAACAACACCTCGAACAAAAGACTCCCAGGCCCCATATATTGATATAATTATTCCTTTATACAGCAATATGCGTTGCTCGCTTTTAACACTTAAATATTCATCCGTAATTATTCTTATATATCTAGACTTCCTCGATGACTTACCTGCTAAAGTGCTTTCAAACGATTCATAGAACGAAATTACCCGTTTAACAGCCTCCAAAGACTGTGAATAATGATACAACTTTTCTTCCACAACTCATTTCCCTAAAGAAGAAAGAAGCGCAGATTCTAATATATCAATTCTCTCGAAAATATAATTTGTGTTCGAAAGCCTCCCTTTAAATTTTTCACTATTCTTTTCAATTACTTTATGCAATGCAGATTTAACAATCTTTCTATTGTTCACTATGTCCTCATGGATAGTATAGTGCTTGCCAAAAACAAAAGACAATGGCTCATACATTAACAACGAAGGGCGACTCGTTAAGGTAGTTTTAGCATTGGAAGATTTTCGAAACGTCCAAAAAGCTTTTTCCTCAAACACTTCATACAAAGTATCCATGGTAGATACAAACAAATTTTCCAAAGCATCAAGAACTTTGACATCAAATCTATTGGCGGAGTCTAAATAATCATCCAAATAATCTCGCAAATATACTGCAGCAAAACGCTTTCTTTGACGCATTGCAAAAAATCGCAAAACAAGCTCAACATTTGTCATATCTTTATAATTTTCAGATGGCTCTTCATTTTTGTCACCAATAGTAACACCCCACATTGACATAAACTTTTGGTTTTCAGAAAGCCTCATACACAAATCATTCATAGGGCCACCATAAAGTGCATTTCGACTCTCTTGATGGCTAAGTTCAACGCCTCCTGTATTAATTCTTTCAAACACGAGTTGCTTAAGATCTTTGCTTCGTTGAATATCACTTCTCGCAGTCTCGTACAATAATATAATAGCTGATATATATCGGCGATCAATTCCAGACCGAACCGTATCGGGCAAATTACTATATGACCTTCCTTCCAACTCTGGCCAATATTCCAAACCCTCCAATTTAAACTTATCGCTGTAAAAATCTCTAATAGTAGACAGACGTTGCTTACCATCCATAACTTCAAAATGAGCAAGTTCATACTCATACAAAAAAACTGGCGGCACTGGAATATTCATTATAAAAGATTCGATGAGCCGTGATTTCTTTTCATTGTTCCATCTTCCACGGCGTTGATACTCTGGCCCAAGTTGTAGCTTTACGCCTTTCATTGTTTGTATCGAATCCAATGGGTACCTTGCTTGCTCTGTTACAATTCTGATTTCCCCATTTATATATTTTTCTGAAATCTCACTGTCAGTCATTTTTCTTGCAAAGAAATTGGCTTTTTTGGCGGGCAACTTTTCACCTGGGAACAGCATGGGAGCACCTCCTTTTGAAACACACATACCATATGCAAATCGATAAGAAATTGCACTAGATATATTAGCTACATAATGCATTCATGATTTCTCACCAAATAATACAGCTACTTCGAATAATCGCCGACCTCGACGCCGGCATCGCCCCGAAACCCGTTCGGCGCACGACCTTGACGCGCCGCGAGGACGGCTCCTTCCTGCGCAGCGTCCTGGCCGACGACGGCAGCGTCGTGGCCGAGGAGATCGTTACGCCGGGGCAGTCCGTCGGCCTTCACAATCCCGAAATCCTGCGCGACATCGCCGCGCCGTAACTTCCCCTCCGGGGCGGCTCCCTATCACGCCTCATCGCGCCCATTACCCCGCCGCCCAACGCCCCTTCATTTCCCCTATTCCGAAATCTCCAACCGCATCGCCACCCGATTTCGCAATCCCCGCTCCTGCTCTTCACGCAGTATCGCCGCAATCGCCTGCGGCATGGCGGCCTCGCCGACAACGCCAAAGCCCAGTTTGGCATAAAACGGCGCATTCCAGGCAATATCCGAGAAGGTCGTCAAATAGCATTCCGAAAATCCGCGCTCGTGCATTGCCTGCATGGCCTGGCGGATTAGCGCCGTCCCCAGGCCTTGCCGGCCATGGTCCGGGTGCACGTCCACCTGGGCAAGCAGGGCCAGGCCATCGACCACTTGCACAAGAATATACCCAACAGGCGAGCCGCCAGCATCGACAGCCACCCACAACAGGCCCTGCGCTTGCGCGGCCAGCAGCACATCCATGGGCAGCTTTTCCGACAGAATATGTTCCGGCAGGTAATCGACAGGAAAAATCTTCGCCGCCGCGAGTTCGATAGCGTTCAACAAGGGGATATGGCGCGGCGCGGCCGGGATGATGGCGTACCCCGCCTGTTCCCTCTTCGAATCCTCGCGCTTCATGGTCTGTCCTGTTTCTTGGCAGCTCTCTCTAAACACGGTTCTTCTGGGCATTTCGGAAAAGAGGCTGACGTCGAGACTGCGACGGCCAGCCTTTTTCTGGAAGTTGCGAAGCGAACCGGGAAAAAACGCGCCGTTGTCCGGCTCAGAGATTACCCGGCTTCCGGCGGGCTGGAAAGGCTCTCGGACGGGGCGGCAAACGATGCAAAGCTCGTGAAAAGGGCCGCCCGCCGACGCTTCTAGGCCCAGACGAGGCCGGGACGCGCCGCATAAGGCCCGGCCGGCCGTTTGCGCCCCGGGTCCGGCCATGATAGCCAACACGGCGAAATCGCTCCCTGCGAGGTCCCATGCGAGCCGTCCGCGACGCCCTGGTGTGGTGCTACTGGCATCCCTTCAAGCGACTGATCCAGGCCCTGCCCCTGCCCAGCGCCCTGGCCCTGGCCCGGGGGCTGGGCAGCCTGCTTGGCCGCGTGCCCAACGCCCGGCTTATCGGCATGGCCGAGGCGGCCCGTCTCGTTCCCGGCGTGCCGGCCGATCCGGCCGCCCGCCTGGCCCTGGCCCGGGAAGCCTTGATCCAGTTCTGCCAGACCGACCTGGAAGTGCTCTACTTCCCGAAACTCACCCCGGCCATAACGGCCGCCCACGTGCGCATTGAGGGCCGCCAGCGCCTGGACGCCGCCCTGGCCCAGGGACGCGGCGTCATGCTGGCCTTTGGCCACTACGGGGCCAACCAGATGGTCATGCCCGCCGTGGGCCATGCCGGCTACCGCATGTGCCAGCTCTCTGCCCCGGCCACAAAACTGAACGAAAAGCTGCCCGAGGCCCGAAGCGCCGCCGTGCGCCGCACCCGCGAGCTGCGCTGGGCCCACGAACAGACCCTGCCCGTGACCCACATCGACGTTTTCGGCAGCCTCAAGGGCGCATTCACCTGCCTGCGCGGCGGCCACATCCTTGGCGTGGCCATGGACGGCGGCGGCGGCGAAAAACGCGCCTCTGTGCCGTTTCTGGGCCGCCAGGCCCTGTTCTCCCTGGGGCCGATGCTGTTGGCCGGCAAGACCGGCTGCGAGGTGCTCCCCTGCTTCATGGAACGCGCCCCGTCCGGCAGCCTCACCCTGCGCATCGAGGACCCGCTGTCCTTGGTCGCGGCCGAGGGCAACGGCGCGTCGGCCGAGGAGGCGGCCCGGGCCAACACCGCCGCCTTTGCCGCGCGACTAAGCGCCGCCGTCATGGCCAATCCCAGCCACTACCTCTACTTCCTGGCCTTTCGGCAACACATGGCCGCGGCCGGCCACGAGCCTTTTTTCCTGGAATAAAAGCCCACAGCCGGGTTATGACGGCCTTGCCGCCCGGATCACCCCCGGCGGCGCATCCGATCGCCAAGGACCGACACTCATGGACCACGCCCTGCTCGACCTGCCCCTTGAAGAAAAAATCGCCCTGTCCAAGCGCGTGCTGGCCGGGGCCATGGACCGCTTCGGCGATGCCTTCTGGATCGCCTGGACCGGGGCCAAGGACAGCACGCTCACCCTGTGGCTGGCCCGGGAGCTGTGCCGCGAAACCGGCCGGACCATGCCGCGCGTGCTCACCATCGACGAAGGCGACCCGTTCCCGGAAATCCTCGATTTCCAAAAACGCCTGGCCGCCGACTGGGGCCTGGACGTCCATCTGGCCGCCAACCACGAGATCCTCGACCGCAAGCCGGCCATCGGCGACTACATCGACCTGTCCACCCTGTCCCAGGCCGTGCGCGACGAAGCGGCCCGCACCGGGTTCACCGGCCCGGGCTTCCCTTTTGACCCGGAATCGCCGCTGGGCAACCAGCTCATGAAGGTGCTGCCCATGAACACCTTTTTGCGCGAAAACGGCGTGGCCGCCCTGGCCACGGCCATCCGCTGGGACGAGCATCCGGCCCGGGAGGGCGAACTCTACGAAAGCCCCCGCGAGGAGCCGCCCCATCTGCGCGTCCACCCCATCCTGCACATGCGCGAAGCCGACGTCTGGGCCATCACGCGCGGCCACGGCCTGCCCCACTGCTCCCTCTACGCCAAGGGTTACCGCAGCCTCGGGACACTGAGCGGCACCGTCCGCAAAAGCGATCTGCCGGCCTGGGAACAGGACCTCACCGACCGCAGCGGCGAACGGGCCGGCCGCGACCAGGACAAGGAAGACGCCATGGAGCAGCTGCGCGCCCTGGGCTACATGTAATGCCATTGGCTCAGTCGCCTTCCGGTCGGGATCCCGCCGGACCCGACCGAAAGGCGGCCGTGCCGCCCTTGCCAGACCGGGGCGAGGCGGCGATAGTGCCCCAACCATGACCCGAAACACCCTCGTCTCCCTGGCCGTGGCCGGCAGTCTGCTGGCCGCCGCCCTGACGCTGGGCCACTGGCGCGAACCGCTTGCGGCGGCCGCCGCCCTGCCCATGCTGACCATGCTGCTTTTCCGTCGCCGCCCGGCCCCCAGCCCCGGCCCGGACGCGCCGTTTATCCGGGGCTGCCTCGTCTACGCCGTGCTGGCCGCCGGCCTGGCCGGTTGGGATGTGCTCATCCAGACGCGGCTGCCCGAACTCCTCTCGCCGCTGGCCGCCAACGCCCTGGAAGGCCGCGAAGCCCTCAAGGGCTGGCTTGTGGCCCGGGGAGCCGACATCTACCCCGGGGCCAGCCCGCCCTGGCCTCGCCTCATCACGCTCTATCCGCCGCTTTTCTATCTCGCGGCGGCGGTCCTGACGCCCTTTGCCGCTTCACCGCTTATGGCCGGCAAACTGGCCGCCCTGGCCGGCGGAGCGGCCATCCTGATCGCGCTCTTTTTCCTGGGCCGCCGGTTGGACGGGAAAACCTTGGGACCCCTTGGCGGCGCGCTGACCGGCCTTTTGGCGGCCCTTGCCGCCTTTGCCCAGCCGGAAATGGGGAACGCCTTTGTCTGCAAACCCGACACCCTGGCCGTGGGCAGCCTGTTGCTGGCCGTGGCCGTGTTCGAGGCCGCCCGCGTACGCGGCAACACGCGGCTTTTCGCGCTAAGCGGCCTGCTTGTGGCCCTGGCCTGCCTGGGCAAGCAGCAAATGTGGCCCCTGGCCGGAGCCTACGCCGCCTTGCTGTTCGTTTTTCGCCTGTCGCGCCGGGAGCGGCTTTCCGCCCTGGCCGGGCTGGCCGGCGGCGGCGCGGTCCTGGGACTGGCCTGCCTGGCCTGGTTCGGCCCGGACATCTGGGTTCAGACGGTGCTCTTTCCCAAGGCCATGACCGGCCTGGCCGCCGACAACAGCCACGGCGTGGCCTACGCCCGCCTGGGCGAGTTCGCCGCCGGCCACGGGCCGCTTCTGGCCGCCTACGCCGGCTGGTTGGCCCTGTGCGCCGTGCGGCGTCGCCTGCCGCTGCCCGACGCGCTGTTGCTGGCCTTTGTCCCTTTTTTGTGGCGNNCTCATGTGGGGCGGGGCCGACACCAACCACTTGCTGCTGCCCGCGACCATCTGCGCCCTGGGCGCGGCCCGGCTGGCCGGGTATCTGTCCGGACGCGGCCCGGTGGCCCGAGGACTGGCCGCCCTGGCCCTGGCCGGCTGCGTGCCGTCCCTCATCACCCTGCACGCCCCATCCGCCCTCCCGCTCGTCCCGCGCCAGCAGGCCGTGGCCGAAGCCGCCGCCGCCCGGACCATTGTTTCCCATATCCAGGGGCCGCTGCTGGCCGACGCCGAAGGGGCGTTCCTTTTCGCCGGGACCCCGGACTACGGCAAGCTGTGGCTGTATGACGCTTTCGAAACCGATATGTATGACAGGCTGGGGCTTGCGCCCATGGCCGACTCGCCCATGGCGGCGGCGGTGCGCGGCCGGCTGGCCGCCCGGTTCGTGGATTCCCGGGCCTTTGTCAGCCGCAAGCTGCTGCGTCTCGTCGGGCTGTATTACGAACCGGCCGAGTCCGCCGGGGTGTACACGTTCTACCGCCCCAGGTCCGAAACCGGGCTAATCGCCATGCCGGCGGCCGACCGGGTGGAGCGGACCGACGGCGGCTATACGGCGGCCGTGACCGAAGCCCGGGGCGTGCGCCAGTGGGGGAGCTACATCCAGGCCGAGGACCCGGCCCTGGGCCTGGAGCTAGTCTACGCCGTGGCCGGGCCGGCGGCGGCGGCCGGCTCGGTGTCGTATTGTCCGCGCCTGACCGGGCCGGACCAGACGCTGACGGTGACGGCGGTGGCGGCCGACGGGCGTGAGCTCGGCCGGGCCGTGCACCGGCAGGGGGATTTTCCCGAGCGCGGGGAGGGCTTCGACAACCGGACGCGGCTGACGTTCCCGGTAGGCGGCCAGGGGTTTGCCGTGCGGTTCACGGCCACCGGGGGAGCCCAGCTGTGGCTGGACGCCGACAATCCGCTGGTGATCGGGGCCACGGCGGCGGCGGGCGCGGCCGGGAAGGCCGGCGACGCGGCCGGCCGGATGGGCGGGGAGCAGCCGTAGGTCGCGGCGCGACGGGCTGGACGCAAAAAGGGGTTGCCGAGGCAACCCCTGAAAAACCAGAACCAACTTTTTCTCTTTTCGCTCAACAGCCAAGCCGTCGGAAGAGCGGCGCAGAGCCCAACTCTCCCGGACGAACATTCCCTCCGTCGCCAGCCCCCTTTAACCCCTTTCGGGGGGTCCGGGGGCCTCAGGCCCCCGGCCGCCGGAGGCATCTCTTATCTTCTTCGCTTCTCGTCCTCTTCTATCCTATTCCTCGCCCTCTCCCTCGTCCTTCTTGCCGCCCACGGCGCGTTTGTAGCGGCAGCTCTTGCTGGGACAGGCGATGAGTTCGCCGTCGCGGGTCTTTTTGCGCACGAGGATCTTGGAGTCGCATTGGGGGCAGGGTTCGTTTATCGGCCAGTCCCAGACCGCGAAATCGCACTGGGGGTAGGCGTCGCAGGCGTAGAACACCTTGCCGCGCTTGGAGCTTTTTTCGACCAGCGTGCCGGAGCAGCCCTCCTTGGGGCAGGGGACGCCGGTGGACAGCGGCTTGGTGTATTTGCAGTCCGGCCAGCCGGTGCAGGCGATGAACCGGCTGCCGGTGCGGGACTTCTTGACCACCAGATCCTTGCCGCAGGTGGGGCAGGCTCCCACCGAGGCGACCTCCTCGGCCTTGCGTTCCCGGGGGATCACCGCCCCGTCCGGGGCGCGGTCGAATTCCTTGGTGTTCTTACAGTCGGGGTAGCCCGAGCAGCCCAGGAATTCGCCGGCCTTGCCGAAGCGGATGACCATGGGCTTGCCGCACAGCTCGCACTTGACGTCGGTTTCCTTGCCGGCCTTGACCTTGGCCATGTCCTTGGCCGCCTTGGCCAGGGTCGGATTGAAGTCCTCGGTGAAGTCCTTGAGCAGATGGACCCAGTCGGTGCGGCCGTCGGCCACGGCGTCCAGGGCTTCTTCCATGCCGGCGGTGAACCCGACGTCCATGATCTTGACGAAGTGTTCGGCGAGCAAATCCGAGACGGTCTCGCCGAGTTCGGAGGGCACGAAGTGTTTTTCCTCCAGCCGGGCGTAGTCGCGGTCAATGAGGGTGGAAATGATGGCGGCGTAGGTCGAGGGCCGGCCGATGCCTTTTTCCTCCAGCTCGCGCACCAGCGACGCTTCGGTGTAGCGCGGCGGCGGCTGGGTGAACTTCTGTTCCTTCTTGAGTTCGAGCAGGGTCAGTTCCTGGCCCTTGTCGAGCTTGGGCAGGGACTTGGCCTCGTCGCCGGCCTCCTGGCCGTAGACCTTGAGGTAGCCCGGAAAAATGAGGCGCTGGCCCTTGGCCTTGAAAAGCCCCGGTCCGGCCGTGACGTCCACGGCCGTGTCCCAGAACCTGGCCTCGGCCATCTGGGAGGCGACGAAGCGTTCCCAGATGAGCTTGTAGAGGGAGAAGAGGTCCTTGGGCAAAAGGGTCTTGACGTCGGCCGGGGTGATGCGGACATCGATGGGTCGTATGGCTTCGTGGGCGTCCTGGGCCCCGGCCTTGGAGCGGAAATGGCGGGCCTTTTCCGGGTAGTAGTCCGGTCCCAGGGCCTCGGTGATGTATTCCCGGGCGGCGTCGCGGGCTTCGTCGGCGATGCGCGTGGAGTCGGTACGCATGTAGGTGATAAGGGCGACCGTGCCGCTGTCGCCGAGTTCCAGGCCCTCGTAGAGCTTCTGGGCCGCGCCCATGGTGCGCTTGGCCGAATAGCCCAGGCGCTGGTTGGCGGCCTGTTGCAGGGTCGAGGTGATAAAGGGCGGCGGCGGGGACTTCTTGCGTTCCTTTTCCGTCACGGCCGTGACCACGAAGGGCTGGCCCGTGATGGCCGCCTCGGCGGCGGCGGCGGCCTCGGCGCTGCCGATTTCAAGCTTTTTGCCCTGGTACTTGGCCAGCTCGGCCTCGAATTCCGGGGGCGTGTCGGCGGCCAGTCGGGCCTTGAAATTCCAGTATTCCACCGGCACGAAGGCCCGGCGTTCCTTTTCGCGGTCCACGACCAGGCGCAGGGCCACGGACTGGACGCGGCCGGCCGAGATGCCGCTTTTGACCTTCTGCCACAGGATGGGCGAGACCTTGTAGCCCACCAGCCGGTCCAGGATGCGCCGTGCCTGCTGGGAGAGAAAAAGCTTTTCGTTGATGTCGCGGGGATGGGAAAGCGCCTCGCGCACGGCCTTGGCCGTGATCTCGTTGAACTGGATGCGGTGCACGGGCACGCCCGCTTCCTTGACGATCTGGGCCACGTGCCAGGCAATGGCTTCGCCTTCGCGGTCGGGGTCGGGGGCGAGATAGATGGTCGAAGCCGAGGCGGCGGCTTCCTTCAGTTTGGAAACCACCTTCTGCTTGCCCGGAATGATTTGATATTGCGGCGCGAAATCGTCTTTTTCATCCACACCCAGTTTCTTGGAGGGAAGATCGCGCACATGACCGACGGAAGCTTCCACGGCATAGGCGTTGCCGAGAAACTTTTTGATGGTCTTTACCTTGGCCGGCGACTCGACGATGATAAGGTCCTTTCCCATGGCAGGCGTGCTATAGCCAGCCCGGGGGTGCAAGGCAAGGGTTGCCGTTTGCCCCGGGCCGGGATACTTGCCTATGAGGTTTTCGCGTATGACTTTTTAATAATGATGCACGGCGACGAAATATCCGTCCGCCTCGGAGCCTTCCTTGGAAAACGTTTCCCGCTTCGGCCACGTGGTCATGCTCGGCCCCACCAACGCCGGCAAATCCACCTTGCTCAACCGCCTCATCGGCCAGAAAATTTCCATCGTCTCGCCCAAGCCGCAGACCACCCGCAACTCGATCAGCGGCATCATCACCCAGGGCGACGTCCAGGCCGTGTTCCTGGACACCCCGGGGCTGCACCGCCAAAAACGCGGCATCGCCCCGCTGTTGTTGCGTTCGGCCTACGCCGCCCTGGGCCAGGCCGACGTGGTGCTGCTCATTCTCGACGCGGCCCAGTACGCCCGCCGCCTGGACGGCCTGGCCCCGGACCTGCGCCCCATCGTCAAGGCCGTGGGCGACGGCCGGCTGCCGGTGCTCATTGCCCTCAACAAGGCCGACGTGGTGCGCGAAAAAGCCCGGCTGCTGCCGGTCCTGGCCGCCGTGTCCGAAGCCTTGCCGGCGGCCGAAATCTTTCCCATAAGCGCGCTGACCGACCTTGGCGTGGACGACCTCTTGACCGCGCTGCTGGCCCGGCTGCCCGAAGGCGCCCACCAGTTCGACCCGGACGAGGTGTCCACGGCCCCGGTGCGGTTTCTGGCCGCCGAGATCGTGCGCGAGAAGCTCTTTTTGGCCCTTGGCGAGGAGCTGCCCTACTCCACGGCCGTCACGGTCGAGGACTGGGACGAGAAGTCCAAGCCGGGGCTGACGAAGATCCGGGCCGCCATCCACGTGGCCCGGGAAAGCCACAAGCCCATGGTCATCGGCAAGGGCGGCGAGCGCATCAAGGACGTGGGCCAGAAAGCCCGGGCCGACATCGAGGAGATGCTGGGCGGGCAAGTCTTTTTGGAACTGTGGGTCAGAGTGAGCCAGGACTGGACCGACGACCGGGCCTTTTTGCGCGATCTGGGCCTTGGCCAGTAGCTTTTCGGCAGGAGCGGGACTCGTGGACGGGGAAATGGCGAAAACGCGCCTGACGGGCGTTTTGGAGCGCATAGACGCGGCCTGCCGGGCATGCGGACGCGACCCCTCGGAGGTGACGCTGGTGGCGGTGTCGAAATTCCACGACGCCTCGGCCGTGGCCGCGCTGGCCGCCTGCGGCCAGACCATCTTCGGGGAATCCTACATCCAGGAAGCCCTGCCCAAGATCGAGGCCGCGCCTGCCGGGCTGTCCTGGCATTTCATCGGCCATCTCCAGCGCAACAAGGCCAAGCTGGCCGTGGGGCGCTTCGACCTGATCCACACGGTGGACAATGTCGAGCTGGCGCATATATTGCAAAAAAAAGCGGCGGACCAACAGCTGACCCAGGCCGTGTGCCTGCAGGTCAACGTGGCCGGAGAAGCGCAAAAGTCCGGCGTCGCGCCCCACGGCCTGGACGCCCTGGCCGAGGCCGTGGCCGAATGCCCGAACCTGCGCCTGGACGGCCTCATGGTCATTCCGCCGGTCTTCGACGACCCCGAGGGGGCGCGGCCGGCCTTTGCCCGGCTGCGGGAGCTGCGCGACGCCTTGGCGTCCCGCCTTGGCCAGCCGCTGCCGACGCTCTCCATGGGCATGAGCGGCGACCTGGAAGCGGCCGTGACGGAAGGAGCTACCCATGTGCGGGTGGGCACGGACCTGTTCGGCCCGAGAACCTGAAGAGCGGAGGGAGCCATGGCTGATCCAGCGCCCGAAGAACAACCGAAAAAGAAAAAATCCGGCCTCATCAAGTATATCATCCTGGTGGTGCTGCTGCTGGTCCTCGGCGGCGGCGGCTATTTCGCCTACCTGACGTTTTTCGCCGCCAAACCGCCGGCGGCCGCTCCCGCCGACGGAGCCGCGCCGGCCGAAGCGCCCAAGGCCGACGGACACGGTGAAGCCAAACCCGAAGAGAAAAAGGCCGACGCCCACGGCGCGCCCAAGGAAGGCGGACACGGCGACGCCAAGGGCGGCGGGCACGGCGGCAAGGACAAAGCCGTCTCCAACAACGTGGCCCTGCCCCCCTTCGTGGTCAATCTGGCCGACCCCAACGCCCGGCGCTACCTCAAGGTGGTGCTCGAAGTGGAAGTGACCAGCAACCCGGAACTGCTCGAAGACAACAAGGCCAAGATCCGCGACGCCCTGCTCATGCTCCTGTCCTCCAAGACCTCCCAGGACTTGAGCACCCTGGAAGGCAAGATTCTCCTGCGCAAGGAAATCGTGGACCGCCTCAACCAGGCCATCGGCCAACCCAAGGTCTCCCGGGTCTATTTCACGGATTTCGTCATCCAATAAACGCCGCGCCGCCGCGAGGTTACACCATGACTCCCGACGACATCGACCAGGATAAACTCGCCGCCGAATGGGCCGCCGCCCTGGATGACCAGGACGAAAAACCGGCCTCCCAAAACGACATCGACGCGCTTTTTGACCAGCCTTCCGGCGGCGGCGGCGGCGGCGACGACGCCCTGGCCGCCGAATGGGCCGCCGCCCTGGCCGACGAGGAGGAAACCTCCATCAAGCGCGAACGCGACCAGGAAGCCCTGTCGCGCCAAAGCGCCAAGGCCAAGTTCAAGGACATGACCCCGGAAGCCAAGGCCCAGCGGCCGGACAACATCCGCCGCGACCTCGACTTCATCCTGGATATTCCGCTGGACGTCTCGGCCGAACTGGGGCGCACCAAACTGCTCATCAACGAACTCCTGCAGCTCGGCCAAGGCTCGGTCATCGAACTCAACAAGCTGGCCGGCGAACCGCTGGAAATCTACGTCAACGGCAAACTCGTGGCCCGGGGC
Organism: Solidesulfovibrio magneticus; assembly: GCA_002482565.1. Taxonomy (GTDB): domain Bacteria; phylum Desulfobacterota; class Desulfovibrionia; order Desulfovibrionales; family Desulfovibrionaceae; genus Solidesulfovibrio; species Solidesulfovibrio magneticus_B. Next base: position 25,510 of record DLGG01000154.1, read on the forward strand.
GAAGCCGTGGTCATCAACGAAAAATTCGGCGTGCGCTTAACCGACATCATCAGCCCCATCGAACGGGTGAAGCAGCTTGCCTGATCCAGCCGCCGCCCCCCTGCCCCCGGTCGAGTACGGCCTCACCGGCGTGGCCCTCAAGATGGGCCTGACCCTGGCCGTGCTGCTCGGAGTCATCTTCGCCGCCTTCTGGCTGCTTAGACGCTACGGCCCCAAGATCGGCCTTGGACCCGGCGGCCGGGGCGGAAGCCTGCGCCTCATGGACCATCTGCCGGTCGGACCCAAAAAATCCGTGGTGGTGGTGCGGTTCTTGAATAAAGACCTGGTGCTCGGAGTCACCGACCATTCCATCACCCGCCTTGCCGAGGTCGACCATGCCGCAAACGCCGATTTCGCCGACGCCCTGGCCGCCAAGACGGCCCCGCCCGATGACGCGCCCTAGCCGCCTGTTGGCCCTGGCGTTTTTCACGGCGCTGCTGGCCGTCCCGGCCCTGGCCCTGGCCCAGGACGCGCCGTCGTTGACCCTGTCCCTGGCCGCCGGACAGACCTCGCCCGAACGCGTCTCCACCCTGCTCGAAATCCTGTTCGCCCTGACCGTCCTGTCCCTGGCCCCGTCGTTCGTGCTGACCGTCACCTCGTTTACCCGCATCATCGTGGTGTTTTCCTTCCTGCGCCAGGCCATGGGCGTGCAACAGGTGCCGCCCACGCAAATCCTGGCCAGCCTCGCCATTTTTCTGACGGCCGTCATCATGTACCCCACCGGCAAGGCGATAAACGACAACGCCCTGCAACCCTACATGAACGAGGAAATCGGCTTCACCGAGGCCCTGAAAAAAGCCGAAGCGCCGCTGCGCGAATTCCTCTTCAAACACACCCGCGAAAAAGACCTGTCCGTCTTCTACACCATCACCAAGATGGAACGCCCCAAGGACAAGGGCGAGGTGCCGACCATCATGCTGGCCGCCGGGTTCATGATCAGCGAACTCAAGACCGCGTTCACCATCGGCTTTTTGATCTACATCCCGTTTCTCATCCTCGATATGGTCATCTCGTCGATCCTGCTGGCCATGGGCATGATGATGCTGCCGCCGGCCACCATCGCCATGCCGTTCAAACTGCTGCTGTTCGTGCTCGTGGATGGTTGGGGACTCATCGTCGCTTCGCTGGTCAACTCGTTTACGACGACGTGAGCAGGGAAGCGAGAGAAGAGAGAGAAGAGAAGAGAAGAGGCCTCCGGCGGCCAAAGGGGCTGAGCCCCTTTGGAAACCCCGACTGAAGAAAGGATTTAAGGGCCTTTGGAAGGGGCTTGGCGCGTTGACCCGCTGGAAAGCCTAGAGATGGGTGGAGTGGGACGAGCAGCGACGGTGCTGGTTTCTTGATCGCAGGATCTCGGAAAAGCCGCCAGCAGAAGAAGCAAGGACATTGCCGCCGCGTTCGGCGGCATTACTTGAAACGAGACGGCGCGGCGCGCGCAAACACGCCGTGCAAACCCCAAGGAGCACCCGCCATGACCACGGATATGGTTGTCGCCCTGTCGCGCCAGGCCATCGAACTGGCGCTGTTCCTGGCCCTGCCCATGCTCGGGGTGAGCCTGGTCGTCGGCGTGTTCGTCTCGGTGCTCCAGGCGGCCACGCAGAT
>DLGG01000154.1:27190-27834 GCA_002482565.1 Solidesulfovibrio magneticus
ATGCTCAATTTCACGCGGGAGCTTTTCATGAATATCCCGACGTATTTGCGCTGACACGGTTTTTCGTTTTTTTCAAAGCGTTGCGCCTGCGGGTGCGATTGACTGTCCTCCGTCTACGTCGTAATCCCCGAAATGGCCGCATGTGGGGAGGAGTTCCACCCCTGAAAAGGGAAATGGAGGCCTCTCAGTTCCTTGCGGCCTTTTCTTTTGCTTTTTTGGGATATTGCCCTTGGCGCATCCACCCGCCAAATCCACGCCCCCGGCTCCCCTCTTCCCTCAAGACGGCAGGCAGATAGTCCGGGCCGACGAAGCAACGGTCTGTCCCGGCATAGGCGCCCGAATCATCTCCTGGGCATCCCTGCCGACGAAAGAACCAAGCCCCGACCCAACCCCCTTTACCCCTTTCTTCAATCGGGGGGTCCGGNNGCCGGAGGCATCTTCCTCTTCACCTCTTCACCTCTCCGCTACACCCCGAAAAACTCCCCCTTCGCTTGCACAAAGGCCAAGGCGGCCTCGAAGGCTTCGGGGGTGTGGGGTTCGAAGGTGGCGGTGGGGGCGAGGCGGCGGGCGCTTAGGCCGGCGAAAATCGCTTCGAAGGGGATTTCGCCCTGGCCGGGGCCGAGGTGCTGGTCGAAGGAGCCGTC
>DLGG01000154.1:27853-28263 GCA_002482565.1 Solidesulfovibrio magneticus
GGGGCCAGGGCGTCGAGCCAGGCGTCCAGGTTGCCGCGCTTTTTGCCTTCGGCGAAGCTGTACCAGTGGCCGACGTCGAAGCAGGCCCCGACGGTTTCAGCTTCGTCGGCCGGCAGGCGGTCGCGCAGGGCGGCGATGGCCCCGGAGACGGTCTGGGGATCGGTTTCGTGGGTGTTTTCCAGGCACAGGGGCGGATGGCCGGGCCAGGCGGCCAGCACGGCGGCCCAGGTGTCGGCGCTGCGCTGGGCCCAGTCGGGAAACGAGCGGATGTAGAGGAAGCGGTCGTAGGCGGCGTGGCCGATCATGCGGCGCGGGGCGTAGATGGCGGCGGTTTCCATGGCTCCGAGCAGCCGGTCGCGGCTGGCGGCCCGGATGCGGGCGTCGGCGCTGCCGGGCTGGAGATCGAAAAA
>DLGG01000154.1:28303-29739 GCA_002482565.1 Solidesulfovibrio magneticus
GGAAGGCGGCGTCGACGGCGTCGAGAAGCAGCGGGTCCAGCCCCAGTTCGGCCGGCACGCCATCGACCAGATGGCGGTGCAGGAGCCGGGGTTCGCGCCGGGCCACCCGCAGATTGCAGTTCACGAAATAGCGCGACATGGGCGGCTTAGTCCTTGGGCAGGGGGTAGACCTGGGCGAAGATGGGCTTGCCCGAGGGGTCGAGGATGACCAGGCGCAGGCCGTAGATGTCGCGGGCCTCGACCTTGGCCGGCAGCGGCAGGCTGGCGGCTATCTGCTTGAAGCGCTGAATCTGAAACGACAGCTCGTCTTTTTCGGGTTTCAGCGGCCACAGCGTGCCGTCGTTGCCGACGAGAATCGCCTCGGCCTTGCCCACCAGCCCGGTCTGGGGCGTGACGTTGCTGAGGTCGAAGCCGAGGTTCAGGCGCTTGTTGTCGATCTTGAGCTTGAGGTTGTCCACGCCGGCCTGGCTGGCGTCCACGCGGGCCAGGATCTTCGACAGATCGACCCGCTCCTTGGCGGCTTCGGCGGCCGGCTGGGCCGGTTCCTTGCGGTCCTCGGGCCGGACCTTGAACCAATCGGGCTTGTCGGGATTGTAGGAACCGAGCAGGGTTTCGAGTTCGGTGGCGTCCTTGGAGCGCAGGGTGCGCTCAATGTTCTCCAGGCGCATGAGGCTTTCGCCGGCCGCGTCGATCTCCTGGCGCAGGGCGGCGGTCCGGGCCGCGTCGTCGCGGTTGCCCTGGTAGAGATGGTAGGCCACGGCCACGGCCGCGCCCAGCAGCAGCAGCAAGGCCAGGGGGGTGAGCACAAGGGTCCGGGCCAGCCAGACCGGCAGGCGGTAACGCCCCACCCCGGCCGCATCGCGCAAAATGAGAATGTCGATCCGGCCGCTGCCCGCCATTTACATCCTGCTCCATTTTTCTTCGACGATGGCGAATCCGTTGCCCGAGGGAACCAGATAGAGCGTTTTTTTGCCCCGGTCCGACCCGCCGTCGCGGCTTTCGTAGTCTTGGACGAAGGTCACCACGTAGCCGTCTCGGCGCGGAGTGATCTTCACGTCGGAAAACGTGACTTTCTTCGGGGCCTTGTCCTTCCAGAGGTCGGCCTTGCGGGAGCGGATGGCCTCACGGCCCTTGCTGTCGCCCTGGACGGCGTTATCGGCGTAGAAGGAGGTGTATTCGCCCACCCGGCCGCGTTCCCAGGCGGCCCGCCAGGCCTCGACCATGGCCGTGGCGGCGGCTTCCTTGCCGGCCTTGTCGGGCTTGGCCGGACTGGCCGGGGCCGGGGCGGCCACGGGCGCGGGGGCCGTGGCAACGGCCGGCGCAGGCGTTTCCACGGCTGGGGCCGGCTTGGCCGGTTCGGCCTTGGGCGCGGCGGCGGCCACGACCGGCGCAGCCGGGGCGGGAGCCAGGGCCAGGCCGACGGCGGGGCGTTGCTT
>DLGG01000149.1 GCA_002482565.1 Solidesulfovibrio magneticus
CGGGGCCGACACTGCCGGCGTAGCCGGCTCGTCTCCCCGGTGGCAGCCGGCGACGACGAACACGGCCAGCACGGCAGCGGCCACGGCCACGAGCAAGGCCGCCAGATCGGCGGCGAGCTGGCGCGCCGGGGCGGGCCAAACCCGGAAGCGGAGCCAGGCGGCCATGGCTACAGCCCCAGCCCCATGGCGAGCATGGCGCCCAGGATGATGAGCGCCCGGCGGATCTGGGCGGCGGCGTAGATCTGCTCGCAGCCCGGGACCACGGCGTGGTTGGCCTGGCCCTGGACGGCCCCGCGCTCGGCGCGCCAGTCGGCGGCGGCCAGGAACGAATCCGGCCGGGCGTAGGGAAACGCCCAGCGGTCGAGCCAGTAGCCGAGGTAGCCGGCCAGGGTAACGAGGCTCAATTTGTAGAGCGCCACCGGCAACTGCTGCGGCGAGATGACGGCCAGGGCGGCGGCCAGCCCGACCACGAGCAGCAGGCACGGCAACAGACGCGGCGTCAGGCGCGAGAGCAGCGACGGCGCGACGCTGGAAACGGTGGAGGTCAGGGTGTCGGCCAGGGGCGTCGCCTCTGGCGTTTTGGCCGCAAGGCGCTCGAGGAGTTCGCCGAGACGCAGCTCGAGCTCGGTATGCTGCCGGGGTTCGCTGGCCTGTTCGGCGGGTTTGGGAGTGTCGGCCATGGCTATTTCCCTCCCGGGGTTTCGTTGAGGATTTCGGTTTTGACCTCGGGCGTGAGGTCTTTGTCGTGGACGATCATGGCCCGCAGCATCCGAAACAGGACGGTGGTGCGGTCCTTGAGGTCCTGGCGCAGTTCGGAGTGGCCATCCTGCACCGCCTTCATGGTGGTGCAGACATGGGCGCGGCGTTCCTCGCACTGGCCGTGGCTGACGAAGTTGCGCTTGGTGACGACATGGACCACCAGCGCCACAATCAACGACAGGACGGCCGTGATGCAGGCGGTTTCAAACGGCGTAAACGTCACGACGCCGCACCCCGCTAGACCGTCACGCCGGTCATGAGGTAGCCCGCGCCGGTGAACTGGATGCACTCGTCGGTGTTCTGGCGGGCGCGCACGACGTTGCTGCGGGTCTGCTCCTCGCGGTAGGTCTCGACCACGAGCATCTCCGGGGCATCCTCCTCCCAGGAAAAGATGCGGCCCAGCGACGGCTCGCGCAGATCCTGGCCGCCCGAGGACACGACGCCGAGCATGGCCATGGTCGACGACCAGATCGGCGAGACGGCTTTGTCCTTGCCTTTGGCCGCCTTGTTGCCCACCGCACCGGCGACGATGACACGACAGCCGAAATAGGCCTCGAGCTGGGGGATGGTCAGGTCGCCGCGGATGGCGTTGGGGTCGGAGTATTTGACGCGCTCGATGACGCTGTTGCACATGCTGACGTGAAGCAGCACGGACTCGTCCAGGATGAGCGCATTGGGTTTGAGGCCCGTGGACAGGCGGATGGCCTCGCGCCCTTTGACCACGTCGCCCCGGGGATCGGCGTCGTCGTAGCTGTTCCAGGCGGCGCCAACGGCGTGTCCGCCGCCGAACGTGGCCGGGCTGAAAATCTTGGCGGCCACGCGCTTTTCGAGGCGGCGCAGGATGATGCCCATGGCCCGGTAGGTGGCCATGGTCTCGGCGTCGAAATAGGCGCGGAACATCTGCGCCTCGGAGTCGTCGACGGGCTCCTCGTAGCCGTTTTCGGAGCAGTTGAAGTCAAGAAATTCGAAATCCCAGTCGCCCCGGGCGTAGGCGGCGCGAGGCGCGCGACGGGTGTCGACGTCCTCGAGAAGAGCTTCGGCCGGGATCACCGGGTACTGAGCGCTTTTAAGGGGCGTGAAAAACGGGGGCAGCACCTGCTGGGCGATAAACCCCTGGCTGGCGGCCCCCAGGCTGTATTCGTAGGCCAGGGCCCCGAGGTCGGGGCGCAAAATGGCTTTGGTCTGCGGCATGGTGTGATCTCCTTGTGACGCGGTGGGGTTAGCTCAGGTCGCGGCCGTAGCCCCAGGGCACGACCTCGATGACGCCGCCGGCGGTGACGGCGGCCAAGCTGCGGCCGATGACGGTGCGAGCGCCCGCGCCCGGGTCTTTGACCACCGTGCCGCCAGCGGCCAGCACGACCAGGTCGCCGGCCGCCACCGCGCCCGAGGCCTCAAGCTCGATGGTGCCCGAGCAGTTGAGCAGGCGGATGCTCACCGGATCGCCGGCGGCGACCGGGTACTCGACGACGCCGAGGGGCGCGTCTTCGGCGTCGCACTCGCTCACCGCGCCGGCGACCAACGTCACCAGCCGGTAGGCGTTGAGCGCGGCCGAGGCCGGAAACGTCCGGCGCTGCGCGTTGATGTAGGACATGGCTACTCGCCCTCCTTGTTGTGCTTGGCGATCCAGGCCTTGTGGGCCTCAGGGTTGGCCTTGGCCACGACCGCGATGGCCTTGGCTTTGGAGAGGCCCTTATCCATCTCGGCCTTGACCAGCGCGTCAAAATCCGGGGCAGCCGCGCGCGGGTCGCCGGACTGGTTGAGAGGGTCGGCCGTCGCCTTGGCGAGCAGCCCCAGGGCTTCCTTGGTCGAGGGCGATCCGGCCCCGGGCTGGTCGGCCTGGGCCGGCCCAGCCTGTCCGCCGCCGCCTAGGGCCGCGCCCAGGGCCTTGGCCTGCTCGGCGGTGACGCCCGAGCCGACGACGGCGGCGATGCGGCCGCCCTGCTCCTCGCCGACCAGGACGCCGACGACGCCGAGCACGCGTGAGCGCTCGCCCTCGACGGCGGCCGTGATGGCAGCCTTGTGGCTGGCGGCCAGTTCCGTTTCGATCTCGGCGCGGACTTCCTGGACCACGCCGGGATGCTCGGCCTTCAGTTTGGCCAAATCCATGTGCACCTCCTGCACGATGCGGTTGATGTACTCGGCGCGGCTTTCAAGCCGGTCCACCAGGCCCAGCTCCAGGGCCTGCCGCCCCAAAAAGACTTTGCCGTCGGCCATGGCCAGGGCCTGTTCGGCGCTCACACGCCGGCCGGCGGCCACGGCCTCCAAGAAAAGGGTGTAGGTCGCGTCGAGCTGCTGCTGCAGATAGGCCCTGGCCTCGTCCGAAAGCGGCTCGTCGGGGTTGGCGATGGCCTTGTAGTGGCCGGCGGTCAGGTAAGTGACGTCAAGGCCAGCCTGGGCATCCCAGCCGGACCAGTCGGTGTGGGTCATAACCACGCCGATGGATCCGATCTGGGCCGAGGCCTGGGAACAAATCTCCCGTGCCTGGGAGCCGATCCAGTAGGCGGCCGAGCACATGAGGTCGCCGGCGTAAGCGTAGAGGGGTTTCGCTGCGGCCACGGCTCTGGCGATGCCGGCCAGCTCCTCGGTGCCGGCAACGGTGCCGCCGGGCGAATCAATGTCGAGGAGGATGCCCTTGACCCCGGGGTCCCTCGCCGCCTGGAGCAGCGCCGCGCCGATCTGGCGCATGGAGGCGATGCCCCACCAGTAGCTGCCCTCCTTGGCGAGAGCGCCGTGCATCTCGATCACGGCCAGAGGGCCGACGCGCTGGTAGAGCGGCTCTTCGCGGCCGCCGGTGGCGGCAGCCATGGCGGCCACTGCAGCGGCGTCAGGCAATCCTCGCGCCTTCATTTCCCGGAACAAGCCGGCCAGGCGCTGGGGCTCCATGGCCCAGAGGCGTTGCGATTGGATGCTCACTGGTCGGCCTCCTTCTTGGGGGACTCGTCGTCGTCATTGGCCGGCACCTGGACGGCGAGGGAAACTGAGGAAATGCCGACATCGAGGTTGTATCGCTTGAGTATCCGGCGATCCCTGGCGATTTTGCGGGCCATTGTTTCGGTGTCCGTGCCGCGCGCGTTAAGGATGTCGGAGTGTGAATCGGTGAGGTTGGACAGGCCAAGCTGCTCGCCGGTGCGCTCTTTGACGATGTCAATCTGGCCACGCGGCGGGCGGGTCCAGGTGCTGGCGCACAGGGCGGCCCGGCCCGCGTAAAAATCCGGCACGCGGCGAGGCATCGTCAGCATCCCGCGCCAGTAGGCCTCCTCGAGCACCATCTCGTAGAGGCACTGCAGATAGCCCCGGATGATGCGATCCTGCTCCAGGATGTGGACCTTGCCGGCCTCGAGCAGCTCCGCCCGGGCCGAGGAGTAGTTGGATTGGGAAAAATCTTTGCTGACGATGCCCAGCGACTGGCCGGCCGTGGCCGTGACCAGCTTGGACAGGCGCGAGTAAAACGGATCAAAGCTGTCGCTCGGCCGTGGGTTGGCCAGCAAATGCGGCTTGTCGCCCGGGCGGCCCGAGACCACCGTGCCCGGGGACACCTCCAGGGGGTAGTTGCCCTTGCCGGAGGTTTTTTTGGACCCGTCGAGGTTGACGTCCGGCAACCCCATGGCGTTGCCGCCGGCCTCGATAAAGATGGTCAGGCTGGCCGCGATGACCGCGCCCACCAGCTCGGAGTCGACGTAGGCCGAGAGGTCGGCAAACAGCTTCATGGCCGGGGCCAGGATGGATTCGCCGCGCAAGGCCTCCGGGCCAACGGAGTTGCGACGATGGAAACAGCCCCAGCGGTGGGCCACCATGCGCGGGACGCGCCGGAAATGAGCACTGGACAGCCCAGCCACGGGCCGGTTGTCGGCAGGCTCGGCCAACCAGTAGGCGACCGGCCGGCCGTAGTCGCCGATCTCGATGCCGCGCCGAATGTTGGGATTGGTCTGCAGGTCACAAGGGGTGCGCAGCCGCGACGGGTGCAGGGTCTGCAGGGCCAGGCCGAAATGGCGGCCGGGCTCGTCGATCCAGACCGGGATCTGGATGAACTCGCCCAGCCCCAGCAGCGTATGCATGGCCTGATACTGGAGATCGTTGAAATGGTCGCAGCCGGCGGCGTCGGCCTCGCGGCACCACAGTTCCCAAGCGCGCTCGGCGGACTCGGCAAAGGCGTCGGCCTCGTCGTCGGAGATGTCCAGGGCCTGGGTGTCCGGGGTGGACTGCGGCCGCAGGCCCGGGCCGATGATATTGAGCGCCAGCGAGTTGATGCAGGAGGCGGCCAGCCCGTCGCTGGCGATCAGCGACTCGGCCCGGTCGCGGATGAGGTCGGCGTCGCGCTCGGCCGCCCAGGTGTTCTGGCGGGTCGGGTAAAAATTGGCCAGCGTCCCCTCGCGGCTGGCGGCCGTGCGGCGCACGCCCTGCACCACGCCGCCGAGCGCCTCCATGCCGGCTCGGGCCCAGGCCCGGCGCAGGCCGCGCTCGGGCGAAAAAAAACCGACCGCGCGGTCAAGCCAGTTGGCGGCCATCAGGAGTACCGCCTGGGGATGACTTCGAAGCACAGCGGCGAGCCGCGCCCGGCCGCCTCATCCTCGACAGTGGGTAGGGAGTCGAGCCAATCGAGGTGCGACTGGATCCACGGCAGGTCGGCCCGGCGCAGACGCCGCGTGCCATGCACGACCTCCTGTCCCTCGGCGACAGCCAGGAGCGTGACTTTCCAGGCGGCGATGTGCTGGGCCTTTTCGGCGGCGGTAAATATGGCCATGGCCGAGGGGACTAGCACACCCGACCTGGCCAATCGCGGAAGATACGGAACATACGGAAGATACGGACGGTTTTTTTGGGGTGTTTTTGGAGCGCGCAGATAGCCCTCTAAGCAAGCCCTGGCGCGGGTTTCCGGCGGGCCGAAGGCGCGCAAAATCGAGGTCCGTTTTTGCATCGTCCAAAAAAATTTTTTGACCGCCCTTTTGTCATCACTTCCGTTGACAAAAGGCCCGATGTTCTTATGCTGCGTTATGAACAGCGCGGAGTTCAAGAGGTGGCTGGCGAAGCAGGGATGCACTTTCGAGACGCACAAGGGCGGCTCGGGCCATCTGACCGTCACCCTCGGCGAGAAGACCGCGCAGCTGCCCATGCACGGCCAAGGCAAAGAGCTCGGCAAAGGGCTGGTCAGCGCGATCCTCAAGCAGCTTGGGCTCAAATAGGAGAAACAGCATGCTCAACTATCACGTGTTGCTGACGCCAGACGACAACGACACTGTGCTGGTCACCTGTCCTGACCTGCCCGAGGTGGTCACCTTTGGAGAGGACGCTCAAGACGCTCTGGGCTACGCCGTCGCCGCCGTCGAGGAGGCTCTGGCTGGCCGCATGGCCCAAAAAAAAGACATCCCTCTGCCGGCCAGCCAGCCGGCAGAGGCTCTGCACTGCGTCCGCCTGGGAACCCAGACCGCCCTCAAGGTGCTGCTCTACGTTGCTATGCGCCGCCAGAACGTGACCAAGGCCGAGCTGGCCCGCCGCATGGGCACCGCCCGGCAGCACGCCGACCGACTGCTCAATCTGAATCACGCCTCACGGCTGGAGGCGCTGGATGCGGCGTTCCTAGCCCTGGGCCAGGAGGTGGTGATGGAGCTGCGGGGGCGAGCGGCATAGCGACGGACTGATCGGATCGTCTACGTTTCATTTTTAAAGTTTCGGCACCTTTCTCCAGGGCTCTAACGACTCCATTGATATAAAGCTCATCCATGCCAGACATGGCTTCAACTTCACTTTCAATGCTCGTTACAGAAATTGTTGCTTGTGATATATTGTCATATAAAAATAATCCAACTGTTGGACAGACTGTGCCAAGACCACATATATCAAGGCTTATTTGAAAGTTCTTTTCACACCATTTAATCCTGTCTTTCGTTGTAAGCTCTCCCCATACGGCAGACAACAAATCAAGCATATTAACTTCACCAACAATGCCAACGCCTTCCGACTCAAAACCGAGATCAATCTTAATGCGCATTATATCCTCCTGTGCATAAGCTCTGTCACGACTCTACAATCACAATCCCTTGCTTTTCATGTATCGTTCCACGCTTTTTGCTGTGACACGCAGCCCCTTTACCACACCAAGGCGCACAGATCGCAGTTCGCCTTGGCGGATCAAGTCATAGACAAACGTCTTGCCGCAGCCCAGCCGCTCCGTGACCTGCTTGACGTTAAGGAGCTGGCCGTGGGCGGAGCGGTCGTAGGGGATATTAGTCTGGCGCATGGGTGTCCTTATGGGCGGTTGGCCAGAATAGCACTGGCGCGGCTGGCGGCGCTGGCGAGCAACCCGGCCGGGGCCTGGTCGCGGCGGTCCTGGGGGCGATCGTCCTCGCTTTCGGCCTGGTGCTCCAGCATCCAGCGCAGGCTCGGCGACCAGGAATCATCCACGCAGGAGAGCGCCATCATGGTGGTGTCGAGCAGGTGGTTTTGCCGGTTGAGCAGCTCCCAGACTGGCTTGCCCGTCTTGTCCTTGACCAGGCGCTCGGCCGCGATCTGGCGGGCGTAATCCTCGCCGACCCCGGCGTGCAACAGGATCGGCTGGCGCGCCTCCGGAGAGAGCCGACGCATGAGCACCATTTTGAGGTGGTTAACGTCGAGCAGGTAGAGAGTCAGGCCGCCGGGGATGGCCCGGCCGGAGTGCGGCAGCTTGTCGATGACGGTCCAGGAGACGGGCACGTGGTGGTCGCGGCTGCGGCCTTTGGCCGGATGCAGCCGGCCGCCGCCGTGGGCGCGGCACCAGGCGTAGACCTCCTCGGTGCGGGTGAGGATCTCGTGCTCGGTAGCGTTGCCGCCGGAATCGATAGCCGCGCGCCAAATGCCCATGTCGCGGCCGGGCTGGCCGAGCACCGGGTAGCGCGTGCCATGCACCAGCGACACCACATCCTCCCAGGTGCGGATCTGGCCGTAGTCGACAACCCAGCCCTGGAGCTGGGGCCCCCAGGCGATGGTCGTAAACCAAAAACTCTTGGCCTGGGTATCGATGCCGCAGGTGAGGGCCACGGCCTCGGCCGGCACGGTCTTGGCCGGCAGCCACATGGCCCGACGCTGCAGGACGCTCTCCTCCCGGGTCTCCAGGGTCACGGCCTTGTGCGGCTTGGCGCAACGGCCGTTGGCAAAATCGCGCTTGACCCGGTCGTCGTCGGAGTCATCAGCCGTTACCTTGTCGGCCATGAACTCGGAGAGGCTCACGAAGCGTGACACCAGCGACGGCAGGATAAAACCGACGCTGCGCGGCTGGTGCACGGGATTTTCGGCGATCCACTCGCCGCGAGAAACGGCCTGGTTCCGGGCGTGGTCGGTCCAGAGGTATTTGCAGTGCGGGCAACGATAGCGCCCGAGCCGGCGGCGCTTGACCTCCTTGGGATCGCGGCAGTCCTCCAGGGCGACCACGTGCTCCTCGTCCATGATCTGCACCGTGCCGCAGGCCGGGCACGGCACATGCCACTGCAGCACCTCGTCGCAAGCGTGGACCGACGTCCAGATGACGCTGGTATCGTCGCCCATGGGCTTGGAGATTTTGAGGATTTTTTTCTTTCCCGAGTACGAGATGGTGCGCTCCTCGAACTCGGTGACCGGCGCGCCCTGGCCGGCCAGCTGGCGGTAGAGGTCGACCTCGTCGAGGAACAAATGCATGACCGACACCGAAGCGCGCTGGCTCGGCGACTGGGCCGAGGCGAGGTAGACCGGCGAGCCGTCGGTGAGCTCCAAGGCCCCCTTGGCGTAGCGCAGGAGCAGCTTACGCAGGGAGGCCGAGCCACGGATTCGCGGCAGCAGCTTTTTCTCGACGGCCCGGGCCAGGGTGTCCTCGTCGGGCATGGCCAGCATCTTGGGGCCGGGGTAAAACTCCATCGAGTAAAACAGGCTGGCCATGAGCAGCTCGGATTTGCTGATCTGCGGCGAGGCGCAGACGGCCACCTCCTCAACGTGCCGCCGAAAGAGCCTGTCCATGATGCCCGGCATGTACGGCGTGACGTCCATGCGCAACCGGGAGCCGGCGTAGGGGCCGTCCTGCACAACGATGTTGCGGGCCGCCCACTCGGACGGACGAGGGCGGACGCGCTTGCGGAAAATGCGACGCTCAGCGTCGGTGAGGCGGAAAGATTCGGGATCACTCAAAGCTTCAGCTCCTCGGCCAGCGCCCGGCAAAACGCGGCCAGCTCCTGGGGGTCTGGATCTCGCTCGATCTCAAGCTGCTTGCGGCGCTCGTACTCGCGCCACCGGGCCGACTCATCAGCGGCGTCTAGGGGCGGTTGCTGTTCCATGAGACAACCCCGGATAAAGGCGGGGATCATTAAGCGCCGGCAAAACCGCGTCCAGCCCTCGCAAGACGACAGCACCAACATGGGCCAACTCCTCGGCCACGCGGCCTAGGCAAGGTGATTCGTCGCGATGGTCGTTGACAGCCCGAACAGCGCCCAGCGCCGCCTGGACCATCTGCTCGGCCAGCTCCAGGATCTCTTCGACCAAAACCGTTGCCTGCCCATCCAGGTCATGCGGGAATAGCGGGTGTTTGGCGACAGCATAGCGGTGCGCGGCCATGACGACCTCGAGGGCCGGCCACTTGCCCGGCTCGGCCGAAAGCGAACGAGACGTCGAAGCAGTCATGCCACTCCCCCTACAAGGCTCCCTTGTTCGGCCCGGGCCGGGGAGTAGTCAGCCCGGAAGAAGCCCAACGAACCCTTGCAGCGCATAAACGGCAGCGGCCGCGCCTCGGCGAGCTGGAAATGCCACTGGCCCTTGATCGCCCAGGGCGAGACGTGGTCGTGGGTGCAGCCGACCAGGCGGGCCAGGCCGACGATGCCGCCGACGCCGCGCCCCTCGGGCGGATAGGCCAGGCCGCCGGGCAGGCCGTAGCGGGCGTGCATTTCGCTCACGATGTCGCGCGCGGCGGCAATGGAAAACGGCGGCCGCGCGCTGGCATGGATGAGCACCAGCTGGCCGAGGTATTTCTCGGGCAGCGGCCAGTTCCGGTTTTCCACGTCTTTGATGCCATTGACGATGAGCCAGGCCCAGGGCTGTTGCACGGCCAGGGCGATGGTCGGGTAGTCCATAGCTAAACCTCCTCGCGCAGACGCAGACCGATCCAATAAGCGCTGCCGAAGGCCCTGCGCTCCTTGATCCAGTCGGTCCCGGCAATGGACTTGCAAAATGCCACAAGGGACAATTTGCGGAGATGGGAGGGAACGTCTGGGGATTTGAAGAACCATTTTTCGTAGGCTGCGTAGAGATCCTTGACCGGCACCATGGAATCGGACGCCCGCTCGCAGCGCGCGCGCAGGAACCGGGCCACAGTGTCCGGCTCATGCACGTAGGCAATTTTCCGCTCGGCGGCGCAGGCCGGGCACACCTCGTTGCCCTCGACGTCCACGGCCGCCTCGTCGCGCCAGACGAGATGGCCGCCGGCGCAAAAAACGAGCGCACCGTCCGCGACCATCCGGTCGAGATGCTCGACCTCCCCCAGGAGCATGGCCATGGCCGCGACGAATCCGTCGCGCACGGGGAGGTCGGCCCGCGGATTGTCCGCGTCGAGCGGCCAGGGGACCACCGACGAGCCCGGGAACCCCGGCGGCGGCAGCTGGTGCAGTTCGTCGGAGCGACGCGTGATGCCCTCCAGGATGAGGGACGCCGCAGCCTGGGACTGCTCGCCGCGCTGGTACCGCTCGGCCAGATCCGGCACGGCCTCCTGCTGGCGCAACCGCTCGTTGAGCACCTCGGCGATCAGGGACATGGTGGCGGGGTTGATGCGCGTGGCCATGCTACATGCCCTCCGGGATCGCGTTGTGCTCGACGCCGTCGAGGAGGCGTCCGGAGCGGGATTTGCCGACGCGGGCCATGATGACGGGATCGTGGCCCGCGTGATCGAGGCCGGTGCGCCGCGCCTCGGCCTCGATTGCCTCCCTGGTGGCCGCCACGAAACGGCCGTCGCGATAGACGCACAACTCCGGCGCGTTGCCGGCGCTGCCATCCTGCCACTCGCCAAATCCCTTGAAGAAAAAGGGGACACCGGCGTCCTTGCACTGATCGCGCAAGGACCGCACCCAGGCCGGATGCATCGGCCTCGCGCAGGGGCCGGTCTCGCCGCCGGCGATGACCCAGGAGAGGAATCGACGTCCGGCCGCTACCAAGCACTGACGTTCTTTCTTGGCATGGGCCCCTGCTGCCAATGCATCCTCTGGCGACCGATACTTGGCATCCCAGGACCAACAGGTCGGCCACATATATCTGGACAAATCAACAGTCCCCAGCATCGGCTCGACGGAAACGAACCGCGCCGCCGCCGGCGTCTCCAGCAGGATCGGGACGCGGGCATCGGCCTGCTCTTGGTGCTCGGCCGTGACGCCGAGCCAGACGTTGGGCAGCGGCCAGGGCAAATCCGGCGTGGCCTCGGGGGCAAGGCGGCTCAAAAGGCCGGACACGCGCAGCAACCTGCGGGGCGTCTCCTCCGCCAGAAAATAGTCCCGCATCCGCTCCGGACGTTTGGTCAACAGCAGGTACTGGTGGCGCGGGGCCATGATCATCCGCGCGACGACGTTGTCCACAAAGACCTTGTCCAGCGACGCGTGGAACAGATCGCCCATGGAGCAGACAAAAATGCGCCTCGGTTTGCGCCAGGTGAGCGGATCGTTGAGGTGGCCCTGGGCAAGGCGGGCCTGGCCGAGCCAGCGGCCGTCCGGACCGGTCAGGCCGGCGAACTGCGGCGTGGCCGGGTTGTGCCGCAGCCGGTGCGCCATGCGCTGGGCGTAGCAGTTGTCGCAGCCGGCCGAGACCGGCGAGCAGCCCACAATGGGGTTCCAGGTCGCGTCGCACCATTCGATTTTCGATTGCTGGCCCATCACCACACCCCCGTAACCCGTTGAAAGGTTTCGCCGTGGGCGTCGCCGACATCCATGGCGTCGAAGGCACGACCCTCGGGGTCGTACTCGAAATAGAGATCCTGGAGCGCGCCGGCGATGTCCGACCAGACGATGCGGCGGTCAACGGGCGCGACGGGCAGTTGCTCGCGCAGCCCCTCGATCCAGCGCATGGCGGCCGTGACAAACACCCGGGCGTCCACGGTCTCGCGGTACTGCACCCCGATCTGCTCCATGAGGGCATGGAGCGCCTGCTCGCGCTGGCGCTGGGCCTTGGGGTCGAGCAACCACTGGCCGCGCTCGTTGCGCGGGTTGCCGACCATGGCGAGGTCGGTGGCCTGGTCGGCCAGACGGTCGAGGCGCGCGCAGATCTGCTGCGTCACGGCCGTGGCGTCGGGCGACAGCGCCGCGCCCGTGACGCCCCGCACCAGCCCCGCGCCGAGCAGCTGCCGACGGACGGCTTTGCTCATGTTCATGAAGCGCCTCCGTTCTGCCGGGCGGCGCGGGAGTAGCGGCCTGCGATCCGGCCGCATCCCTCACACGGATGACTCACATGATTGAAGCATCCGGGGTGTCTGCACGGGATGCCGTCCAACGCCAACAGAGTCTTTTCAGCAAGTTCGGCCCGCGCCACGGCGGCGTCACACCGCTTACGCAAACAAATCACGTCATCCAACAGGTTCCACGGAACATTTCCACTTGAGATGTCGTGCCCTATCTCGGCAGCCATAACCAAGAGCATGTCATTGTGATTTTTCCGAATGTCATCCAACGCGTCCCGCTCGGCTTTGAGCCGCTGGATGGTGTCGCAGGCCGTGCCGTTGTCCTCGTTCAACAGGTCGATCTGCTCGCCGTAGTCGTCGAGATTTTCCCGGGAAACGTCCAATACGTGCCGGATCAGGTGCCGCTTGCACCAGGGGTTGGCGCTCCAACCCTGGAGTGGCCACTTGGCGTAGATCACCGTCTGGCCAGTCGCGTGCGGGGCCGCCACGACGAGGTACGCCAACGCGATGTCCTCCATGGCCCGGATATGGTCCCAGCCCTCGAGGCGGTCCGCCTCGGTGAGGTTGGTCGAGACGGGGACCGTCTGGTCCGGCTCCCAGAAATACAGCGGCGCATAACCCCGCTCCACGATGCTCGGCACCTGGGCGACCAGCTCGGCAAAGGCTTCGGTCATGTCCATGGGTTCCTCCCGGCGGCTAGGCCGCCGCCTCGCTGCCGGCGGGCAGCCGGCGGATTGTGACGTGGCCCAGGTGGGGCACGTCGCGCAGCACCGACCGCTCCTCGCCTTTCCAGGCCTGGGTGACGTAGGCGAGCTGGCCGACGACCTCGAGCGACAACCCGAGGGTCGCGGCGGCGTACTGACGCAGGGCGGCCATGGCCGGGCACAGCACGTCCCAGCGCCAATCCTCGGCCAGCTCAAACCGGCGGCCGAGCGCCGGGATGTCGATGACGGCAGCCCGCATGTCCACCTGGTCAAACATCAGGTAGAGCACGGCCAGGGCGTCGCGGTAGGAGCCGTCGGGATGGCACACGCAGTACCAGTGTTTGCAGAGCGTGGCGGCGCGGATGCCCGGCGGCAGCCAGAAATGGCCGTCCCGGAAATAGGCCGGCTGCGGGATGCCGCGCCAGGTTACGGGATGGGCGTAGCGGTCGAGCTTTGGCTCGGCCGCCGCCGGCCGCTTGGGCGGCGCGGCGGGCGGC
>DLGG01000044.1 GCA_002482565.1 Solidesulfovibrio magneticus
CGGGCGGCGGGCCGTAGGCCGGGGACTGGCCGGACGGGCCGGAGCCGCCGTCGGCCAGGGCCGGACAGGGCAGGGCCATGGCCAGGGCCAGAGCGGCGGCCAGGAGCATCGCCGGGGTTCGGCCCGGGGCCGCGTTCCCTTGAACTCCGTCGGCAAAGCGGCTAGCATGGCGCGTTTTCATACGGCATTTCCCCCAAGGAGCGACCCATCATGGCCGACAGAGCGGCAGCCTACAAGGCGGCGGGCGTCGACATCGACGCCGGNNCCCTGGTTTCGCGCATCAAGTCCCTTGTGGCCGGCACGTACGGCAAGGGCGTCCTTTCGGATATCGGCGGTTTCGGCGGGCTTTTCAAGCTCGACACCGAGACCTGCGCGGAACCGGTGCTGGTCTCCGGCACCGACGGGGTGGGCACCAAGCTCAAGCTCGCCCATGAGTTCGCCAAGCACGATACTATCGGTATCGACCTTGTGGCCATGTGTGTCAACGACATCCTGGTGCAGGGCGCAAAGCCCCTTTTCTTCCTCGACTACTTCGCCACGGGCAAGCTGTCCGTGGGGTTGGCCGAGCAGGTCATCACCGGCATCGCGGGCGGCTGCAAGGAGGCCGGCTGTGCGCTGCTCGGCGGCGAGACGGCCGAGATGCCCGGTTTTTACGCTGACGAAGAATACGACCTGGCCGGCTTTTGCGTGGGGCTGGTGGATTATCCCAAGATCGTGGACGGCTCGTCCATCGGCGTCGGCGACGTGGTCATCGGCATCAACTCGTCCGGGCCGCATTCCAACGGCTATTCGCTGATCCGCAAGATTTTCGCCGCCTCGGGACTGGCCGGCGGCGATCCGTTGCCCAATTCCACCCAGACCATGGCCGAGGCGCTTTTGGCCCCCACCCGCATCTACGTCAAGACCGTGCTCAATTTGCTGCGCGACTTCGAGATTCGCGGCATGGTCCACATCACGGGCGGCGGCTTTTACGACAACGTCAACCGCGTCCTGCCCAAGGGCGTGGCCGCCAACATCCGTTTCGGCTCCTGGCATGTGCCGCCGGTGTTCGACTGGCTCAAGGCCCAGGGCAACCTGACCTGGCCGGAGATGCTGCAGATTTTCAACTGCGGCGTGGGCTACATGCTGGTGGTGGCCCCGGAGATCGCCGACGACGTGATGCAGCGCTTAAAAGCCCTGGGCGAGTACGCCCGGGTCATCGGCCGCATCGACATCCGCAAGGACGGGGCCGAGCAGGTCGAAGTGACCTTCCCGGACGGCGAAGCCTAGGGCGTGTCCAAAAGCGGCGCAGGAACAGCCTAAAACCAGGAGTTTTGAAAAAATACGTTCGTATTTTTGAGGGACGCGAAGCCTAGAACGGGCTTTTCCCGAAACGCCGAAGCCGCCCCTGGTACGGACCGGATAGTCCGGTCCGTGCCAGGGGCGGCTTCGCGTTTGGGGCTTGCGCCCCCTTTCCCCATTTGGGGGGGCCGGGGGCCTCAGGCCCCCGGCCGCCGGAGGCATCTTCCTCTTATTCTTCCTCTTTCTCAGTCCCCTTAACCCCATCCTTATCCCCCAAGTACGGATTGAAATACCCAAATTTCAACCATGGGCAGGACTTGCGCAGGCGTTTGCGGAAGTGGGCCAGCCCCATGGAGGCCTGCCGGGCGGGATCGGCCAGGACGCCGCTTGCGGTCGCCACCTGCATGTAGAGTTCGGGGTCGAGGTTGAGGTTTCGCAGCTGGATGAAGTCCACTTTGTGGCTGTCGACCAGTTCGGTCAGCGCGGCCAGTTCAGCTTCGGTGTCCGATATGCCGGGGAAGAAGAGGTAGTTGAGCGACACGAAGAGTCCGCCAGCCTTGGCCCGGGCGATGGACTGGCGCACGTCGGCGAAGGCGTAGCCCTGGGGCCTGTAATAGGCTTCGTAGAGGGCCGGTTCGGCGCTGGAGAGGCTCACGCGAATCGACGATCCGCCGGCGGCGGCGAAGGTTTCCACGGCGTCCGGCAGGCTGGCGTTGGTGTTGATGTTGACCGTGCCCTGGCCGCCGGTTTGGCGAAAGCGCGTGACGGCCTCGCCGATGACCTTGGCTTCGGTGAGCGGTTCGCCTTCGCAGCCCTGGCCAAAGGAGAAGACGGGGCGTTTTTCGCGGCGGCCGTGCTCGGCCATGACCTCGACGATCTCCTGGGCCGTGGGGCGAAAGCGGATGCGGGTCTGGGTCGAGGGAAAGCCGGAATCCGGGTCCTGGAGCGACAGGCAGCCGACGCAGCGGGCGTTGCAGGCCCGGGAGGTGGGCAGGGGGGCTTCGAAGCGGCCCAGGGCCAGGTTTCGGGCGGCCGGGCAGCAGGAAGTCAGCGCGCAGCCCGAGAGGTGGTCGATGAGGCGGTTTTTGGGAAACTTGCGGCGCAGGGCCTGGGCGCCCTTCATGATGCGGTCGCGGGAGACGCCGGTAAATATCTGGCGCGGGTCGTTGTCGACCTTGGCGGCGCACACGTAAAAGCGGTCGCCGCTAAACCCCACCGCGCCGTAGGCGAAAAGGGGAAGCGTGGGCGCGCCGTCGCGGGCGGCGTAGGCGGCGGTGGCCGAGAGCGTGTAGCCTGGGCTGATAAAGGCGGCCACGGCGCGCTCCTCCAGGCGTTCGATCTCGCCGGAATCGGGATCAAAACCCAGGGCGTCGCGGCCGGGCAGCAGGAAGAGTTCGGACTCCGGGGGCAGGGCGATGATTTCGTCGGGCCTGGGCGGTTCCAGGCGGTCGCCCCGGCGCACGAGCATTTCGAGCTCGGGATGGTCGTAGATGTTGCCGTCGTCGTCGGCGAAGACGAGCTTGGGGCGGGGCTTGTGTTCGGCCATGGGGACCTCCTTGCGCGAACGCCAAAAGGCGGAACCGCTTTCGCGGTTCCGCCTCGAATCGTCCTGTAATCGCCGCGTGGATTAACGCTTCGAGTACTGGAAGCGGGCGCGGGCGCCGCGCTGGCCGTACTTTTTGCGTTCCTTTTCGCGGGAGTCGCGGGTGAGCAGGCCGGCCTTTTTGAGCACGCCGCGCAGCTCGGGGTCCAGGATGCACAGGGCCCGGGAGATGCCGTGGCGCACGGCTTCGGCCTGGCCGGTCATGCCGCCGCCGGCGACGTTGACCTTGACGTCCAGGCGTCCTTCCAGCTTGGTCAGGGCCAGGGCCTGACGCACGATGGCCAGCAGCGTGGGCCGGGGGAAGTACTCTTCGAAGGGCCGGTCGTTGACGAGAATGCGGCCATTGCCTTTGTAGAGGCGGGTGCGGGCCACGGCGGATTTGCGGCGGCCGGTTCCGTAGTAAAATTCGTCGCTCATTGGTGCGTTCTCCGGGATGCCGGGTTAGACGTCCAGGGTTTCGGGCTTCTGGGCCTCGTGGGGGTGGGCTTCACCGGCGTAGATCTTCAGCTTCTTGAGCATGGCCCGACCGAGACGGTTTTTGGGCAGCATGCCGCGCACGGCCTTGCGAATGACGTCTTCCGGCTTTTTGGCCAGCATGTCGCGCAGGGAGGTTTCCTTCAGGCCGCCGATCCATCCGGAGTGGCGATAGTATTTCTTCTGGTCCAGCTTGCGGCCGGTGGTCAGCACCTTGGCGGCGTTGACCACGATGATGCAGTCGCCGGTGTCCAGATGCGGGGCGTACTCCGCCTTGTGCTTGCCGCGAAGGCGCACGGCCACGGCGGAAGCAAGGCGGCCGAGGATCTTGTCCGAGGCGTCGACCACGAACCAATTGCGGGTAATATCTTTGGGCGTCGGGCTAAACGTTTTCATGGCGGCTCCTCTGATGTGCTCGAAAGACGAATCCTGTATTCCCGGGGCGCGCGGTTGTCAACTGGAATTTTCGTCCGGCCCGGTCCGGGGGGCACGTCCAAAGCCCCTGGCGGCGTTGGTCCGGGGCTTTTTTTTGGGCGCGACGGCGAGAGCGTGTCTTTAGCGCATTTGGAACCCGAAGACAACGCGGCGCGTTTGGCGTAGTCTGCCGGAAAGGGCGAGGCCCTTTTGCACTGGGGCGGGGCTCGTCCGGAGCCGGCCGCCGTGATCGAAGGAGCGGGCATGGTCAGCGTGCGCAAGGGGCTTTTGCAGTTTTTGTTTGCCGGGTCGTTCATGAAGCGCTGGAACGACAAGCACCGCAGCATGGATCTGGTGGAGGTGGACAAGCAGGCCCATAAGATGATGGTGGCCTGGATGCTCTATGAGCTCAATGCCGAAGGCCTGTCCGAACCCGAGAAGCTGGCCCTGGGGCTGGAGATCGTCGAGGGCGGGCTTTTCGAATACCTCTACCGGCTGGTCATCACCGACATCAAGCCGCCGGTCTTCTATAAGATCAAGGCCAACCCGGCCCACTACCGCCAGCTCACCGACTGGGTGCTGGACCAGCTCGAACCGCGCGTGCGCGAACTGGGCGACGGCTTCTGGCAGCGGCTTAAAACCTATCTGGCCGTGCCCGAAGGCGACTCCCCGGCCCGGCGCATCCTCGACGCCGCCCACCTCTACGCCAGCGGCTGGGAATATTCCTTAATAAAGCGCGACAACCCCTGGGACGACGAACTGCTGGACATCGAGTCGTCCTTCACCGGCGGTCTGGCCCGGTTTGCCGACCTGCACGGCGTGACCGACCTGGCCGACGGGCTTTTTGCCGGCAGGAAAACGCCGCTGGGGCATTTCGGCCGGCTGCTGGGGCAGCTGCGCTTCCAGACCCGCTGGTCCCAGACGCCGCGCATCCCGGAGACCTCGGTCCTGGGCCACATGTTTCTAGTGGCGGCCTACGGCTATTTCTTCAGTCTGGCCGTGGGGGCCTGCCCGGCCCGGCGGCTCAACAACTTTTTCGCCGGCCTGGTCCACGACATGCCCGAGCTTTTAACCCGCGACATCATCTCGCCGGTCAAGCAGTCGGTGAGCACCCTTGGCGACATGATCAAGGAGTATGAAGAGCGCGAGCTGGAGCGGCGGGTGTTCTCGGTGCTGAAAAATGGCGGCTACGCCGGCCTGGCCGACCGGCTCTCGTATCTGCTCGGCATGGAGGTGGGCTCGGAATTCTACGAGTCCGTCCGCGACGAGACGGGCAAGGCGTCGCGGGTGACGCCGGCCGATCTGGACGGGCGCTGCAACCTCGACGCCTTCGATCCCAAGGACGGCGAGCTGCTCAAGGTGTGCGATTCGTTGGCCGCCTTTATTGAGGCCTACACGGCGCTACGAAACGGCATTACGTCCGATCAGCTCCAGCAGGCGGTCTGGCGGCTTCGCAACAAGTATTCGCCCGTGGTGCTGTTCGGGCGGGTGCACATCGGGGCGCTTTTGGCGGATTTCGACTGAGCGGAACTTGGCAAACCGGCGCGGTCCAGGCTACATGAGGTCTTTCCACGCCATCGGAGACGACCATGCTACGCAAACGCGCCTTTGACGCCTTGCGCACCGACGTGCTTGCCGTCGATGCCGCCGAGCCCCTGGAGACCGTGGCCGACAAGCTTGCCAGCCACCTGGAGAAAAGCCCGGACCTCGACGCCGCCGTGGTCATGCGGGCCGGCCGGTTCGTGGGCATCGTCAGCCTGCGCACGCTGCTGTCGGACCTAAACGACTGCGCCCTGGACGCCAGCCTGCGCGAGAGCCTGGGCGACGACGATTTCGAGGACACTTACCGTCTGGCCTGCCGCCGCTGCATGGCCCGGAAGGCGTCCGAGGCCGCCCGGCGCGACATCCCCAAGGTCGCGCCGTCGGATTCCCTGCATCTGGTCCTGGACGCCATGATCAAGGCCGACAGCCGGTTCGCCGTGGTGCTGGAAGGGGACAAGCTCCTGGGGTTGGTGCCCCTGGGCGAGATTTTCCGCGAGATGCGCCGGGAGTGTGCGCCATTGGCTGCGCGTCCCTGAGGCCGGCGGGGACAGGCCCGGTCGCACCGGGCCTGGGGCGCGCCGAGGCTTTCGCGGTAGGCCCGGCCGGTTTCGTCGTCCCCCTCCACCGCGAGCCAGGAGTCCCCAGGCGTTGCCCCGCCTGCGTTCGTGCCTCGGGAAGGAGCCTGTCAGGGGGCTGTCCCTTCACCCGAAGGTTGGGGACTGCGGTCTGAGCATCCGACGGACGCCCCCCCCCGGCAAGGGAAACACCCCGACTCCTCATCCGCCCCTGCAATGCACGCGGCCTGTCCCTCAAACAACGGCTCGGACGTTGGCGAAACGCCGCCGCTATTCGGAATGCCTTATCCCGACATCGCGGGCAGGCTTCACTTCGTCCAGCCCCGGCATGGACCACAGGCCCTGGCCCCAGGCCTGATCGGGCCGCTTTGACCATGTTCGACGGATCAAGCCTGTTGGCGTCGTTGGTTGATCCTCTTGACCGGGGTCCTCTCCCTGCCGTCCTGTTTGCGTCGCATTCGGGACCGGTCCGGTCTGTGAGGCGGACAAGGGGTCAGGCGGCGTTTTTCGGGCAATGCACCTGAAAAATTGTTTCTTTTCGAAAATATTGGCCTGTTGCGGTAAGGACGCCGCACGTCAGTCGCTGCCATGCAGGGGGCTTTGTTTCAACAGTCTGTCTGCACGGAGGTTTTCAATACTGCTCGCCGCTGCATCATGTGACGCGCCGTCCCAAGTCCCGATGCATCCTGTTGCCGGGAACGACTGTACGAGCTAATTCCCAAGTGCGGCCTTTTGGATTATGGTTTGACAGGGTCTTGGCTGCTTGGAGCAGTCTTTGTGGCTTGTCGCCAGAATTTGTTGTATGTGTTCTTGTCGATTGGTAATTTTGTCAATATGTAATCACATAGTGTCATGCTTTTGTATAAATTTAGAGCGAAATTCAAAAAAATTGGCGTGACTTTTGGCGCTGTTTTTGTCGTGGCAGTTTTGTCATTGGCGGCTTTCACGATTGATTTTTCGTCTTCAGTGAAATCAATGCAGTCTCCTTATGGACAGATTGACTTCGAAAAAGTTCTTCGAGGGAAGAATTTTTTCCAGATCACTTTTGCTGTCTGCTATGGCCGCCTGATACAGGCGGTTTTTCATGAGGCCGTCTCTCCAAAGGTGTTGATGGGCCAGGATGATTGGCTTTTTTACGCTGGAGAATCGACGATTGAAGACATGTTGGCTACGTCGCCATGCCCGGAGAGTTTGAAAACGGCCTGGGCCGAGGGGCTCAGGCAACGAGCCGACTGGCTGGCCAGCCGGGGGATCGTTTATCGTGTTGTCATGGTTCCGGATAAGCACAGCGTTTATCCGGAATATCTGCCTGAGAGGGTCAGGGCCAGACTGGCTGTATCCCGCTTTCAGCAGATTGCGGACTACCTCGGCGATACCGCCTGCCTCGTGGACCTGAGGCAGGCATTGCTTGCCGCCAAAGCCCAGGACAAAGACAGGCTTTACATCCATACCGACAGCCATTGGACCAATCTGGGAGCCTACAGGGGCTACCGTCGTATTATGGAAACGCTTGGAGAGGAATGGCGGGAGAGCACTGTGTGCATGGACGGCGGCGATGTCGTCACTGGTGGAGCGGTCGCGCGAGATCTCGCCAAGTTCAACGGCCTGGACTCCAGTGAGGGGGATGTGTATTTCCCAGCCATTTTCGGGCCGAATTTTTCCTTCCGACGCACGCAGACCATTCTGCCCGAAGGCTATACGGCAGATAAATTTCCGCTCGGCGTATTTTCCACGTTCAATGAAAAGCGGAAAAAATCGGTTGTGGTCTTTCGGGATTCGTTTACGAGTTCCATGGAACCTTTTCTGTCGTCTTCGTTTCGTCACGCGACCTATTATTGGACTATTCCATCAGATGATCTGTTCTATAAGGTCGTAGAGCTGGAGCGGCCCGATGTTGTCATTGAAGAGCGGGCGGAACGATATTTCAAGGATGCGCCCGAAGCTGGTCTGGACAAAATCCTCGCAAAGTACGACGCCTTGAAATGCGATCCCCTGCATAGCCTTGGGTGCGAGAGGGCGTGGCTTATGAACTCGCTTGTGCGAGGGAAGTTTGTAATTGCAGGAGAAAAAAAGCCGTCTTGTATAGTCTATGGCAATGTCCAGATTGCCGAAATCTTCGACGACCTCCCCCTTGAAGGGGCTGTCGAGTCCGTGACTCAAGCCAATGGGAGGATAACCATCGTCGGATGGACGAGGTCGTCCGGGCAGGACCGCCCCATCGACTGCATCCTCGCAGTCAAGGCCGACACGGCAGTGTATGTGACTCCCGCCGGCAACGCCGGGACAGACGCCGCCGTCAGCCAGGGCCTTCAACCGGGACAGTCGGGGTTTGTCATGTCGATCCCGGCAACGTTTGTTCCCGATGGCGAGGGACCGATCGACGTGTATGCCATCATGGGACGCTCGGCCCGTCTCATCAAGAGCATCGGCGGAAACGACCATGATCGCCCCGTCGCGGCGACTTCCGGCAAGCCTTGAGGCAATTCCTGCCTTTCCCTGCGGTCGGCTTTCGTGAGGTTCACCCCCGCCGTGGCGCAACGTTGTTTTTTCCGAAAAAAAGGGCATGTTCAACCCAGGGCGTCCACAGCCCCCAAGACCGGTTACGGAGGACGGACATGCCCATCGACAAAGCCAGGGTCAAGGAACGCTTCGTTCAGGAGACCAAGGACTACCTCATGCTCTTCGTCTACCTGGCTGCGTTTCTCGGCTCGTTTACCATCTACAAACGTCTGGTCCTGCAGGAGCACAACCTTTCCTACTATCACTACGGCTATTCCCTGTTCGAGGCGGCCATCCTGGCCAAGGTCATTCTCCTTGGCGACTGGCTGGGCCTGGGCAAGGGCGAGACTCGCGGGCCGCTGATCTTTGCCGCCTTGCGTCAGACCTTGTTGTGCAGCTTGCTGGTCATCGTCTTTTCCTTTGTGGAAAAGATCGTGGACGGGTTGCTCCACGGCCATGACCTGGCCTGGGGCGTGGACGCCGTCATGAGCATGAAAAAACAGGAAGTGCTGGCCAACTTCCTGATCCTTTACGTGACCCTGACGCCGCTTTTCGCCGTGCGCCAGTTGGAAAAGGCCCTGGGGCCGGGCCGGCTGTTCGCGCTGTTTTTCAAGGGCAAGGCCGACTGACGCCGGCCGGGGGGGCCAAGGCCGGGCGTCGCGGGTTGCCTCCGCCCCCGGCGGCCCTACGGAGCAGCACCCCGGGCCGCCATGAGGCCACGGCCTTTGGCGTTCCGCCGTGGCGTCGCGAGTCCCGGACGCCGTCCATCGTCGTTCTTTCGCTTCAACGTTCCCAACTTCCGTTTTTTCCTATGCCGGAATCAGGCTTTTGCTGATTCCGGCAGCCCGCTTTTTCTGGTCAATCCCCGGTATCCTGACAGTTGCAGGCAGGCTTGCCCCTTTTTCGCCGACGCGACGCGTCGGCGATGGCCGTGGAGGGATTGGGCTGGGGCGAGGATTCCTGCGGCGACATCGGGACGTGGCATGTCGCCCGAGGCGTCGGGCAGTCTACAACCGGAGAAGGGGGACGCATGATCGGCTTTTTCAAACCGGCGGAGCATATCGAGCGCTTGCCGCAGGACAAACATGGGTCGCACTACAAGGCCCTGCGCTGGCAGATTTTCCTGAGCATCTTTTTTGGCTACGCCGCCTATTATCTGGTGCGCAAGAACATTTCCCTGGCCGTGCCCGATCTGCTCAAGCTCGGCTTCACCAAGACCGACATGGGCTTTGTCATGAGCGCCGGAGCCATCTCCTACGGCATCGCCAAGTTCGTCATGGGCATGGTCTCGGACCGGTCCAACCCGCGCTATTTCTTTTCCGCCGGCCTGCTCCTGTCCGGCGGCGTCATGCTGTTCATGGGCTTTAGCCCCTGGGCCGTGTCCTCGGTGGCCATCATGTACGCCTTGCAGTTCGTCAACGGCTGGGTCCAGGGCATGGGCTGGCCGCCGTGCGGGCGCACCATGGTCCACTGGTGGTCCACCCATGAGCGGGGCAAGATCGTTTCGGTCTGGAACGTGGCCCACAACCTGGGCGGCGGCCTGGTGGCCAACCTGGCGGTGTGGGGCGTGGGCTACTTCAACGAATGGCAGGCCAAGCTCTACGTGCCGGCCGGCGTGGCCGTGGGCATCGCCGTGCTGCTCATCATCACCATGCGCGACACGCCCCAGTCCTGCGGCCTGCCGCCCATCGAGGAGCACAACAACGACTATCCGCCGAGCTACAGCGAAGATCAAGAACTGGAGATGACCACCAAGGAAATCTTCGTCAAATACATTCTGCCCAACAAGTATCTCTGGTACATCGCCATCGCCAACATCTTCGTCTACTTCATCCGCTACGGCGTCCTGGACTGGGCGCCCACCTACCTGCGCGAGGTCAAGGGCTTTGACTTCAAGCAGGCCGGCCTGGCCTATTCCCTCTACGAATACGCGGCCATCCCGGGCACCATCCTGTGCGGCTGGATTTCCGATCAGTATTTCAAGAGCCGCCGCGCCCCGGCCGGCATTCTGTTCATGGTCCCCACCGTCCTGGCCGTGGCCTTTTACTGGCTTAACAAGTCGGGTTCGGCCGCCATTGACAGCTGGGCGCTTCTGGCCATCGGCTTTTTCGTCTACGGCCCGGTCATGCTGATCGGTCTGCACGCCCTGGATCTGGTGCCCAAAAAGGCCGCCGGCACGGCCGCCGGCCTCACCGGCCTTTTCGGCTACGTGCTGGGCACCGTGGTCGCCAACTGGGTGACCGGCTGGGTGATCCAGCACTACGGCTGGGACTGGTATTTCGGCCTCATGCTCATCGCCGGCCTGCTGGCCATCCTGGCCATCGCCCTGACCTGGGGGCACGGCGCGACCAGCGAGAAGCGCGACGGCAACGGCAACGGGGCCAGCCCCGAAGCCGCCAAGAGCTGAGTCGGCGCGCTTGCGCGCTCCTTGTGAGCGCGCAAGCGCCTAACTTAACTGTCAGCGGCGGGGGGACTGCCCCCCGCTGGCAAGTCCGCGGCCCCTCCCGCGGCAAGGGGCCTGAATGGCGGTTCAGGCCCCTTTTATTGTTGAGGATGTTGGAAGTCAGGACTGTTTCGAAGCGTTTCCCTACCCGTGCGCGGATTGCTGGGCGCGTACGACGCTTAAGCGCAGGCCCAAGGCCCGCAGGATCGCCGTGAGCGTCTTGACCGTGGGGTTGCCCTTCGGGCCAAGCGCCCGGTACAAATTTTCCCGACGCAGCCCTGCCTTGTCGGCTATTTCCTGGACGCCGTAGGCCTGGGCGATGCGAAGCAATCCCAGGCGCATGGCGGCATCGTCTTCTTCCTCAAGGGTCGCCTTCAGGTATTCGAAAGCCAACTCGGGGTCTTCCCGCAATTCCCGGACCACGGCGTCATGATGGCTCACGCTGGCTTGTTCGATAGTGTTCATTTGGCCCGCTCCTTGAAATCGTGCAAGTACTCCACAGCCTTGTCGATATCGAATTGTTGCGAACTCTTGTCCCCCGCACAGAGCAGAAGAACCAGTTCCGTGCCCATGATGCTGTAATACACCCGATATCCAGGGCCGAAATCGATCTTGAGTTCAAACACCCCGCCGCGGCACGGCTTGCATGCGCCGAAGTTGCCGCCTTCAAGACGCTCGATGCGTTTCAAAATCATGGCCTTGGCCTTGATGTCCCTGAGCGCTTTGAACCAGATGGTAAAGGGTTCTTTGCCGTCAGTCGTGCGGTAGCGCCGGCCACGTAGTGCATAGAGGAAAGTGTGTATTTCACGATACAATGTCAAGATGCCTGTCACGGCTGGTCGCCGTTTTCTGCGCCATGGTCTCCAGCCCGCCGCCGTCGCGCCTGCCGCCCCATCTGGCGCAAAACCCCCTTTTGCGCTAGAGTTTCGGACGGCGCACGGCGCGGTCCGGCAGGTCCGCTGCCCGTCCGGCATCCCCGAATACTCCCGGCCCGTCAGGGCAAGGATGGCCATGAGACGACCGTTTTTGCTGCTTGTCGCCGCCGTGCTGCTGTGTCTGGCTTACGGCTGCTCGGGCGACGACGGGCGCTATGTCGATTTTTCCAAGCCGACCCCAGCCGGCGTCCAGGGCGGCGGCAAGGCAGCCGCCGGCCAGCGCCCCCTGCGGCTGGCCGTGGCCTCGGTCAGCTCGCCGGGCGAAACCATCAATTCCCTGCGGACCATCGCCGAAGCCCTGGCAACCCGCACCGGCCGCCAGGTCGTCCTGATCCAGCGTAAGACCTACGCCGAGGTCAATCTGCTTTTGGCCAACGACGACGCGGACATCGCCTTCGTGTCCACCGGCGCGTACAGCGCCTATCGCGGCCAGGCCCCCATCGAGGTGCTGGTCATGACCGAATTTCAGGGCTCGGCCACCTACGACGCCCAGCTCATCGTGCCCCGCGACAGCCCGGCCCGAAGCCTTGAGGATTTGCAGGGCAAGGTCTTCGCCTTCACCGATCCCTTGAGTTTTTCCGGCCACATGGCCGTCATGGACGCCTTGCGCTGTCTGGGTTCCGCCCCGGAGCGCCATTTCAGCCGCTATTTCTATACTTCCAGCCACGACCGGGCCATCCAGGCCGTGGCCAGCCGCATCGCCGACGGCGCGTCCATCGACAACCAGATTCTCGACGTGGCCATCCAGAAGCAGCCGGAGCTGGCGAACAAAGTTCGGGTCGTCGCCACCTTGGGCGTCAACCCGTCCGGGCCGGTGGTGGCGGCGGCCGGGCTGGACCCCAGGCTCAAGGACGCCCTGCGCGACATCTTTTTGGATCTGCACCGGGACCCGGCCCAGGCCGAGGCCCTGCGAACCCTGGCCATCAGCCGGTTCACGCCGCCGGTTCCCGGGGCCTATGACGCGCTTCGGGCGCTCTATGACCGCATCGGCGGGTTTTTATGAAGTGGTGGCGCACGGCGAGCTTTTATTTCCGCATCAACGTCGTCATCGTCAGCAGCGTGCTGCTTCTAAGCGTCGCCCTAAGCGGCGTGGTCTTCGTCCACAACCGGACGCTGCTGGAAAAGGAGCTGGACAAACGGGGCGCGGAGATCGGCAATTCCATCGCCGCCATGGGCAGCGAAAGCATCATCCTTGACGAGCGTTTCGTCCTGCACGAGATCGCGGCCAAGGCCCGGCGGGGCAGCGACGACATCCGCTACATCATGATCGTCGATTACGCCGGGGAGATCCTGGCCCACACCTTTGGCGACGGCTTCCCGTCCGGGCTGCCCCTGGAATTGCCCCATGGCCTGCCCCAGCCGGACGCGGCTACGGGAGAGCCGGGCGGCGAGGCGGTCTATGCGGTGACGCGCTATCGCAGCAACGAGGGTCCCTTTCGCGAAGTGGTCGTGCCGGTGGAGCGCGGCGCCGTGGGCTATGTCCGGGTGGGGCTGACCGAGCAGGACATGCGCCACATCCTCGAAAAAAACATCAAGAACTTCTCGCTCATTACCCTGGTCGTCTGCCTGATGGCCGCCGTGGTGGCCACGCGCCTGGCCTACCGCATCGTGCATCCCATCGATCAGCTGGCCCAGGCTGCGGGCCAGATACGCCAGGGCAACTACGGCGTGCGCATCCCCCCCGACGATCAGGCCGAGGTCGGGCGGCTGGCTGCGGCCTTCAACGACATGGCCGCAACGCTGACGCGCAAGGACGACGAGAACGAACATCTGCTGACCGCCCTGCGCGACAAGGACGCCCGGCATGTCCGGCTGTTGCAAAAGGTCCTGAGCGTCCAGGAGGACGAGCGCAAGCGCATTTCCCGGGAGCTCCACGACGAGGCCGGCCAGTCCCTGGCTTCGCTTTTGGCCTATCTCCAGCTGCTTATGGCCGGCGAGGTGACCAGCAGCCAGCGCGAGGCCATCGGCCAGCTCAAAAGCCTGGTGGTGGAGATTCTGGGCGGCCTGCGCAAGATGGCCGTGGAGCTGCGGCCGCCGGCCCTGGACGACCTGGGTCTGGTGCCGGCCATGGCCAGGTACGTCGATGGTTTTGCCTTGCAGCGCGACCTGACGGCGATTTTCGCCCCGGAAGACGACAATCCCGAGCTCGACCCGGCCGTGGCCTTGGCCCTCTACCGCATTTTGCAGGAAAGCCTGACCAACGTCGCCCGCCATGCCCAGGCCAAGGCCGTTCGCGTGGAGCTGGCCGCCGTGGGCCGGGAAATCGCCCTGACCGTCAGCGACGACGGCCGGGGCTTTGACGCCGCCGCCTTGCCGGCCGGCGAGGGAAGCCTGGGCCTCTACGGCATGATGGAACGGGCCGAGCTTCTGGGCGGGAACTTTCAGATTTCATCCTGCCCCGGCCAGGGAACGACGGTGCGCGTGGCCTTGCCGCGCCGACTGGGATAAGGAGAGGCGATGGCGACGATCCGCATTCACTTGGCCGACGACCACACCGTGCTGCGCACCGGGCTGAGGCTGCTTATCGACAACCAGCCCGATTTCACGGTGGTGGGCGAAGCCGATGACGGCGAAGCCCTGCTGGTCCTGGTGGAGCGTGTCCCGGCCGACGTGCTGGTCCTCGACCTGTCCATGCCGCGCCTAAGCGGCCTGGAATGCATCAAGGAACTGAAAAGCCGGGGCCAGGAGATCAAGATTTTGGTCCTGACCATGCACGGCCGGGAATACGTCAAGGAGGCCATGGCCGCCGGAGCCCTGGGCTATATCGAGAAGCAGGCCCTGGACAGCGAACTGTTCGTGGCCATCCGCACCGTGGCCTCGGGCCGGCGCTACATGAGCCCGGACAACGCCGAGGTGCTCCTGGACCAGCTCCTTTCGCCCACGGCCCAAACCGCCTCCCCGGACCCCTACGCCGTGCTGACCGCCCGGGAGCGCGAGGTCTTAAAACTCCTCGTGCGCGGCCACACCCTGACCCAGATCGCCGCGCTGCTGCAATTAAGCGTCAAGACCATTGACACCCACAAGACCCATGTCATGGAAAAGCTGCACCTGACCCATAAAAGCCAGCTCGTGGACTACGCCCTGCGCCACGGCCTGCTGGCCAGCCGGAGCGGGGCGTGAGCGCAGCGCCCCGCAGCCCCGGCCCCAAAGCCAGATAACCCCACAACCTCGTAAGGACATCCATGGACGCCGCCCGCCCGCCCATCACCACGCCCATCCTCGACCTGTTCAAGATCGGCCCCGGGCCGTCGAGTTCCCACACCATCGGCCCCATGCGCGCCGCCGCCGATTTCCTGGCGGCCGTGTCGGCCTTGCCGGCCGAAACCCTGGACCGGGCCGCCGCCGTGGACGTGCGCCTGCTCGGTTCCCTGGCCGCCACCGGCCAGGGCCACGGCACGCCCCAGGCGCTTTTGGCCGGGCTGCTCGGTCATCGCCCGGAATCCTGCCCGCCCGACATCCTCGACGGCCTGAGCGACTATCCCGGCGGAACCGTCGTCGTGGCCGGGCGGAGCATCGCCATTTCGCCGCGCGCCGTGTCCCTGGACCTGCTGGCCGTGCCCAAGCGCCACCCCAACACCATGGTGTTTCGCGTAACGGCCGGGGACGGGACCGTGCTGTTTACGCGGGAGGCCTATTCCGTGGGCGGCGGATTCGTGGAATGGCAGGGCGAGGAACCCCCGGTCCGGGCGTTGCCGCCGTACCCTTTTTCGAGCATGGCCGGCCTGCGCCGCATCGTGGAGGAAACGGGCCTGTCCCTGCCCGACGTGCTCATGGCCAATGAAGAGGCGGTCAGCGGCTTGTCCCGGCAGGCCATCGTGGAGCGGCTTGACGGCGTCATGCGGGTGATGATCGACGTGGTGGAGCGGGGGCTGGAGGCCGAGGGGCCGCTGCCGGGGCCTCTTGGGCTGTGGCGCAAGGCCGGCGTGCTTTTCGCGCGCTACCGCCAGGACCCGCAGATGGCCGACCGGCCGATCCTGGCCCTTTGCGCCTGCGCCTTTGCCGGGGCCGAGGAGAACGCCTGCGGCCACATCATCGTCACCGCGCCCACGGCCGGGGCGGCCGGCGTGCTGGCCGGGGTGCTCTACATCGCCAAGGTGCTGCGGCCCACGGCCGGCGTTTTCCGCAAGAATTTTCGCGAGGCCTTGCTGGTGGCCGGCATGGTGGGTCTTCTCGCCAAGCACAACGCCTCGGTGAGCGGCGCGGAGGTGGGCTGCCAGGGCGAGGTGGGCGTGGCCTCGGCCATGGCCGCCGCCTTTTTGGCCCAGGCCAACGGGCATGGCGTCCATGTGGTGGAAAACGCCGCAGAAACCGCCTTGGAGCACTGCCTGGGCCTGACCTGCGATCCGGTGGCCGGCTACGTCCAGATTCCCTGCATCGAGCGCAACGCCATGGGCGCGGTCAAGGCCTTTGCCGCCTACCAGATCGCCGCCGCCGAGACTCCGGGCCACCATGTGGTGGGGCTGGACCAGGCCATCGCCGCCATGGCCCAGACCGGGCGCGACATGTGCACGAAATACAAGGAAACCGCCCAGGGCGGCCTGGCGCTGAGCGTCCCTTGCTAGTGTCGCGTCCCTTAGAAAACACGAGAGCTTTTTTTAAGAAAAATTAATGGTTTTAGCTCGTTGACGACAAAACACCAGAGGCGCTTTTCGCGGACGCGACATTAGGGCCGCGCCGCTTCAGCCGACAGCATCTCCCGGGCTGTCGCCAGCACGGCCGGATTGGTGAAATCCTCGCAGCAGGCCACGGCCCGGCCGGCCGTCTCGGCCATGGCCGCGGCAAAGGCCGCGCCCGCCGCGCCGTAGCGCTGGCCAAGATCGGTTTGCAGGGTTTGGCACAGATAATGGATGCAGCGCGGCGATTTGGCCAACTGCAAGGTGCAGCCGGTCTCCGTCAGATACGGACAATACCGCTGGGTATGGCGCGCGCCGGCCTGGCGCGCGCTGTCGTCCTCGGCGCGTTGCAGGCGGGCCAGCGCGCCCGCCAGTTCCAGGGACAGGCCGGTTGGCCGGTAGAGCAGGTAGTCCGAGGGCGTGAACACGTCGCAGTGGCGGGCGTTGCAGCAGCCCACCGGCGGCCGGTCGCAGCCGTCGCGGCAGAAGTCCTTGGTGGCGGCTTCCTGGATGCGGTCGAGCTGGCGGGTGTAGAGGGTGTAGCCGATGACGGCCCGGCGAAGGGGCGCGGCCAGCCGGCCGAGGTGGCTGCTTAAGCGCGCCACGTGGTGTTCGGCCAGTTCGTCGGACAAAAAGGGGTGCGCCTTGGCCTGAAAACAGTCGATGTCGTCGGCTACGGCCGCATCGCTCCCAGAATGAAGCGTGTCGAGCCAGGATGCGATCCGCATTGCTCACCTCGTATGGCCAGAAAATGCCGGAGGCGTGCATAGTGCAGCGCCTGGGAGACAATCCGGCATTGTATCGCACTATGTCTGGCGGGGAGGAAGCGAGCAATTCTCTGAGCGTGAGAATATTGAGCGGGAATACTCATGGCGAGGCGGTTTTCCGGGCTATCCAAGGTCTGGAGATTACGCTACGCGTGCGCGTCGCCATTAAAAGAAGCGGACATGGAGCCAAGGATACGCCGAACGCCGCAATCCCCATGGGACGGGGATTGCGGCGTTCGGCGCTCGGCGCGGCGAGACGGGGCGTGACCCTAGCTCCGCCCCCGCTTGATCAGGCACAATGACAGGTAGTGGGGACGCTCTGGGGCGTTGTCCAGGTCGCGTTCCACGGCCTCGCCGTCATGGCCCAGGCGGGTGACGAAGGTCGTGCCTCGGGCTAGGCCCAGGCCGGAGAGCAGGGCGCGAAGACGGGGGAAGCTTTTGTAGGCTTTGAGGATCACGGCGTTGTCGGCCGTCTCCAGGGCGGCGGCCAGCCGGCCGTCGTCGTCGATGCCCGAAGCCACCAGCAGGTTTTCGCCGCCCTCGGCCAGCACCTGTCCGGTGCGGGCCGCCGCCGCCTGAAACGAGGTGATGCCGGGCACGATCTCCACGGCAAGACCCGGGACCAGGGCGCGCAGGCGCGGCAGCACGTAGCCAAAGGTGCTGTAGAGCAGCGGATCGCCCAGGGTGATAAAGGCCGCGTCGTGCCCGGCGGTCAACACCTCGGCCATGGCCTGGGCGTTTTTCGCCCAGGCCGCGTCCAGGGCGGCTTGGTCGCGGGTCATGGGAAAGGGCAGGCGGGTGAGCCCCCGGCTGGCCGGCAGGTGTGGGGCGACGATGGCCTCGGCGATGGAATAGTCGTTCTTGCTCGACGAGGCGGCAAAGACGGCGTCCACCGCGCCAAGAACGCGCACGGCCTTAAGCGTCACCAGTTCCGGGTCGCCGGGGCCGACGCCGATGCCGTAAAGCGTTCCCGGGCAGGTCATGACGGCCTCCCGGACAACATCCCGGCCAGGGTTTCCACGGCCGTCACGCTTCCCGGCCCGGGCCGGGAGAAGGTCGCCTCGTCCACCACAAAGGCCCGGCCGTTTTGCACGCAGGGCAGCGTGGCGTACTCGGGCCGCTCGGCCATGGACCGGGCTTCGGGGTTCATGGGGCCGCGCTGGGTCAGGCAGACGTCCGGGGCCAGGCGCAGCAGTTCCTCGTCGGATAAGCGCACGATTTTCTCCTTGGCCGCCACGGCGTTTTTTCCGCCGGCGGCCGTGATCACGGCCGAGGCCATGGAGGTGTTGCCGGCGGCCAACAGGCTGCCCGAGCGCACCTCGAAAAATATCCGGGGCGGCGGGCCGGCCGGCCTTTTGACGGCGAGCAGACGGCCGGCCAGGGCTTCGCGCAGGTAGCGCGCCGCGGTTTCGTCCCCGCACAGCACGCCGATGCGGTCAATGGCGGAAAATAACGTTGGAAAATCCGACACGGCGAAGACCGCCGTGGGGATGCCCAGGCCGGCGAGCCTGGCGGCCGATTCCCGGGCCTCGCCCCGGCCGTCCATCTGCAGCACGAGGTCCGGGCGCACGGCCAGGACGCGCTCGATGTTGGGGCGCATGTGGGTGCCGATGACCGGCAGGTCCGGGGCGTCGGCCGGAGCCGGGTCGGCCTCGGTGCGGGCGACCACGCGATCGGTAAGTCCCATGCCGGCCAGGATGTCCACGAACGCGCCGTAGAGCGGCACGACGCGCCGGGCCGGGGCGGGCAGGGCGACGCGGTTGGCCAGGTCGTCGACGACGGTCGGGCCTTGGCTACGGGCCGGCGCGGCCGCCAGCAGGCCGACCAGCAGGCAGGCCGCCGCCGGCAGCCAAGGCCTGGGGCGCGCCGGTCTGGGGATGGGCGATGACGATGATGTCGGTCTCATAAATCCTCGAAAGGGTTTGTCGCGTAAAAACCTCGGCCGTGGGGCCGTCGGCCTCGATGCGGCCATCTTTGAGAAACACCAGCCGCCGGCAAAAAAGCGCGGCCAGATTGATGTCGTGCAGGGCGGCCAGGATGGTGACGCCGGCCGCGTTTCGGGCGGCGAGCAGCCGGTAGAGTTCCATCTTGCGGGCGATGTCCAGGCTGGCCGAGGCTTCGTCCAGCAGCAAAATGCCGCTTTCCTGGGCCAAGGCCCTGGCGGCCAGCACCCGCTGGAACTCGCCGCCGGACAACTCGTGAAGGCGTCTGTCGGCAAGATCGCCCAGGCCCACGGCCTCCATGGCCGCTTCGGCCGCCCGGTGGTCGTCCGGGCCGTAGCCGCCCAGAAACCCGAGATACGGATAACGCCCCATGAGCACCACCGAGCGTACGGCCAGTTCCCCGGCGTTTTCCCCGCGCTGGGGCACGGCGGCCACGAGCCGGGCCCGCTGCCGGTCGGTGAGCGCGGCCAGATCGCGCCCGGCCAGGGCCACCGTGCCCGCGCCGGGCGAAAGCACGCCCGACAAGGCCATGAGCAGCGTGGTCTTGCCCGCGCCGTTGGGGCCCAGGATGCCGACCATCTCGCCGGCGGCCACCTCCAGGCTCAGCCCGTCAAGAACGGCCCGGCCCCGGTAGCCGCTGGTCAGGTCGCGGCAGCGGATCATGCCCGTCCCCCCCGTCCGGTCAGGAGCAGGAAACAAAAAAACGGGCCGCCGAGCAGGGCCGTGA
>DLGG01000093.1 GCA_002482565.1 Solidesulfovibrio magneticus
CCATGGGGTAAACATACAAGGCACTCTTCCCTCTTCTCCTTCACCTCACCTCAACTCACCTCATTTCACCTCTTCCACCACCACCGCCTTGCAGCCCAGGGTCCGGCGCACCGGGCAGCTTCGGGCGGCGCGCAGGATGCGGCGGCGGTCGTCGTCCGTCAGATCGCCTTCAAGGGCAATGGCGCAGGCGTAGGCCGCCGTTTCCGGGTCCGAGCGGTCAAGCGTCACGGTCACGGCGACGCCGGCCAGGGGAATGTCATGGCTGGCCGCGAACTTGGTCATGATCATGACCAGGCAGGAGCCCAGAGCGGCTTCCAGCAGCTCATGGGGCCGAAAGCCCTGGCCAGCCCCGCCTTTGTCCGGGGTGGCGTCGCACAGGCCGGTGAATTGGCCGTTGCCAAAGGCCACCTGCAACGGCGTGGGAAGTCCTCGGCATTGAATCATACGCCTGTCTCCTTTTCCTGTTTCTTGTCCCAATCGCCAGGCAATAGCCAGCAAAAAGCCCCTGCCGACAGTCGCCGGCAGGGGCTTTTCCGAGGCTTTACACGGTTTGCACAGTCGCGTCAGGGCTTGACGCGGTAGATGTAGGCCTTTTCCGACAGCAGATACTTGCCGGCCAGTTCCTTGAGGGTTTCGGCCGAGACCTGCTGGGCCGCCTCGACCTGCTGCCGCTCGCGGTCCAGAGGCCAGCCCCGGGCCAGGGTAGCAGCCGCTTCGCTGCTGCGGGCCTTGAGGCTTTGGCGCTCGCGGTAGTAATCGCCGGCCATGACGTTTTTGGCGCGAAGCATCAACTCGTCAGGCAGCGACGTGGAGCCCAGCTGCTGCGCCACATCGGCAAAGCCGGTCCGGGCCGCCTCGGCCTTGTCCGGGGACGTGCCGATGTAAAAGGCCAGGAACCCGGCCTGGGGCGACTGCCACAGGAAGGAGGTGACGGAATAACCGAGGTTTTCGCCGTCGCGAAGCCGGGTAAACAGCAGGCCGGACTGTCCGGCCAGGGTTTCGTTTAAAAGCATCAGGGCCGGGGTTTCCGGGGAATCGCTGCCGGGCACGGGGAAGATCATGAACAGATGTTCCTGGTTGCGCTCGGTGAGCGTGGCCGAACCGTCCCTGGTCTGGCCCCAGGCCGGCACGGGGAAGGCGAAGGCCTTGGCCGGTCCGCTGGCCTTGGCCAGAGTTTCGGCCAGACGACGCACGGCGGCGGCGTCAAAATCGCCGCAAACGGCCATGACCCAGGGCATGGACTGCTGGTCCTTCCAGAAGCCGGCCACGTCCTTGGGCGTGAACTTGGCCACGGCGGCGGCTTGGCCAAGGCGCATGTAGCCGTAAGGGGAATCGCCGAACAAAAACGGGAAGATGCGCCGGAAGGCCAGGCCCATGGGCTCGTCTTCCTTGGCCTTGATGGCGGCGAGCTGATCCTTGACGTCCCGGGCAATCTCGGCCGGGGCAAAGGCCGGCGTGGTCAACACCTCGGCCAAAAGGCCATACAGGTCGGCCTGGAAGCGGCTGGGGAAGCGCGCTCCGACCGAGAAGGAATCGCGGCCCGAGGCGGCCGAGATCGAAGCCGAACGGTCGGCCAGGAAGTCTTCCACGGCATTGGCCGAGCGCTTGGCCGTGCCGCTGGTCAGGCTGCTCGAAGCCAGTTCCGCCAGCCCCTGGCGATCCTTAGTCAAGAGGGCGTCGCCGCCGTTATAGACCATGGAGATGGAGACGTAGGGCAGGGTCGTATCGGGCAGCAGGACCAGGGTGCGGCCCTGGCCCAGAGACACGACTTCCGCGCCGGACTTGTCGGCGGCGGCGGCTGTGGCGGCCTCGGCCGTCTTGGCCTTGGGCCAGACGCGATTGGCCGTTTCCTCCAGGCCGACGGCGGTGACCACGGCTTCGTCGGCCTTGGGGACCAGGGCGGCCACGGTCAGGCGCTCGGGGCGAAAGGTGGCGGCGATGACGGCGTCCAGGCTCTTGCGGTCGACCAGTTGGACCGAGCGCAGATAGTTGGCCTCGCCGCCCGGCTCGTAGCCGTAGAATTGGAAGTAACCGGCTTTCATGGCCAGCCCGGAGAGCGTCTCCTTGGCCCCGAAAAGGCCGTCTTCGGCGTTGCGCTTGACCCGCTCGATTTCCTTGTCGCTGAAGGACGCGCCGGACAGCTTGGCCAGATCGGCCAAAAGCCCCTGCCAGAAGGCGGCCACGTTCTTGGCGTCCAGGGTGGCGTCGATGATGAAAAGCCCGGATCGCTCCAGAGTCATGGCGGCGCAGGACACGTCGTCCACGAGCTGCTTGTCGTATTTGAAGGCGCGGTAGAGCCGGCTGGTCTCGTCGCCGGCCAAAAGCCCCGACAGGACGTCCAGGGCGGCCTCGTCGGCGCTGCGGATGGCCGGCATGGGGAAGGCGACCTGGAGGCGCACCTTGCCCCACTGGCCGTATTCCACCGCCACCGACTTCGCGAGCGTCACGGGAGCGGCATACAGTGCCGGCGGGGTCACGGTCCGGTCGTTTTGCAGGTCGCCGAAAAGCGCCCCGGCTTCCAGGAGCACCTCGTCAGCGCGCACCTTGCCGGCCACCACCAGCAGCATGGACTGGGGCTGGTAGCGCTCGGCCACGTAGTCGCGCAGGTCCTGGTCGGTGAAGCCCGAAACCGTCTCGGGATAGCCGATGACCGGCCGGCCGTAGCCCTGCCCCGGCCAGACCAGGCCCTGGGTCAGCTGGAACAGACGGCTGTCCGGGTCGTCACGGCCACGGGCGATCTCGGAGAGCACCACCTGCTTTTCGCCGTCCAGTTCGGACGGGTCGAATTTGGCCCCGAAGATCATGTCCTTGACCACGTCCAGGCCCAGCCGCCAGCGCTCGGCCGGCAGATCGACCCGATAAATGGTGCTGTCAAAGCTTGTGGCCGCGTTGAGTTCGCCGCCCGCGCCCTCGATGTCCGAGGCCACCTGGCCGGCCGGCCGCTTTTGCGTGGACTTGAACACCATGTGCTCAAGCAGGTGGCTTAAGCCCGCCTGCTTGGGCGTCTCATAGGCGGAACCGGCATGGACAAAAAGCCGCACCGAAACCAAGGGGAACCGGTCGTCCTCAATGGTCATGACGGTAAGCCCGTTTTGGAGCCTGGCCACCTTGTGGGCGTCGGCCGCAAAGGCGGGCGTGGAAAGCGTCAGAACTACTGCGAAAAAAGAGAACAAAGTGCGCCAACGCATGGGCATGTGCTCCTCTGGCGGCGGTTGGAATAGCGGCATGAGGTAATGCTGATTGACGGACGCGAAGGATAGACAGGGCACTGCATCAGTCGCTCTGGGCAACGATGGTGACTAGCCCTCGTGTCATTTCCTCAACAACAATGACAAAACCAGCGTCCTTGAGCATCTCCACAACAACGGGTTGGCGCAAGCGCACCTTGCAATAGGCGCTTTTCTCCATGCCCCAGCCCGCAACCGTGCGATAATGGACGATATCGGTAACCGTGATGGCGTCTTCGTCGTAGTCCAAGAGACAAACGAAGTGAAAGTCGTCATCGCTGGCCACGGACAAAATGCGATCCGTGCCGGTCAAGGCCCGCTGCTGGTCGCGAAAGGTGAGGACCAAACGTGCCTTGGGCTCAAGCGAGGCGCGCAGCGCCGCCAAAAAGGATCCGATTTCCTGAAGCGAGCCTAGGTGGGCCAGGGTGTCGCCCATACAGACGGCCAGTTCGGCCGGCTCGCCGACCAAGGCCGCGACGTCGCGGATATCGCCAAGGACCGGAGTGACCTCACGTCCGGCCGCGCGCTGGGAAAGCTCCGCCACGAGAGTGGGAGAAAAGTCCACGGCCGTAACCGAAAACCCCCGTTCGGCCAAAGGCAGGCTCTGAAACCCCGACCCCGCGCCCATATCCACCGCTCGCCCGGAAGTGCGGGGCGCGATCCCGAGACGGTCAAAAAGCGCCCCGTTTTCCGCGGCCTTGGCCTCAAAGCCCCCCATGGCCCGAGAATAATGGCGCGCCAACAACTGTTCATAATGCGTTTTGGCATCAAGCATCTTCGACCTCCTTCCATCTATCCGTTCCTCATAGGAATCAACCGTATGCGGTCCCCGGCAAAGCCAGGATTCCCCTTGGACGAACGATGCCCGAAGGCAAGGTGCGAGCTTTTGGCAGGAAAGGGAACTTAAAAAAGCTTCACGAAAGGGGGAAAAAACCGCCGTCGGCAAAGGAGACGTTGGTCTTTCGCAAGTCGTAGCGCCCCCGGACAAGCCCGGGACAGACCGCTTCAACCAGACGCAAGGGGCTTAAATAGGTCTCGGAAAAATCGCAAGAAAAGCGCACGCGACCAGGGCCGGCCGGCAGCACGCCGCGCACCACGGTCTTGGCGTCGAGGGTGCGCGGCCCTTTCTTGGATTCCCAGGTCACGGGGAAGGCGGCGGCCGCCTCGAAAGCTTCAAAGCCCTGGCGGCAGGCCTCGGCCTGCTCGTCCGGCACGGTCAGCTCAAAGGTTTCAATCACCGGATGGGCGACCTTGCGCCCTCCGGCCAGCTCATCCACCCCGACCACGGTCAAGCCCTCGGGCAAATTGGGGTTCAGGCGCGCGACGAATTCCTCGGGCGCAATGGGTTCGCGCAGGAAAAGCCCCATCCATTCGGCCCGGCTGGACACGCCCACGGGCAAGGCCCGGCCAAAGGAAATCTGGGGCAACGGGTGGTAGCCGGCCGAGAAGCTCGGCTTGAGTCCGGCCCGGCGCAGGGAGCGTTCGATGACCCGGCCAAGCTCCAGTTGGCTCAGGTAGATGGCGCTGCCCTCCTTGGCGTACCAGACCCGGAAATGGGCGGCCTTGCGGGTGAGGTCTTCCCGGGGCGGGGCCGGCGGCGCGGCCACGGCCTCGCACTCCAGGGCCGGCCGGTTGAGGCGGGGCTTGATCACCGTCTCGGCGGTCAAGGAACTCTTGCGGCCGGCGTCGTTGCATACGCCGCAGCCGGTGCAGTCGCCAAAACGGCAGTCGGCCGTCACCGTGCCGGACAGCGCCCGCTTGCGCTCCAGGCGCAGGTAAGCCGGCGACACGCCGCAGGACAGGTGGTCCCAGGGCAGCGGCTTGTCCACCGGGCGCTCGGCCAGCCAGTCGGCCGGATCAAGCCCGGCCTCGGCGAAAATCTCCAGCCACGGGGCCAGGGAAAAGCGGTCCACCCAGGAGCAGAAAAGCGCCCCCTTTTTCCAGCCGGCCTCGACCACGGGGGCCAGCTCTCGGCCAGCCCGGGAGAACACGCCTTCGAGAAAGCTCATTTCCGGCTCGTGCCAGCGCAGGGTCAGCCGGCGGTCGCTGGCGAAAAGCTCGCGCAAATAGCCCACCCGGGCGCGAATCTGCTCCAGGCTGATCTGGCCGTGCCACTGAAACGGCGTGTGGGGCTTGGGCACGAAGGGCGAGATGGCCGCCGTGACCTGCAGGCGCTTGGCGCCCTTGGGCGCTTGGGCCAGCACTTTCTTGGCCAGCTCGAAAATGCCCTGGACGTCTTCCTCGGTTTCGGTGGGCAGCCCGATCATGAAGTAGAGCTTCACCTGCTGCCAGCCGTGTTCGAACAGGCGCGAGGCATGGGAGAGGATGTCTTCCTCGGTGATGCCCTTGTTGATGACGTCGCGCAGGCGCTGGGTGGCGGCCTCCGGGGCCATGGTGGCTCCAGTGCGGCGGATGCCGGCCATCATGTCGAGGATGGAATCGGACAACGTGCCGGCCCGCAACGACGGCAAGGACACGGCCACCTGCTCGCGGCGGCAGCGGTCGATGCTCTGGGCGAAAAGGCTTTCCAGGGCCGAAAAATCGCCGGTGGACAGGGAGAGGAAGGACAGCTCCTCGTAGCCGGTGCGGCAAAGGCCCTCGCCGACCAGGGCTTCGAGGGTCGAAAGGCTTCGTTCGCGCACCGGGCGGTAGACCATGCCGGCGTGGCAGAAGCGGCAACCGCGCGTGCAGCCCCGGGCGATTTCGACGGAGAGGCGGTCATGGACGGCCTGGGCAAAGGGCACCACCTGGCAGGCCGGGAACGGGGCCGCATCCAGATCGGCCACGATGGCCTTGTCTACCCGCTCGTAGCCGGGAAGCAGGCTTCGCACTCCGGTTTCGGGGTCGAACTCGAAAAATTCCGGCACGTAAAAGCCGGGCATGGCGGCCAGGGTCTCCAGGAGCTGGCGGCGGTCCGCCCCGCTCTCCCGGGCGGCGGCTACGGCTTCGAGCAGATCGACGATGGCTTTTTCGCCGTCGCCAAGGACCATGACATCGAAAAACGGGGCCATGGGCTCGGCGTTAAAAGCGCAGCCGCCGCCGGCCACCACCAGGGGACAGCCGCCCTGCCCGGCCCGCTCGGCGGCCCGAAAAGGAATGCCGGCCAGATCGAGCAGGTGCAGCACGCTGGTGTAGCACAGCTCGTGGGTCAGGTGAAAAGCCACCACGTCGCAGGCGGCAAGGGGGGTGTCGGACTCCAGGCAGGCCAGCTTGGTTCCCGTCTCGCGCATGACGGCCACGGCGTCGTCGGCCGGAGCAAAGACACGCTCGGCGGCCAGACCCTCGACCCGGTTGACGGCTTCATACAGGATGCGCCCGCCGACGTAGGACATGCCGACTTCATAGAAATCCGGGAAGGCCAGGGCCAGGCGGGCGCGCACGGTGGACGAGTCCTTGGCCGTGCGGCCCCATTCGCCGCCGAGGTACTGGGTGGGCTTTTGGATACGGGAAACGAGCTCGCGCATGGATGGTCTCCGGCCGGCAAAAGGCCGGGGGGTCGTGGCTGGGCGGCCAGGAAAAAAGACGCGCCGCCGCCGGGAAGCTCCCTTACGCGGCGGCGCGGACAAAAACCTATTTCTTGAGCAGATTCGAAATGTTGCCGCCCTTGCCGGCCAGGGACGACAGATTCTTGAGGTCGCCTGTGGTGGACAGGGTCAGGTTGCTCGTGGCCTCCAGGTAGCGGGTCTGGAGCTCGTCGGGAAACTTCTTGAACTGGTAGAGAATATGCGCGCCGTCGATCTCGCCCCCGATCTCGGTCTCGAAGGGGTAGCCAAAGGGCAAAAGCATCATCTGCACGCCCTGCTGGGAGGGAATGGTCTGCAGCAGCGCGATTTCGGTGAGCTTGTTGGCGGCTTCGTCCCATTTGCCAAGGACGGTTTCGCCGTTGATGAGTTTGACCAGTCGGATGTCGTAAGCCATGGGGCATTCTCCTTGATGTCCGGCGCTTGCACGCCAGGCGTTGAAATCGATACGGCTTCGGCCTTTGTCAAGGCCGGCCGGACACTATTCGTTGAGGTCGAAGACGGCGAATCCCTGGCTTTTGCACAGCGCGTCGCGCTCGGCGTCGCGCAGGTCGGCGCGCACCATTTCCGTGACCATCTCTTCCAGGGTGATCTTGGGCACCCAGCCCAGGCGCTCCCGGGCCTTGGTGGGGTCGCCAAGCAGCGTCTCCACCTCG
This sequence comes from Solidesulfovibrio magneticus, assembly GCA_002482565.1. Taxonomy (GTDB): domain Bacteria; phylum Desulfobacterota; class Desulfovibrionia; order Desulfovibrionales; family Desulfovibrionaceae; genus Solidesulfovibrio; species Solidesulfovibrio magneticus_B. Next base: position 7,405 of record DLGG01000093.1, read on the forward strand.
GTGGGGCGGAAATAGCGCGGGTCCACGGCCACCAGGCAGGCGCCGGTCTTGGCGTCGTAGCCCTTCTCGTCGGCCCCCGTGCCTTCGAAACGGATGGAGATGCCCAGTTCGGCGGCGGCCATCTTGACGAAATCGCGCACGGAATGTTGGCGGCCGGTGGCGATGACGAAATCGTCCGGGGCGTCCTGCTGGAGCATGAGCCACTGCATCTCGACGTAGTCCTTGGCGTGGCCCCAGTCGCGAAGGGCGCTCATGTTGCCGAGGTAGAGGCAGTCCTGGAGACCCAGCTTGATGCGGGCCATGGCCCGGGTGATCTTGCGGGTGACGAAGGTCTCGCCGCGAAGGGGCGACTCGTGATTGAAAAGGATGCCGTTGCAGGCGTACATGCCGTAGGCCTCACGGTAATTGACCGTGATCCAATAGGCGTAGAGCTTGGCCACGGCGTAGGGGCTTCGCGGATAAAAGGGCGTTTTCTCGGTCTGGGGCGTCTCCACGACCTGGCCGTAGAGTTCCGAGGTGGAGGCCTGGTAGAAGCGGGTATGCTTCTCCATGCCCAGGATGCGCACGGCCTCAAGCAGGCGCAACGTACCCAGGGCGTCCACGTCGGCGGTGTATTCCGGGGATTCGAAGGACACCTTGACGTGGCTCTGGGCGGCCAGGTTGTAGATCTCGTCCGGGCGGACCTGTTGGATGATGCGAATGAGGTTGGTCGAATCGCTCAGGTCGCCGTAGTGGAGCGTGAACTTGCGGCCGATGTCGTGGGGATCGCGGTAGAGATGGTCGATGCGCTGGGTGTTGAAAAGGGAGGCCCGGCGTTTGATGCCATGGACTTCATACCCCTTTTTGAGCAGCAGTTCGGCCAGATAGGCCCCGTCCTGGCCGGTGATGCCGGTAATGAGCGCGACTTTGCCTTTCATTTCTGGAGAATCTCCTGTTGTTCGTGGACGGCCATGGCCCGGGCCACATCGGCCGGCCCCATGGTCGCCTTCCAGCCGAGCGTCTGCGCCGCCTTGGCCGGATTGGCCCGGCTGACGGCGATGTCGGCGGGCCGAAAAAGCGTGGAATCGACCTTCACGTGGTCCTGCCAGTCCAGGCCCAGGGCGGCGAAGGCCTCGGCCACGAACTGGCGCAGGGTGATGGTCTGGCCGGTGGCGATGACGAAGTCTTCCGGGGCGTCCTGCTGGAGCATCAGCCACATGGCTTCGACGTATTCCCGGGCGTTGCCCCAGTCCCGGGCCACGTCGATGTTGCCCAGGGAGAGCGTCTCGCCCGAGCCGGCGGCGATGCGGGCGGCGGCGGCCACGATCTTGCGGGTGACGAAACGCTTGGGGCGCAGCGGCGACTCGTGGTTGAAAAGGATGCCGTTGCAGGCAAAAAGCTTGTAGGCCTCCCGATAGTTGGCCACCTCGAAATGGGCCGCCGCCTTGGCCACGGCATAGGGGCTTCGCGGGGCAAAGGGCGTATGCTCGGTTGCCGGCTCGCCGCCGGTGTCCCCGAAACAGTCGCTGGAAGAGGCGTGGTAGAGCCTGGCCGGCGCGCCGAGAAAGCGCACGGCCTCCAGGAGGTTGAGCGTGCCCACGCCGATGGACATGAAGGTTTCCACGGGCTGGTCAAAGGACAGCCCGACCGACGACTGGCCGGCCAAATGGTAGATCTCGTCAGGCTTGACCTTGGCCAGGACAGTCAGGACGCTTCGAAAATCGGTCAAGGTGACGGAATGGACCTCGACCTGTTCGCCAATGCCCAGGGCGGCCAAGCTGGCGAAAGACGCCATCTGGGCGTCGCGGGAGGTTCCGGCCACCCGGTAGCCTTTCTGGAGCAAAAGCTGCGCCAGATAGGCACCGTCCTGGCCTGACACGCCAAAGATGAGGGCTTGCTTCATATGCGAAATGGCATCCAGGGAGGGGCGGTTACGCGTAAGGGCATCTTCTAGGAGTTTCCCGGGTCGCCGTCAACAGCCGCGCCTGCCGGGCGGCCTTTGGACTCCCGGCAGGCGGCGCACACGCCGTCGATGCGCACCTCCACCGACAGCACGTCCATGGCCAGCCCAGCGCCCAGGGCGGCCACGTCGGCCAGGCCGGCCCCTTGGGGCAGGCACTGCATGGCCCCGCAGCGCACGCAGTAGGCATGACCATGGGGCGCTCCGGCGGTCCCGGGCTCCAGGCAGTAGCGTTGGGCACGGTCCCCGGCGCTGTGGCGGCGGGCCAGCCCCTTTTCCACCAGCAGATCGAGAATACGGTAGAGCGTCACCCGGTTGGCCGGACGCAGCCGGCGCACCAGGGCCAGGATGTCGCCGGCCGGCAGCGCCCGGCCCGCTCCGGCCATGGCCCCTACCACGGCCAGCCGCAGGGGCGTGGCCTCGATGCCGGCCCGGGCCAACATCCGGGCCGGGCTTTCGTGAAGCGCGGCGTCCATGGCCGGCCTTTAGGCTCCCTGCCGCCGCCGGGCCAAGCCCGGAGCCAGGGACACGAAGAAGGTCGCGGCGGCCACGGCGATGATGGCCGCGCCCGAGGTCAGATTGAAGGCATAGGCCAACCCCAGACCGGATAGGCAAAACACGATGTTGAGAAGCCCCGCCCAGACCATGGCCCGGCCCAGGGAGGCGGCCCGGCGCACGGCCAGGCTCGGGGCCACGGAGAGCAGCGCAATGACCAGAATCAGGCCGGCCACCCGGATGAGCAGCACCACCGACACGGCGGCCAGGGCCGTGAGCAGGCAATGCAGGAACATCACCGGCACCCCGCGCACGGCGGCGAACTCCCGGTCAAAAGCCATGGAGACGAAGCCGTTGTAATGGCGCAGGGCGGCGGCCAGAAGCACCACGTCCAGGCCGGCCAGGGCGAAAAGATCGCTGTCCGGCACGGTGATGATGCTGCCGAACAGGTAGCTCATGAGGTCGGGCTTGTAGCCGGGAGTCAGATCCAAAAGGATAATGCCGAAAGCCATGCCGGCGGCCCACAGCACGCCGATGACGGTGTCGGTGTCCTCGACGCGCTTAAGCGTCACGGCAGCCATGGCCAGGGCGGCGGCCACGGTGAAGGCGACGGTGACCGGCAGCACGGGCAGGGCCAGGAAATAAGCCAGCCCCACGCCGCCGTAAGCGGCATGGGCCGCGCCGCCAGCCAGGAAAACCATGCGGTTGGCCACGACCAGGGTGCCGATGACGCCGCAGCACACGGCGGCCAACAGCGCCGCCAGGGCGGCGTTTTGCATAAACGGCAGGGAAAGCGCTTCAATCATGGCCGCTCCGTCGGGGACAGCCGGGCGAGGTCCGGCGGAATGCGGCGCAGATAGGCATCCATGGGGCAAGTGTGGCTATGCACCCCGTAGAGCAGGTCGAGCATGTCCTGGCTCAGGCGCGGCTCGGGCGAATAGGCCACCCGGCCGTTGACGCAGGCCACGGCCGTGACCCCGGCGGCCAGGATGCTCAGATCGTGGCTGACGACCAGGGAGGTGACGCCCTCGCCGATGCGCGAGAGCACTTCGTAGAGGCAAAACTTGCCCTGGGGGTCGATGTTGGCCGTGGGTTCGTCGAGAATGAGCAGGCCCGGATCGGAAACCAGGGCCCGGGCTATAAGCGTGCGCTGCTTCTGGCCGCCGGAGAGCTCGCAAAAGCGGCGCTGGGCAAGCCCCACCATCTCGACCCGGGCCAAGGCGGCGTCGGCCTTGTCGATCTCCTCGGACGTGTAGCGAAAGCCGCGCCGACCAGGGGCCAGCAGGCCCATGAGCGCCACCTCGCGCACCCGGATGGGCAGATCCTTGCGCTCGGCCACGCCGTCCAGACGCTGGGGGACGTAGCCGATGCGGGCGCTGCGCTTCCCCGGCTCCTCGCCAAAGACCCGGATGGTTCCGGCGCTTGGCGTCAGGATGCCGAGGATGAGCTTTAACAGCGTGGTCTTGCCCCCGCCGTTGGGGCCGAGCACGGCCAGACGCTCTCCCTGGGAAACGGCCAGGCGCACGCCCGAGAGCGCCGCCTGGCCGTTGTAGGAAAAGGTCAGGTCGCGGATGTCGACGACCGGTTGCGTCACTTGGTCTCCGTCTTGCCGACCAGACCCTGGCGCAGGGCTGCGGCCGCGCCGCGAAGGCTGGCCGGCCAGTCCTCGGCCAGGGGATTGATGGCGGCGGTGGCGCCGCCAATGCCCTTGGCGATGGTCTCGGCCTGGGCGGCGCTGAGTTGCGGTTGCACGAAAATCACCTTGACCCCGTCGGCCTTGGCTTCCTTGATGAGTCCGGCCAGGGCCTTGGGGCCGGGTTCGCGGCCAAGCTGCTCGATGGGAATCTGGGTCAGCCCGTAGTCCCGGGCAAAATACCCCCAGGACGGATGAAACACCATGAATTTGCGCTGCCCGGCCGGCACATCGGCAAATACCTTTTTGATCTCGGCGTCAAGGGCGTCGCACTGGGCGGCGAAACGTTCGTAACCGGCGGCGTAGTCGGCCGCGCCCTCGGGATCGGCCTTGACCAGGGCGTCGCGCATGGACGCGCCGATGACCTTGGCCAGCGCGGGCGACAGCCAGACATGGGGATCGGGCTCGCCGTCATGGTGTTCGTGGCCATGGCCTTTTTCCGCCTTGGCGTGATCGTGCCCCTTGGCCGCCTTTTTGCCCTTGTCATGGTCGTGATCGTCGTCGTCATCGTGGTGGGCGACCATGGGGATCTTGTCGATGCCGGCGTCGGTCTTGACGATGGCCATCTTGGGGTTGGCCGCCGCGAACCGGGGCAGCCAGGCGTCCTCGAAATCCATGCCTATGGCGAAATAGACCGCCGCCTTGGACAGATCGGCCAGTTGCCGGGGTTTGGGCTCGTAGGTATGGGCGTCGGCCCCAGGCGGCACCATAACCACCACATCGGCCCGGTCGCCGGCGATCTGTTTCAGGAAATAGGCCTCGGGCGCGATGCTGACCGCGGCCAATATCCTGGCCTGGACTGGCGCGGCGGACATGAAAATGATACCCATAATCAAAAGAGTCAAGCGTTGGATCATGGCAGCTCCTTGGCGTCGCCTGGACGCGCAGCCGACAATGCAACAAAGTTGCATCACAAAGTCAAGCCCGACGCGGCCCAGAGGCGGCAACAAAAAACTTGAATTCCCAGGACAGGCCCTTTACCCCAAGGCAGCCATGACCAATCAAGCGCAATCGCCTGCCGCGTCCAAGACCTCGGCCCTGGCCGTCTGGGGGCTTATTCTCCTGACGTCCCTGGCCGCCTGGCATTTCACGGTCTGCTTCCTGCCCTGGTACACGGGCCAGCGGGCCGAACACTTCGCCAGACGCCTGGACGACCTGGCCCGCCTGCGCGACGCCCTGGCCGACTACCACGCCAAGTACGGCCGCTATCCGGCCAACGCCGGTTTCGCCGGAGCCGTCGATCCCAAGGGCGAGACCACCGGCGACTGGCTGCCGGGACTGGCCGGCGAATTCCTGCCCGCCCTGCCCCGCGATCCGGCCGGCACGAGCGATCCGGACAAGCAGTATCTCTACCACGGCGACGGCGCGGACTACAAAATCATCGTCCACGGCTCGGGCGACTGCGCCTTGGCCCGAAAAAACCATCCCGACATGGTCGATCCGGCCCGGGACTGCTGGGCCTACGGCTACTGGACGCCCGCGGCGGCCAACTGGTGACCTTCATGACGCAGCTCCCGACACCCGCTCCCGCATCGTTTGCCGAGGCCGGCCGCCGCTGGCGCGACCGCCTGGCCGAGACCTTCCTGCTGCGCGGCGCGCGCATTCCGGCCCTGGACGGCATACGCGGCTGGGCCATCCTCATGGTCTTCAACGTGCATTTCTTTGCCCGTTACCAGCCGAAATTCTATTTCACCGAGCCCGGCGGCGCGCCCTGGACCGCCTTGACCATCGTGCATGCCGGAAGTTTCGGCGTGGACCTGTTTTTCTTTTTAAGCGGCCTGCTCGTTTACAAAAGCCTCATGGCCAAGCCCGTCGGGGCGTTGCGCTTCCTCTACGACCGCTACCGACGCCTGCTGCCGGTCATCGTCTTCGTCACCATCTACGTGGCCGCCGACACGCCGCCCCGGCGGCTTTTCGACAATCTCTTTTTCCTGAACGTCTTTAACGAGCCGCCGATCCACTTCTTCACCTGGCCTCTCGTCTACGAAATGTATTTCTATGTGCTGTGCGCGGCCGTGTTCATTGGCTGCCGGCGGTTGCGGTTCGTCGCCGGCTGGCCGTTTTTCTTCGCCCTGGTCGCGGCCCTGGTCGTGTGCGAGTTCGAGGTGCGTTTTCGCATTTCCTTCAGCCGCTTTCTGGGCTTTTTCTGGGGCGTGGCCCTGGCCCGGCTCCTGGCCGGCGAGGCCGGACGCCGCGCCCTTGCCGCCCTGCCCTCCTGGACCTGGGCCGTGGGCTTGGGGCTTTTGCTCTATTGCCGCTGGCTGTGGGGCTCGGGCTGGTTCATGGCCGCCGGCGGCAACGAGCATCTCAAGAATCTGCTCTTTTTCAGCGCCGTCAACGCCTCGCTGTTTCTCGTCACCGCCTCGGTCATGACCCGGGCCTCGATTCTTTCCCGCATCTTTTCCTTCACGCCCCTGCGGTTTCTGGGCATCATCAGCTATTCGCTTTTCATGACCCACATGCTGGCCTTGCAGATCACGCAAAACGTGGTCGGCATCCCGGTGACGAACGTCTGGTCCATGCTGGCCAACCACGCCGTCACCCTCCTGGCCGCCGCAGGGCTGGCCATGTTCTCGTTTTATTATCTGGAGCGGCCCTATTTCGTCCGCCCAGCCTCCCCCAAACAGGCCCCTTCTCGGTAATGGGGCCGTCAGGAGACATCGCGCCATGCCCTACGCGATTCCAGGCTTGACCGCCGGTCAAGCAGCCCAACTGCTTCTCGTTTGAGTTCACGGCCCTGCGTGGGGTGCGGCTGGTGTTGCCTGGCCGATCCCTGCGTGGAGTCCCACATCCGTTACGGCTATCGTCGCCGGTGTCCCGACGTGTATTGGGATCAAGCAAGCGGTTGTTACCGTTGCCGGTTGGCCGAAGACCCGGTGCACGGCGAGCGATTCCGGTTTCTGCTCGGCGTCGGCCACGGCTGCTGTGCCCCGCTCAACGCCTGGCGCGAGGACGTGCGCGATCGTGACGATCCCGCGACGACAAATGACGATTGACCGCCCTGACGCCCTTGCCGCCGCGCCAAAAACATTCTAGGAAATGACGGGGTTTCATTCCAAGGAGGAACGTATGGAGTTTCGCGGCGCAATTACGGCGTTGGTCACGCCGTTTCGAAGCGGCGAAGTCGATGAAGAGGCCTTCCGCGCCTTCATCGAATGGCAGATCGAGCAAGGCATCCATGGCCTTGTCCCCTGCGGCACCACGGGGGAATCCGCCACGCTGTCCCACGAGGAGCACAAACGGGTCATACGCATCTGCGTGGACCAGGTCAAAGGCCGCGTGCCCGTCCTGGCCGGGGCCGGCTCCAACAACACCCGCGAGGCCATCGAGCTGACGCAGGACGCCAAGGACGCCAAAGCCGACGGCGCGCTCCTGATCACCCCGTATTACAACAAACCGACCCAGGCCGGGCTTGTGGCCCATTTCAAGGCCATCGCCGACCGGGTGGACATGCCCTTTATCGTCTACAACGTGCCCGGCCGCACGGCCGTCAACCTGCTGCCCGAGACCCTGGCCATCCTCAAAAAGGAGATCCGCCAGGTCATCGGGGTCAAGGAAGCCACCGGCGACCTCAACCAGGTCTCGCGCGTGCTGGAATTTTGCGGCGAGGACTTCCAGGTGCTCTCCGGCGACGATTTCACCGCCCTGCCCACCATGGCCATCGGCGGTTGCGGCGTCATCTCGGTGGTCTCCAACTTCGTGCCGAAAAAGATGTCGGCCATGTGCGAGGCGGCCTTTGCCGGCGACCTCAAGACAGCCAAGGCCCTGCACTACGACATGAGCCCCCTCTACCGGGCGGCGTTTATTGAAACCAACCCCGTGCCAGCCAAGATGGCCCTGGCGCTCATGGGCTGCTTCCCCTTCGAAACGCGCCTGCCCATGGTGCCGCTGCAGCCGGACAACGAGGCCAAGCTCAAGACCGTGCTCCAGAAAGCCGGCCTCATCTAAGCGCCCCCAGCCATCTCTCGCGCGGGCCTTCCAGTTGGGAGGCCCGCGTTTTTTTCAACCCCCGCAACAGGTTTCGGGCAATCCGCCATGCGCATCGAGCTGCAAAACGCTTCCGTCACCCTGTCCGGGGCCAAAGCCCTGTCCGACGTCTCCCTGAGCCTGTCCCAGGGCGAGACCCTGCTCGTCCTTGGAGCCAACGGCTCGGGAAAATCGACGCTGCTTCGCCTGCTTCGCGGCGACATCTGGCCCGACGACGACGGACGGGGAAGCCGGCTCTACGCCGCCGGCCACGGCCCGGGCCGGGCCTCGCCCATCGGCGTGCGCCACCGCTTTGCCGTCATTTCCCCGGAACTCCAGCGCACGGTCAAACGGCTGTGGGGCCACCTGGACGCCACAACCGTCATCCTGTCCGGCCCCCGCGACGCCATGTACGTTCAGGCCGCGCCGACCCCGGCCGAACGGGCCGCCCTGGAAGAGGCGCTCACGCGCCTAGACATCGACCACCTGCGCCACACCCCGGTCGGCACACTCTCCAACGGCCAGCTGCGGGCCGTGCTCCTGGCCCGGGGCCTGGCCTGCCGGCCGAAGGTGCTCTTTCTCGACGAATTTCTCGACGGCCTGGACGCTGGCGCTGCGGCGACCGCCAGCCAGGCCATGGCAGCGGCGGCGGCCTCGGGCGCGGCCATCGTGCTGACCAGCCATACGGGAGCCGGCCTGCCGCCCGGTCCGGCCCGGGGGGTGGTCCTGGCTGGCGGCCGCGTGGTCCATGCGGGGTCGGCCGACTCGGCCCGGGAGCACTACGCCCGGACCATCGCCGGCTGCCTGGAAGCGATCCTGCCCGCCCAAGGCCCGGAGTGCGCCCTGGCCGACGAAGCCTCCGCGTCCGAGGCCTCGGCCCTGCCGCTGGTGGTGGTGGAAAACGCCTCGGTCTTTCTCGACCGGCGGGAAATCCTGCGTTCGGTGCATCTGACCGTGCATCCGGGCGGCCATCTGGCCGTGGTCGGGGCCAACGGCTCGGGCAAGTCCACGCTTCTAAAGCTCATGGCCGGCGAGCATCATCCGGCCCTGGGCGGCCGGGTCAGCCGGCCGGGGCTGGCCGCGCCCGAGGGGCTGACCGACTTGCGCGACATCCGCCGCCGCATCGGGCTGGCCTCGTTTGAACTCGAAGCCGACTACGACAAGGAAATTACCGCCCAGGAGGTGGTCCTGTCCGGGACCCAGGCCAGCATAGGACTGTATGTGGAACCCACGGACCGGGAGCTGCGGACAGCGCGGCGGTGGATGGCCTTTTTCGGGGTGGCCAAGCTTGCCGGGCGTAAGCTCGGGGCGCTGTCCGCCGGCCAGACGCGGCGCGTGTTTCTGGCCCGAGCCATGGCGGCCGAGCCGCGATTGCTGCTTTTGGATGAGCCTTTCTCAGGCTTGGACGCGGCTTCGCGCCAGGCGGCCATGGCGGCCGTGTCGGCGGCGGCCCGGTCCGGGGTCACGGTGGTGTGCGCCGTGCACCGGCCCGAGGACGTGATTCCCGAAATACGGGCCGTGGCCCGTATCGAGGCCGGCCGGGTCAGCCTCGCTGGACCCGACGCGGCGTTTCCTTAGGCGAAGCGGCCTTGCCGGCCGGTTGGGACACCACCACGATCTCCCCGGCCGCCTTGGCGTTGGGCACGTAGACGGCCTCGCCCGTCTCGGAGCGGATGGCCACGTACCACGCGCCCATGGACTCCACCCGGCCGACGATGCCGGCCAGGCTCACGGCGTCGCCCCGGCGAAAGGGCCGCAGCAGCCGCAAGGTCATCCCGGCGGCCAGATTGGCCAGCGCTCCCTGAAAGACGAAGACCAGCGCCAATCCGCCGGCCGCAGCGGCGACCACGCCCCAAACAGGCCATCCCTTGGCGGCCGGGCCGGGGGCGGCATCCGGCCTGGCCGGGGTCGGCGCGGGAGCGGCATTCGATGCGGCAGGCAGGTCCCGCGGCCCGGCCACAGCGCCGGCCAACGAAGGGGCAGATGGCGCGGACGGC
>DLGG01000095.1 GCA_002482565.1 Solidesulfovibrio magneticus
CGGCCCCGGCCGCGCCGCCGGCAGCTTCGGCTCCTGCGGCTGCCGAAGCCGTGGAGACCGTGGTGGCCGAACCTCCAGCTCCGGTCCCCGCGCCCTCGGCCGCCCCGGCGGCCAAGCCGGCTCCGACGGCGGAAAAACCGGCTTCCCCGGCGACCAAGTCTGCCGCAGGTGCGGAAAAGCCGGCCGCGGCCGGCGGCACGACCCACACCGTGGCGCGCGGCGACACCCTCACGCGACTGGCCAAGAAATACGGCGTTTCGGCCCAGGCCATCATGGAGGCCAACGGCATGAAAGACGCTGATCATCTTCAGCTGGGCAAGACTCTGACTATTCCGGCTCCGGCCCAATAAATCCTCCCTGCTTCCCGGACCTTCCTCCGCCCCGCCGGACTGCCGGCGGGGCGGATTGTCTCTTCTGGCCGCTCTTTTGAAGGGCTTGTCTTTTGCACGCGTTTGTTGCATGAGTACACTGGAACTGTCGGCGAAGTCCGTTCACGGGCTGCTGCTGCTGTTTGGCGTGAGGCGGCATTAAAAATCAGCATAGTCTATAGGTATTGGTCGCTAATCTGGTGTCGTTGTAAGGATAAGCGTGAGCCAGTCCTTCGTTTTCTGTGCATTAACAGCGTTTTTAGCACCGGCAGCGGCGTAAAGCAGCTCGGCGGATATCTTCGCCATCGCATGTTGCCTGTAGTGGACGGTCATGCTGCGGAAAATTCCCGTCACCGAGCTTTCGCCTGGCATGTTTGTCGTCGATTCCGGCTTGTCCTGGCTGGAACATCCCTACCTTTTCAGTCAAGAAGGCGAAATCAAGAGTCTGGCGGCCGTGCGCGAGATCGCCGAGGCCGGCTACACCGAAACCTTCATCGACACTGAGCGCGGGACCTATGCCCAGGGGCGATCGGCCGAACCGAGCCTGGCCGAGCTGCTGGCCCGGGAGACCGACCGTCCGGCCGGGCCGGTCGTGCCCCTGGAAGAAGAGCTTGTGGCGGCCACGGCCGTTTACCAGGACTGCCTGTGCATCGCCCGAAACGTGTTGGAGACGGTCCAGGCCGGCGGCGAACTTGATATGGAGGAGCCGACATGCCTGGTCGATGACGTCATCGCCAGCGCCGTGCGCAATCCTGACGCGCTAATCGCCCTGTGCAAGCTGCGCCAACACGACGCCTACACCTTTACCCATGGGGTCAACGTGGGCGTGCTGGCCGTGGCCTTCGGCACGGCCCTTGGCCTTGACCCCCTGGGGTTGCGTGACCTGGGGCTGGCCGGCTTGTTTCACGACATCGGCAAGACCGGCGTGCCCGACGCCATCCTCAACAAGCCGGCCCGGCTCTCGCCCGGGGAGTTCGAGCAGGTGAAAAACCATCCAGGCTACGGCCGCCAGATTCTTGAGGGCCGGGGACTGCCCGAGGCGGTGCTGCGCGGCGTGGCCGAGCACCATGAGAAGTGGGGCGGCACGGGCTACCCCCTCGGCCTGGCCGGCGAAGACGTGCATCCCTACGGCCGCATCATCGGCGTGGCCGACGTGTTCGACGCCCTGACCTCTCGGCGGGCCTACAAGGCCGGCATCCTGCCCACCAAGGCCCTGGGCGTGCTGTACGGGATGCGGGAGCGCGACTATCCGCCCGGGCTCGTCGAGCGCTTCATCAAGTTCATGGGCCCCTATCCCGTGGGCAGCTTCGTGCGCCTGGCCAGCGGCCACCATGCCTTTGTTAGCAAGTCCAATCCCGGCCGGCCGCTTTTCCCGGAGCTGCTCCTGGCCTTCGGCCCGGCCATGGTGCGCCTGACGCCCCGCAAGATCGTGGCCAAGCCCGACGCCGCCGGCAAGTCGCCCATTGTCGAGGTGGTGGACCCGGCCCGCCATGGCATTGATCCGCTGGAATTTCTTTGCCCGATGGGGGGGTGAGGCGGGGCGAAGCCGGTCTGGCCGGGGGCTGTGGCCCAGGGCCGCGCGTTGGACGGCCCCTGGGCTTTGCGGCAATGGCCGGCGGGACGGCCGGGGCGTCCGTTATTGCCTGTAGCGTTCGGCCTTGGGCTGCCCCGGCATCGGCAGGGCCTGGCGTGCGGCCGGAACGTCCGTCTCTTCGGACTTCATGGCTTCGATCAAATCCTTGAGGGCCTGGGCCTGGCTGGCCAGATCGCTGACGGCCAGGGTCGAGTGGCGCATGGTCTCGGACGTTTCCAGGGAGACGCGGTTGACGTCTTCCAGGCTGCGATTGATTTCCTCGCTGGCCGAGGATTGTTCTTCCGAGGCCGTGGCGATGGAGCGGACCTGGTCGGTGGTGGTGTCGGCCAGGAACACGATCTGGCGCAGGGTCTCGCCGGACAAGGTGGCCAGTTGGGTGGCTTCGCCGATGGTTTTGCCGGAGCGTTCCACGTTGTCGATGTTTTTGCGCGTCCCTTCCTGAATCCCCCGGATGGCCTGGCCCACTTCCTTGGTGGCGGTCATGGTCTTTTCCGCGAGTTTTCTGACCTCGTCGGCGACCACGGCAAAGCCGCGTCCGGCTTCGCCGGCCCGGGCGGCTTCGATGGCGGCGTTAAGGGCCAGCAGGTTGGTCTGGTCGGCGATGTCCGAGATGACGTTGATGATCTGGCCAATGCCTTCCGCCTGTGTGCCCAGGCTGCTGATGTCGTGCATCATTTCCTGGGATTGGGCCTGGACCTGGGCAATGGCGGCCACGACCTGGCCAACGACGTCGGCCCCTTGGGCCGCTTTCGCCTTGGTCTGGTCGGCGGTGGCGGCGGCGCTGGAGGCGTTTTGGGCCACTTCCAGGACCGAGGCGTTCATCTGCTCCATGGAGGTCGCGGTCTCGCCGATGCGCTGGGCCTGTTCCCTTGCGCCGTTGCTTGACTGGTCGATCTGGGCGGCAAGATCCTCGGAAGCCGTATGGAGGATCTCGACAATGGCTTCGAGCTGGCCGGCCGCCTGGAGCATGCCCTCGGTCTTGGCTGTTTCGGCCAGCCGCTTGGCCTCTAGCGCCTCCTGCATGGCCTGACCGGCCCGCTCGGATTCCTTCGCGGCGCGCTCGGACTGCTTGAACGCCTCGTCGATCTTTTCCTTGAGCCTGACGACCATGCTGCGCAGAGCCTCGGCCAGTTGGCCGATTTCGTCGCGCCTGTGCACCGGACAGGAGGCGTCGAGGTTGCCCTGGGTCACCTCTTGGGCGAACTGCATGGTCTGGTTGAGGGGGTTGCTGATCGATCGGGCGATGGCCAGGCCAAGGCCGATGCCGAGAAGGAGGCTGCCAAGGGCGACGCCCAGGAGGTAGTCGCGGTTGGTGGTGTAGGTGGCTTGGATTTGTTGGGCGAATTTGTGCGCGTTGGCGTCTTTGAGGGCGCTTGAGGTGTTGATGGCCTCGTTTATGGCGTCGGTTTCTTCGGCCAACTGTCCCATGGACAGAGCGGTGGATTCCCGGTGCGCGGCAGGGGCTTCGCTTTTGTTGAGTGCAATAAGTTTGGCAAGCGAGATGTTGTAGGTCTGCCACAGGTCGTCGAGCCGCTTGAGGCTTTGCTGTCCTATCTCGGTCCAAAACAAAGGCAGCGCCTCGTTGTAGCTTTTAATATAATCGATCTTGTATTGGTCTATGCGTTTGATGTATTTCTCTCTCACTTCCTGGGAGTCGGCCAGGAGCATGTTTTTTGAGGCTCTGTCAATGTGCCCAAGCGCAATGCCAGCTTCCTTGATAGCGGACAGGCCAAGCAGTTCTTTTGCATACATGGATTCAGTAAGACTGTTGATGTCTTTCATACTTTGGAAGCCAATCTGCCCGACGACGACAGTAAGACAGGCCATGGCAAGGAAGGAAAGAAGGAGTTTCTTGCCCACGCGCATGTCGTTAAACAACTTCATAATACTGTCCTCTTGCGTATGTGGTGTAAACGCTGACGAGTCGGCGACGTGCCGATTGTCCTCTTGGCTGCAGGCGCAGGGCGGTACGGTTTGGTTACGGCGGCGAATGAAGATGAACGACTTTTCATCTTGCGCGTGCATCGGTTGTCGTCGGATCGGCGAACAAGAAGGCCAGGGCACGTCATTATGGCGGCAGCTTGGCGCTGGCGTCGCGAAAGCCCGGCCTGTTCGCCAGGCGCGGCTGGAGGGGGGGGCGGGTCGGCCGGCCTACGGGATGCGTCCGGCGATATGGGGTGTCATCGACGGGGGCGGTGAAAGCGGCAAGCTTTTCCGGGCATCGTCTTTGCATGAACTCCCGGGGGAGACAGCCCCCGGGAGCGTGCCATGGACATCAACACCAGCTACGACAAGCAAAGCGGGCAACTGACCATTCGGTCGGGCTTAAGCGACGGCCAAGCCAAAACCGCCGGCACGACCACGGCCACAAGCGCCAAGACCTCGACAACCGGCCAGTCCGCCACACAAAATCTCAATCTTGACAGCGCCTTTATCAGCCCCGTGCTCCAGGCCAAGCTGCAGACCGAGGCGCTGCAGACCCAGTTCACCAAGACCCTGGCCGCCAAGTTCGAGGAACTGGACATCGACGTCAGCCGTCCCATCACCCTGACCCAGGGGGCCGACGGAAAAGTGACGGTTGCCGGCGACCACCCGGACAAGGAAGCCATCGAAAAGCTGTTCTCCGACGTGCCGACCCTGACCGAAGCCTTCACCGCCCTGTCCAAAACCAGCTCGGACCTGGCGTCCATGACCTCAAGCCAGTCGGCGTCCCTGGTGCGCACCAACGGCTACGCCGCCTACCTCAAGCAGATCCAAAGCTCCGCCTCCTCCGGCGATTTCTTCTACAGCTACATGGACGGCGCGGCTTCGACGTATTTCGGGTAACAGGGGCGAGGGACAAGGAAGATGCCTCCGGCGGCCGGGAGGGGGTTACCCCCTCCCGGACCCTCCCTTAATGGGGGCGCTTGGGGCTTCAGGCTGTGCCTGAAGCCCCCAGCGCCCCCATTAAACGTGGTTTCGCGAAGCGCGAACAGTTGCCCAATTGGGGGGTCCGGGGGCCTCAGGCCCCCGGCCGCCGGGCATTCTTCTCCCGCGTTTACCGCTTGATGCCGAACAGGAAGCGCGTCAGCGCCAGGCGGCGGCAGGCCTCAAAGGTGGCCAGGCTGCAGGCCAGACAAAGGCCCAGGATCACGGGGGCCTGGAGCCAGGGGGAGGCGATGGCCGCGATGGCGTAGTAGGCGATCATCACCAGCCAGGCCTGGTGGAAGATGTATAGGGCAAAGGACGAGGCCGATAGATACCGCGTGACCGGATTGGTGAAGTTTAAATACCGTCTGCCCAGGCCCATCAGCGCCAAGATTCCCATCCACATGACCAGGGCGTGCAGGTACGGGGACCACCAGCCCGGACCCAGGCGGCCGGTTAGGGCGACCCCGGCCGACAGGAGCGCGGCGAAGGGGAGGGACAGCCGCCAGGCTTGGCGGGCCAGTTTCTCTTGCATCGCGTCCGTGTGGAAGAACAGGCCGCCGAGCAGGAACAGGGCAAAACAGCCGGCCAGGCTTTGCAGCCGGCTGGGCGTCAGGCCCCAGGCCCAGCCCAGGGGGATGAAAAGCAAGGCCACGGCCCACAGCGGCCACCGCTCCAGGCGCAGGCGCTCGCAGCCGTCCCGGGCCAGCTTCAGAATGGGCAGCGCCGCCAGGGAGATGATGCACAGGGCGAGCAAAAACCACATCTGTCCCACTTCATAGGGCGAAACGCCCTTGGAGCCCGTGCTCCACTGGCGGAAG
This sequence comes from Solidesulfovibrio magneticus, assembly GCA_002482565.1. Taxonomy (GTDB): domain Bacteria; phylum Desulfobacterota; class Desulfovibrionia; order Desulfovibrionales; family Desulfovibrionaceae; genus Solidesulfovibrio; species Solidesulfovibrio magneticus_B. The sequence continues at coordinate 5,691 of DLGG01000095.1, forward strand.
AACTGGAGGTAGTTGTCCCAGACGCCGCCGGCATAGTCCTCATAGTATTTTCTGGCATAATAGGCCATGAGCGGCGTCAGCAGGATGACTCCTGAAAAGAAAGGGATGAGGAGTTTTTCCAGGCGTTCGGTCAGGTATTGGCGGTTTGTCCGTTTTTGCAAGGCATAGGTCGTGCTGATGCCGGAGACGAAAAACAGCAGCGGCATGAGCCACGGCGCGCACAACTGGTCGAATATCGAGAAAATGGGCACGGGAACCGCGTAGACGTAGTATTCGTAGCCGAAGGTGTTGTAGCACAGGAACACGTGGTAGGGGATGACCAGGAGCACCGTCATCCAGCGCAGGTTGTCGATGAAATATTTTCTCATGGCGTTCTGAACTCCATGGAAAAACAGGGTCGGCCCGGCTCCGTCGTCAAAGCCAGCCCGGTCCGGGGCACGGTTCGGGCTGGCGGCCTTGTGTCGCGTCCACGAGACGCGCCGAGAGCGATTCGTCGGCTAGATACCCAACGCACGAATTATCGAAAAATACTCTCGCCTTCTTTAAGGGACGCGGCGCTAGCCCTCCGCAATGAACCAATCGACGCCGCTCTCCGGCAGCACCAGCGAGGCCGGCACGGCCGGGTCCGGCGGTCCGGCCAGGGCTTTGGCCAGCGGCCCCTCCTTGCCCTTGGCCGCGACCAGGATGGCCACGTGGCGGGCGGCGTTGAGAAGCGGCAGGGTGAACGTCAGGCGGGGCACGGCCGGCTTGGCCGTGGTGGGCGGCGGCGCGGCGGCCACCAGCCGCTTTTTTTCGCCCAGGACGGGGCTGCCTGGAAAGAGCGAGGCGGTGTGTCCATCCGGTCCCATGCCGAGCAGGATCAGGTCGAAGCGGGGCACGGCCTCGTTTGGCCGGCCCAGGGCGGCGCGCACCTCGGTTTCGTAGGCGGCGGCCGCCGCCTCGGGGGGCGTCAGTTGCACGGGCATGGGCCGGATATTGGCGGCCGGCGCGGTGATCTTGTCAAAGAGCACGCGGCGCACCACGCCAAAGGTGTTTTCGGGGTCTTCCCAGGGGACAAGGCGCTCGTCGCCGAAAAACATGAGCGCGTCGTCCCAGGCGATGCCCAGTCCCCGCTCGGCCAGGACGGCGTACAGCGGCAGCGGCGTGCCGCCGCCGGACAGGGCCAGGGAGAACCGCCCCCGGGCGGCCACCGCCTCCATGGCCCGCTCGGCCACGAAGGCGAAGGCCGCCTCGGTCAGGGCGCCAGCGTCGGTGAAGCGGCGCACCCGGGCGGTCATGGCATAAGTCCGTGGGCCGAGAAGAAGCGGCCGGCTTCCTGCGGCCCCCAGGTGCCCGACTTGTAGAGGAACAGGCGCTCGGCCGAGGGCTTTTCCAGCAAGGGGGTCAGGAACTTCCAGCACAGTTCCACCCCGTCTTGTCGCCAGAAAAGGGTCTGGTCGCCGAGCATGCAGTCGAGGAGCACCTTGGCGTAGGCAGTCAGCGCCGCGCCGGTGTAGCCCTGGTAGTAGTTGAAGTTCATGGTCACCGAGCGCAGGCACATGGGGCCCGGGGCCTTGGCCTGGAAGGTCAGGCTGACCTGTTCGTCGGGCTGGATGCGCAGGATGAGCCGGTTGGCCTCGATGTGGTCGCCAAAAATGCCCCGGAACATGGAAAAGGGCACAGGCTTGAACTGCACGGCGATTTCGGTGCGCTTCTCCGGCAGCCGCTTGCCCGAGATGAGGTAGAAAGGCACGCCTTGCCAGCGCCAGTTGTCGAGATAGACGCGCATGGCGGCAAAGGTCGGGGTGGTGGAGTCGCCGGGCACGCCTTCCTCGTCGAGGTAGGACGGGGCGCGTTTGCCGTCCACCATGCCCGAGGCGTACTGGCCCAGGATGCAGTGCTCGGCCACGTCCTTGTCGCTAAACGGCCGCAGCGCCCGGAACACCTTGGTTTTTTCGTCGCGCACCAGATCGGCCTCAAAAAGCGACGGGGCTTCGATGGCGCACAGCGACAGCAGCTGCATCATGTGGTTTTGGAACATGTCGCGCAGCACGCCGAAGTGGTCGTAGTAGGAGGCCCGGTGGCCGACGCCGATGGATTCGGCGGCCAGGATGCTCACGTAATTGACGTAGCGCCGGTTCCACAGCGGCTCGAAAATGGCGTTGGCGAACCGCAGCATGAGGATGTTCTGCACGGTTTCCTTGGCCAGATAGTGGTCTATGCGGAATATCTGGTGCTCGGCGAACCGGGTGTGCAGGGCTTTTTCCAGCACCCTGGCCGTTTCCAGGTCGCGGCCGAAGGGCTTTTCGATGACCAGCCGGGCATAGCCGCCCGTTTCCTCGGCCAAGCCGGCCCCGGCCAGGTTGACGGCGATGTCCTCGTAGACCGTGGGCGGCACGGCCAGATAGAAGATGCGGTTAGGTCCGAGGTTGCGCTCCTTGGCCAGGTCGTCGAGGAAGCCGGCCAGGGCGGTGAACGAGGCCGGATCGTCGTAGTGGACCTGTTTGTAGGTAAACCGCGGGGCCATGGCCGCCCAGGCGTCGTTGTCGCAGTCGCCGAATTCCTTGGCGGCCTCGCGCATGCGTTCCCGGAAGGCCTCGTCGGTGAGTTCCGTGCGGCTGGCCCCGACCACGGCGAAGTTGTCGGGCAGATGGCCGCCGGCGGTGAGCGCGGTCAGGGCCGGCAGGAGCATCCGGGCGGTCAGGTCGCCGGTGGCCCCGAAGATGATGAGGGTAAAGGGCGCGTCCACCGCGTCGAAGCGGCAGGCGTCGGCCGGGGCCGTGGCCGTGGTGCGGCCCAGGACCACCTCGGCCTGGGCCGGATCGCGGTCGCTAGTCATGGCCGTCCTTCCTTTTGACGGCGTGGCCGCCGAACTGGTTGCGCAGGGCGGCCAGCACCCGGTCCTGGAAGGCGTTGGGCTGGCGGGAGCGGAAGCGCTCAAAAAGCGAGGCAGTGATGACCGGGGCGGACACGGCGTTTTCCACGGCCTGGTTGACGGTCCAACGGCCCTCGCCGGAGTCGTCCACGTAGGCTTCCAGGGACTCCAGGCGCGGGTCGGCGGCAAAGGCGCGCTGGGCCAGTTCGAGCAGCCAGGAGCGCACCACCGAGCCGTGGTTCCACAGGTCGCAGATGGCCGTGAAATCGAGCTTTTCGCCAAACTGCGAGGCGGCCAGGATTTCGAAGCCCTCGGCATAGGCCTGCATCATGCCGTACTCGATGCCGTTGTGGACCATCTTGACGTAATGCCCGGAACCCACCGGGCCGGTGTGCAGGTTGCCGCCGGGGCCGGTCAGCACGTCCAGGTAGGGCTTAAGCACGGCGGCCACGTCGGGTTCGGCCCCGATCATGATGCAGTAGCCCTCGGCCAGGCCCCAGATGCCGCCGGACACGCCGGCGTCGCAGTAGCGAACGCCATGCTTGGCGGCGGCTTCGTGGCGGCGCAGGTCGTCGCGGAAAAAGGTGTTGCCGCCGTCCACCAGGATGTCGCCCGGGGAGAGCAGGGGCAACAGTTCGTCGATGTGCTCGTCGGTGGCGGTTCCGGCCGGCAGCATGAGCCAGACGAGACGCGGCGTGGGCAGGGCGGCCACGAGATCGGGGATGGAATCCACGGCCCGGGCGTTGCCCCCTTCCTCGGCGGCGAAGTCATGGGCTTTTTTAACGGTGCGGTTGTAGGCGGTCACGGCGACGCCGCCCCGGGCCAGCCGTCTGGCCATGTTGAGGCCCATGCGTCCAAGGCCGACCATCGCGATGTTCATGGCGTGACTCCTTACGGGTGGTTTGGCCCGGATGGGGCCGGTTGCGCGTTTTTCACGGCACGTCGGTTGCGCACGGCGGCTACGACGCGCCGGGCGGCCAGGGGAAAGACGCCGAGCAGGGCAAAGGACACGAGAAGCCCGGGCGAGACGATGCCCGACAGCGAGGTCAGCTCGCCGAGCCGGGTTCCGGCGTTGACGTAGACCGCCGTGCCCGGGAGCATCCCGAGCTGGGAGACGAGGTAGAAGGTGGAGAGGGGCACGGCTGTGAGGCCCATGACGGCGTTGACCACGAAAAAGGGAAAAAGCGGCACCAGACGCAGGGTGAACAGGTAAAAGGCCCCTTCCCGGGCCAGGCCCGCGTCCACGGCGGCCAGTCTTGGCCCCAGGCGTTTGGTGACGGCCTCTCGAAACAGCGTGCGCGACAGGGCGCAGGCCAGGGTCGCGCCGATGGTGCTGGCAAAGGAGACCAGGACAAGCGTCGTCCAGAAGCCGAAGACCGCCGCGCCGCCCAGGGTCAGCACCGTGGCTCCGGGCAGGCTGAGAGCAGCCACCAGCACGTAGAGCAGGAAATAGCCGGCGGCAAAGGCCAGCGGTGCGGCGGCCCGGGCCTCGGTGAGGGCCTGCCGGGAGTCCTTGAGCGCCTCCAGGGTGAGGTAGCGTTGCAGCCCCAGGCCGAAAAAGGCGGCGATGCAGGCCAGGGCCAGGGCGGCCAGGAGCAGTTTGCGCGTACGTCCGGACATGATGCTTCCTTACAAGTGGCGGGCGATGTAGGCGTCGGCGTCGAATTTGCGGCGACAGCCCCGTTCGTTCATGTAGCGTATCTGGCCGAAAACCGGCCGGTTGGCCCAGGGCCGGTCGTGGAGGCCGCCCACGGACCACAGCACCCCGACCACGCCGTTGGGGTCGCGCCCATCCAAGGCGTAGCGGTCGTTGAGGGACAGGGCCGTGTCCAGGGCCTGGCGCGGCGAGGGCGACCATTCCAGGATCTTCTTGGCCCAGTACATGCGCATGTAGCCGTGGATGCGGCCCGTGGCGACCAGTTCGCGCTGGGCGGCGTTCCACAGGGCTTCGCTCGTGGCGGCGGCCTCGAACTGGGCCGGCGTGTAGAGGTGTTCCCGCTCGTCGCCGGCATGGGCGTCCAGGGTCTTGCGCGCCCAGTCGGGCAGGGCCTCGAAGCGGTCGTAGTGGGGCGTATAGTGGCAGTAATTGTCGGACAGCTCGCGGCGCACGATGAGTTCTTCGAGATAGGCGTCCGCGTCGGCGGGATGGCGTGCCCGGGCGGCCAGGACGTCCAGGGCGGCGCGCTGGGGGGCAAGCTGGCCGAAGTGGAAATAGGGCGACAGGCCCGAGACGGCCCCGGCGTTGGGGTCGTTGCGGCGCGTGGCGTAGCCGGGCAGGCGCTCGGCCATAAACGCGTCCAGGGCCGCCCGGGCGGCGTTCGGGCCGGGGGCGATGCCCGGGACCGGGCCGGGTGCGGCGTCCACGGT
>DLGG01000121.1 GCA_002482565.1 Solidesulfovibrio magneticus
GCCCTCGGCCCGGCGCGGCGCGCCGGCATCCTGGACAGCGCCGCCCAGGGCGGCCCGAAACCGGGCCAGAGCCTCGGCCGAAGCGGCCTGGCAACCCGGATGGGCTCCGGGGCGCGACAGGGTGACGACATCCACCCTATCCGGCGCGAGTTCCCGGCAAAAGCCCTGCAAAAGTTCGCCATTTTCGGCCGAGTCGTTTATCCCGGCCAAAAGCAGCACTTCGAGAAAGATCTTGCCGTCGTAGGCGGCCCGAAAATCGAGCAGGCCCTGGCGGATGGCCGCAAGGCCCACGGCGGCGTGGGGACGGTTCAAGCGATGGTACTCGGCCGGGACCAGCGTGTCCATGGACGGCAGCACGATATCGGCCTGGGCCAGCTCCCGGCGCACGTCCGGGTCGGCCATCAGGCTCGAATTGGTGAGCACGGCCACGGGCAGGTCGGGAAAGAGTTCCTTGGCCCCGACGATGACGGCCCCGAGGTCGCTGTTCAGGCACGGTTCGCCAAGCCCGCCCAGGGTCACGACGTCGGGCGGGGCATGGCCGGCCGCCTTCCAGGCGGCCAGTTCGTCCAGCAGCCGGCGGGCCGGAACATAGGGCTTGCGCGCGGTGGTCAGGGCCTCGGTGACGCCGGCCTCGCAGTAGAGGCAATCAAACGAGCAAATGCGCGCGCCAAGCAGATCCAGGCCCAGCGAAACACCGAGCCTCCCCGAGCCGACCGGGCCGAAAACATGCCGTAAAGGTTCCGTGGCGCGCTCCTTTTTGCCGTCTCGCACACTTGACAGGCGCGCCCCGCCATGGTCAAGGGCCTCGACCCAACAAACAACCCGGGGTGACAGCGTGAAACAGGGCGATTTGATACTTCTGGTCTCTCCCAAGGGCAAGCGATATCTGCGGCGTTTCGACCAGGATACGGTGCTGCACACCCAGGAAGGCATGATCCGGTTCAGCGAAGTGGCCCGGGCCGGCAGCGGCGGCGCGGTGGCCACCCACATCGGCCACGTCTTTCGCATCCTGCGGCCCACCACCCACGATCTCATCAAGGGCGTCAAGCGCTCGACCCAGATCATGTATCCCAAGGAAATCGGCTACGTGATCTTGAAGCTCGGCATCGGTCCGGGCATCCGCGTGGTGGAGTCGGGCAGCGGCTCGGGTGGCCTCACCACGGCCCTGGCCTGGCACGTGGGCGATACGGGCCGGGTCTACACCTTTGAAAAACGCCCGGAATTCTACGCGCTGTCCGGCGAGAACCTCGACGCCGTAGGCCTGTCCCACCGCGTGTCGCGCCACAACCACGACATCGCCGAGGGCTTCTACCCCGACTCCGTGGTCAAGGGCGATCCGGCCAGCGACCCCACCGACGCCGACGCGCTGTTTCTCGACGTGCGCACGCCCTGGGACTACCTGCCCCAGGCTGCGGCCGTGGTGCGCCCGGGCGCGCCGGTGGGCTTCCTTCTGCCGACCACCAACCAGATCAGCGAACTGCTCTGGGCGTTGGAAGACTCCCCCTTCGAGGACGTGGAAGTGCTTGAAATCCTGGTGCGGCGCTACAAGCCCGTGCCCGAGCGGCTGCGCCCCGAAGACCGCATGGTGGCCCACACCGGTTTCCTGGTCTTTGCCCGCCACGGCGGCCGCGACGTCTGCCCGCCCCCGCCGCCGGCCGACTTCCCCGAATCCATGGACGCCGGCCCGTCCGGTTTTCCTGACGAGAGCGGCCAGGGAGACGACAATCCCGGCGCGGCCGATTGACCGGACCGGAGGAAGCGGCTAAGACTTCTAGCATGGTAAAAGATGCCCCAAGCGCCGAAGCCCCCCGTTCGCTCAAGCGGCTGCTTGATCCCTTGACCGGGCTTCTGGGCGTGCCGGTGGCCGTCAACACCAACCCCGGCGCGCCCGTCTGGCCCGATCCCGGAGCCGAAGCCCATGCCATACTGCACCGGGAATACCCCGAACGCGGGCCGTGTCCCTGGCTGGACCCGGGGTCGTCCCTGGCCGATGCCGATGTGACAAAACGCACCTGTCCCCTGGGGCTGTCCGTGGAACGCTTCCCCTTGGTCCTGCGCGACGGCCGGCCGGGGGAACTGGTGGTGGGGCCGTATTTCACCAATCCCGCCGACCGCCAGGCGCTTTTCGGACGCAGCCGGGCCGCCGACGCCGCCTTGCACGTCCTGCCCTGCCTGCTGCCCCAACGTCGCGGCCTGATCGAATATTTCTACCGCGAATTCGCCGCCTTCGCCGGCTCGGCCGCCCGGGCCGGAGCGGCCAAGGAACAGTTCCTGGCCAACATGAGCCATGAACTGCGCACGCCCTTAAACGGCATCATGGGCATGTTGAGCCTGCTTTTGCAAAGCGAAGACGACGGCCGTCGCCGCCAGTTCCTGGAACTGGCCATGAACGCCTCCAACCAGCTCCTGGGCGTCATAAACGCCCTGCTCGACTTGAACGGCATCGCCTCGGGCCGGCTGGTGCTGGCCGAGGAGCTTTTCGAGCCGCGCCGGATGCTGGCCGAGCTTTTCGCCATCTGCGCCGAGGACGCGGCCTCGCGGGGCCTGGCTTTTCAGGCCGTCGTGGCCGACGACGTACCGGACCAGCTCGTGGGCGATCCCCAGCGGCTGCGCCAGGTGCTGCTCAATCTCATCCACAACGGGCTCAAATATACCGAACGCGGCGGCCTGGACGTGGCCGTGACCATGGCCCCGACGCAAAATGCCCGTTCCGACGCCGCCAAACTGCTTTTTTCCGTGCGCGACACCGGCATCGGCATCGCCCCGGACCGCCAGGAAGCCATCTTCGACCATTTCGCCATCGGCGAGCCGTTTCTCGGCAAACGTTACGCCCAGGCCGGCCTGGGCCTGGGCATTGCCCGGGACATCGTGGAAAAAATGGGCGGCAGACTGCGGGTGGAAAGCGAACTCGGCCAGGGCAGCACCTTTACCTTCACCGCCGAACTGCGACGGCCCTGCGTCGAATGCCCAACCCCGACCACGAACGAGGCCGCCCAGCCCACCGGCGGCGGCGCGGTCATCGTCCACGCCGAGGACGACCCCGTGGCCCAGCTTCTGGTGCGCCGCATCCTGGAAGACCGGGGCTACGTGCCCATTTCCGTGGATTCCTGCGAGGGCCTGTTCGACATTCTGGCCAGCCGGCCCGTGGACATGGTGCTCATGGACGTCACCATGCCGGGCCTGTGCGGCCTGGAGTCCACCCGCCGCATCCGGCGGGGCGAATCCGGGGCCGCCGCCGACATCCCCGTCGTGGGCCTGTCCGGTTCGGCCACGGCCGAGGACCGCCGCCAGGGACTTTTAGCCGGCATGACCGACTACATCGCCAAGCCCGTCACCCGGTTCGAGTTGCTGGCCGTGGTCCAACGGGCCCTGGCCGGAAGACCCTTCCGGGCGGCTTGATTTTTCCAAAGGACCGGTCTAAAGAATTTCTCTTTTTCCCATCACGGGATTTCGCGCCAAAGGAGACCCGGCATGACGCGCAAGGATCGCACAGAAGGCATCTATTCCCGCCGGGAAGTGCTCGACGAATCGGAACGCCGCCAATATTACCAGATCCAGATCAAGGATCTGCTTTCTTACGCTTACCGCTACTCCGAAGACGTCAAGAAGCGCTTCGACCGAGCCCAGTTCCAGGCCTCGAAGTTCAAGACCCTCACCGACCTCAAGCACATCCCCATCCTGAAGAAGAAGGAACTCATCTTCCTGCAGTCCATGGGGCCGAGGCTCGGCGGGCTTTTGACCAAGGACATGGGCGAACTGCGGCGTATTTTCCTGTCCCCCGGACCGATCTTCGATCCCGAGGACCGCGAGGACGATTACTGGGGCTGGACCGAGGGCTTCTACGCCTGCGGCTTCCGCTCAGGCGATCTGGTCCAGGTGACCTTCAACTACCATCTCACCCCGGCCGGCCTCATGTTCGAGGAGCCGCTCAAAAACCTCGGCTGCGCCGTGGTTCCCGCCGGCCCGGGCAACTCCGCCACCCAGCTGGAGATCATGCAGAAGCTGCGGGCCACCGGCTACGTCGGCACCCCGAGCTACCTCATGCACCTGGCCCAGAAGGGCGAGGAGATGGGGCTTAACCTGCGCAAGGACCTCTACATGGAGGTGGCCTTCGTCACCGGCGAAAAATTCTCCGAGAAGCTGCGCGCCAATCTGGAGAAGAAGTTCGACATCATCATGCGCCAGGGCTACGGCACCGCCGACGTGGGCTGCATCGGCTACGAATGCTTCCACAAGACCGGCCTGCACATCGCCAACCGCGCCTTTGTCGAGATCTGCCACCCCGACACCGGCATTCCCCTCAAGGACGGCGAGGTCGGCGAAATCGTGGTCACGGCGTTTAACAAGACCTACCCGTTGATCCGCCTGGCCACCGGCGACCTGTCCTACATCGAGCGCGCCCCGTGTCCCTGCGGACGCACCTCGCCGCGCCTGGGCTCCATCGTCGGCCGCGTGGACACCACCGCCCGCATCAAGGGCATGTTCGTCTACCCGCACCAGGTCGAGCAGGTCATCACCCGCTTCGAGGAGATCAAGCGCTGGCAGATCGAGGTCACCAACCCCGGCGGCATCGACGAGATGACCCTGGTCATCGAAGCCTCCAACTTCAAGCGCGAGGAAGATCTGCTCCACAAGTTCCGGGAGAAGATCAAGCTGCGCCCGGCCCTTACCGTGGTCGCCCCCGGCACCCTGCCGCCCCAGATCCGGCCCATCGAAGACAAGCGCAAGTGGGATTAGGCGCGTCCATGCGCCGCCCGGCATAACCATGCCTGTCCAACTTCCGTTCGAGCCTACGGCCCCCAGGGGCGCGGGAACCTCCCGCGCCCTGGGGGCTTTTCTCCTGGCCGGCCTGCTGGCCCTGGCCGTGCTCGGTACGGGCTGCGTGAAGCGCGCCCCGGGTATGCCCCCGGTCGCTCCCGAGAGTCTGGTCGATGCCGCGGGCGCGCCCCTGCCCCCGGCCGTCTTCGCCGCCGATGTGGCCGGAGCCGACTACCTGCTGCTTGGCGAGGAACATCCCAACCCCTGCGACCATCAGGCCCAGGCCGCCGTCATCCGCCGGCTGGCCGCCGCCGGCGTTCTCCCGGCCATCGGCCTGGAAATGGTCCCGGCCGACTATCAGGGCGTGCTTGACGCCTTCAACGCCGGCACGATCACGCTGGCCGAGCTGCCGGCCAAGCTCGACTGGAAAACCACCTGGGGTTTCGATTTCGAACTCTACGCCCCGATTTTCGAGGCCGCCCGGGAGTACAAGCTTCCGATCTACGCCCTAAACGCCCCCAAGGGCCTGGCCCGCAAGGTCGGCCGCCAGGGCCTGGACGCCCTGACCCCGGCCGAACGCGCCAGCCTCCCCGGGGCCATCCTGCCCCCGGCCCCGGCCCAGGTGGAAGAGTTGCGCGATCTTTTCGCCCACCACGGGGCCATGCGCAAGGCCGCGCCCCAGGAAACCGCTAAGCCCGAAAGCCCGCCCAAGGCCGCCGCCGCGCCTCAGGCTCAAACCGCGCCCGGAGACTTTGCCCCGCCTCAAGCCGTACGGGACGCCGTCCCCCAGGCCAAGGCCTCACCGGAAGACGCCGCCGCGCCGCCGACCGCCAAAAACGTCGCCGCGCCCCGCGCCAAGGCCAAGGCCTCCGCCAAGCCGGCCGCCCCAAACGCCGCGCCGGCCCGCGACCCCTTTGAAAATTTCGTCACCGTGCAGTCCCTGTGGGACACCCAGATGGCCGCCCGGGCGCTCTATGCCCGGGCCGTGTCCGGCCGGCCCGTGGCCGTCATCGCCGGAGCCGGACATGTGGCCAATGGCTGGGGCATCGCCCGCCGGCTGGCCGTGCTTGATCCCTCGGCCAAGGTCGTTCTGGTCATACCCTGGCGCGGCGGCGAGGCCCCGGACGCCGAATCCGCGCCCTACTTCTTCGCCTGCCCGGCCGCCCAGAAAAGCCGGCTCGGCATGACCCTGACCCAGGACCAGCCCGCCCCCGGCCAGCCCGCCGCCCTGCCGCTGGTCACCGCCGTCGCCCCCGGTTCCCCGGCCGCCAAGGCGGGACTCCTGCCCGGCGACGCCGTCATCGCCGCCGGCGGCCACCCGGCCGACAACCTGTCCGTGCTCCACAAGGCCGCCATCGAGGCCGTCAAGGACGGCAAGGCGCTGTCGCTTACCGTCTCCCGGGCCGGGGAAACCCTGGCCATCGACATCCCCATCGCCCTGCCGGCCGCCAAGTAGCGCCATGTCGCCGTCGTGCCGCCGCAAAACAACCGGGCTTGCCGCCCCGGAAAACCGTCCGTCGCGTCGCCCGACCGGCGGCCTGAACCGACCGTAGGCCTATCGACCATGCCCGAACTTCCCGAAGTCGAAACCATCGCCCGGGCCCTGGCCCCGGGCCTTGTCGGCCGCGTCATCGCCGGCGTCGACGTCCCGGACGCCAAGGTGCTGGCCGGCCCCAAGCGCCGGGCCGAGTTCGCGGCCATGGCCGTGGGCCGGACCATCGAAGCCGTCGGCCGCCGGGCCAAGCTGCTGCTGGTCAACCTCGGCCCGCGCCCACAGGTCCCGGGCGACGGCCCGGCCGTCCTGGCCTTTCATCTCAAGATGACCGGCCGCTTCCACATCGCGCCGCCGGATGCTCCCGATCCCGACCGCGCCCGGCTGCTCGTCCGGCTTTCCGACGGCAACACCCTAGTGTTCGCCGATGTGCGCCGCTTCGGCACGGCCCGGGTGCTCACCCCCGAAGCCTTGACCGCCTGGGATTTCTACGCCTCGCTAGGCCCCGAACCCTGGGACATGACGCCAAACGCCTTCGAGGAAGCGCTTGGCCGCAAGTCCACCCGCATCAAGGCGGCGCTGCTCGATCAGACCATCATCGCCGGCATCGGCAACATCTACGCCGACGAATCGCTCTTCGCCGCCCGCATCCGGCCCGACACGCCGGCCAAGGAACTGACGCCGAGCCAGCGACGCCGGCTCCTTGAGGCCGTCCAGGCCGTCATCGCCGCAGCCATCGCCGCCGGCGGCAGCACCATTCGCGACTACCGCACCCCTGACGGCGTGGAAGGCGGCTTCCAGAACCATTTTCAGGTCTACGGCAAATCCGGCGACCCCTGCCCGGCCTGCGCCGCGCCGCTGACCCACGCCAAAATCGCCGGCCGCACGTCCACCTATTGCAGGAAGTGTCAGAAGTAATATCCTCCGGGGGGGATCATCCCCCCCGGACCCCTTGATTATGGGGGCGTTTTTCGCGGCCGACAGGGAAGACCCTGCCGGCCGCGAAAAACGCCCCCACAGCCAGGAAGTCCAAGAGCGAAGCCACACACGGTGAAACCCCACCGTTAAAAGTTTTTGGGGAAGGAGGGGCGTGGGGAGGAAACCCCTTTTTTCAA
>DLGG01000120.1 GCA_002482565.1 Solidesulfovibrio magneticus
GATTGCACGGTCTGCTCGATATTGACGACCACGCCCTTGCGCAGGCCCGTGGAGGGGCTGGTGCCAATGCCCACCACGTCCACGCCCTCGGGCGAAAGTTCGCCGACGACCACGCAAATCTTGGTGGTGCCGATATCGAGACCGACGATAAGTTCCGACCTGGCCATACGAATCCGCTCCCTGAACGTTTCGGCGTCGTGGGGTTGGCCGCGCCCACAGGCGGGTTGTACGTCAAACCCGCGCGAATTTCATTGGTAAAATGGCGCGTTCCGGGTTTTTTGTCACGCCTCCCACAGGCGCTTCGCCAACCCCGGAAGCACGCGGCGCGGCCCGGCGCTTCCCATTTTCCTGCAAAAGGGCATTAACCCCTTTGATTCCTTGTTAAATATAACCCTTCTACGAGCTTTGCGGCGCGTCCCCCGCGCCCCGCTTCTCGACCCAAACCTTGTCGCCTTCGGCGGTGATGAGCCCCACTTTGTCAAGCTCGCCGCGCCGGCGCAAGTCCATCCAGACCATGTTCATCCGCGACAGGTTGCGCCGCCAGTTCTGGGACCCCAGGCACAAGACGATGCCCGGTTCCATGAGCCGGATTTCCAGCCCACGGCCCCAACTCAGGCGCAGCCAGGCGATCTGTCCGAAATCGAAGGGAACCTGATGTTCGGCCACGGCCCGGCGCAGATCGGCCAGAATGGGCAGATGTTTTTCCATCCCGGCCTCGACCTCGATCTGGGGCAGGGACACGAACTGCCCGGGCTCGACCTTGTCGATGATGCGCCCGACCTCGTCGGCGTAATAGAGCGTTCCCTGATACTGCACAAGATAGGAAGGGGCTTTTTCCCGCACTTCGATATGAATTGTCCCGGGCAGCACCCGCTTGACCGTCACCGAGTCCACCCACGGCTCCCGGGCAAGCTCGGCCCGCATCCGGTCCATGGACAGCGACAGCACGTTGACCCCGGGCGTGAGCCCGGCCACCTGGCGGATATGCTCCTCGGACAACCGGGAACAGCCGGCGATGTCGGCCTGCTGCAGGGCAAAATAGTTGACCGTTGTCAGCCACCGGTAGCCGGCCAAAAGCGCCACGCTGACAGCCAGCACGACGGCTCCCATGAAGGCCATGGACACGGCCCGGGTGAACACCTTGCCCAGGCCGCCAAAGCTCACCGAAGGCAGCTTGACGCCGCCGGAGCCGCCGCCGGAGCGGGCGTTGCGGTTCTTGTTGCCCCGCGACGAAACCGTGCGGCTCTTGACCGTGATGCGCGGCCCGGAATAGCCGTTGCGCTTTTTCTTGGACGAGATTCCCCCGAATCCCGACAATGTTCCCGCCCTGACGTTCATGGAACCACCCTCACTTCCAGTTCGAGTTGGCGACCGAATCGCTCCCGCACCGCCTCCCGCGCCAAAGCCAGAAGCTCAAGCGCCTCCCCGCTCGTCCCGCCGCCCAGGTTGACCAGAAAATTGGCGTGCAATGCTGAAAACGCCATCTTTCCAACCACCCTTCCGGCGAATCCCGATTCCGCCAGCAGCCGCCAGGCCGCCTCCCCGGGCGGATTTTTGAACACGCAACCGGCCGTGGCCGCCGTGATCGGCTGGCTGGCCCGCTTTTTCTTGAGGTTGGCGATCATCTCCTGACGAATCTCGATGGGTTCGCGCACCTCGCAGTCGAATTCCGCTTCCAGGACCAGAAAAAACCCGGTCAGGCCCGGCACGATGAAACGGCGGTAACCGATGTCGAGCTCCTGCCGACCAGCCCAAAAAAGTCCCCGCTGCGGCGTCCACAGCCGGACCCGGGCCAGAGTCGCGCCAATGTCGTCGCCGTAGGAGCCGGCGTTGCCGGCCACGGCCCCGCCCACGCTGCCGGGCACGCCGATAAGCCCCCCAAGCCCGGACAATCCCTGGGTGGCCAGCCAGGCCACCAATCGCTGGAGCTTGACCCCGGCCCCGCAACGCACCCGGACGCGGCCCTGGGGCCTGTCGGGCAACACGCGCGGCTCGTCGCGAAGCCAGGGCCGCACCAGCACCAACGGCAGCTCGCCGTCCCTGGCCAGGAGATTGCTCCCGCCGCCCAGGGCCAGGGGCGCGCCGCCAAGCCGGACCAGCGTTTCGCCGAGGCCGTGAGCGTCCTCGACCTGATCAAAGACCACCTCGGCCAGGGCGCGCCCGCCGAGTTTCAGCGTGGTGCGGGCCGACAGCAGCGGCCCGGCTTCGACCTTAAGCGCCACGCTGAGGCTCCAGATAATGCGCGCCTACCTGCCAGATGCTGCCGGCCCCAAGGGTCACGAACAGGTCGCCCGGCCGCAGGATGCCCGGCAGGGCCGCCTCCATGACGGCGAAATCCGGATAGTAGGCGACCTTGGTCTTGGTCACCTGGCGGATGCCTTGCCCCAGGCTTTCGCCGCTCACCCCGGGAATGGGCGCTTCCGAGGCCGGATAGATTTCGGTCAGCAGCAGCTCGTCGGCGGCTTCGAAACAGGTGCAAAAATCGCCGAAAAGGGCCTTGGTGCGGGAAAACCGGTGAGGCTGGAAGGCCACCACCAACCGGCGCTCGGGATACACGGCCCGGGCCGTGGCCAGGGTGGCCTTGATCTCAGCCGGATGGTGGCCGTAGTCGTCGATGACGACCACGCCGTCCTTCTCGCCCTTGCGCTCGAAGCGCCGGCCCACGCCCGCGAACTTGGCCAAAGCCTCGGCGATGGTTCCCAAGGGAATGCCGACCTCCAGGGAAACGCCGATGGCCCCCAGGGCGTTAAGGACGTTGTGCCGGCCGGGGTGATTAAGCCGCATCTCGCCCAGGCGCTTGCCGTCGAGGGAGACCTCGAAGCAGCTCATGGCTCCGGAGTCGATGATACGGCCGCGAAGGCGCGCCTTGTCGGAAAAGCCGTAGGTCAGGATGGGCCGGTTGACGCGCGGCAGGATGCGGGCCACGCCGGGATCGTCCAGACAGACCACGTTCACCCCGTAAAAGGGGATGTTGTTCAAAAAATCCACAAAGGCGTCGTCGATGGCCTCGATGCCGTCGTAGTGGTCGAGATGGTCGGCGTCCACGTTGGTGACCACCGAGGCGATGGGCGACAGGCACAGAAACGAGCCGTCGGATTCGTCGGCCTCGGCGATGAGGTACTCGCCCTGGCCCAGCCGCGCCCCGGCCCCGTAGGCATTGAGGCGCCCGCCGATAATGACCGTCGGGTCGTAGCCGGCCTCGGTGAAGATGGTGGCCAGAAGCGAGGTGGTGGTGGTTTTGCCGTGGGTGCCGGCCACGGCGATGCCGGTGCGCAGGCGCATGAGTTCGGCCAGCATTTCGGCCCGGGGGATGACCGGGATGCCGCGCTCCCGGGCCACCACCACTTCCGGGTTGTCGCTGGTCACGGCCGTGGATTTGACCACCACGTCGGCGTCCCCGAGGTTTTCCCGGCCATGGCCGATGGCGATGGACGCGCCAAGGCTTCCCAGGCGGCGCACGGTCTGGCTCATGGACAGGTCCGAGCCGGAGACCTCGTAGCCGAGGTTTAAAAGCACTTCGGCGATGCCGCTCATGCCCGAGCCGCCAATGCCGATCATGTGGATCTTGCGGACCTTGTTGCGCATCCCCGAGGGCGCGCCGTGGTTTTTTTGAGCCGTCATCTAGCGTTCTCCCTTGTGCGCGGCCATGGCGAGCAGGGCCCGGGCGATGTCGTCGGCGGCGTGAGGCAGGGCCTGGCCCAGGGCGGCTTGGCCCATGGCCTCCAGGCGCGCCGGATCGCCCAGAAGCCCGATGACGGTCCCGGCCAGATCGATGCCGGGCAGATCTTTTTGGGCCACGCTGCGGGCCGCGCCGGCCTTGGCCAAAAAGGCGGCGTTGACGGTCTGGTGGTCGTGGGTGGCAAACGGAAACGGAATGAGCAACGACGGTTTGCCGGCGGCCGTGACCTCGGCCAGGGTGGTGGCCCCGGCCCGGGCCAGGACCAGATCGGCCCAGGCGTAGGCTCCGGCCATGTCGTCGATGAAATTCTCGATGACCACCTCGGGTTCGTCGCCCGAAGCTTCGCGGCCGGCCAGCACGGCATGGGCCTGGGTGGTCACGCGCTCGAAATCGGCCCGGCCGGCTTGCAGGCGCACCTTGACCCCGGCGTCGAGCAAGGTCGGCAGGATGTCCATGACCGCGTCGTTTATGGCCTTGGCCCCCTGGCTGCCGCCAAGGACGAGCAGCCGTTTGGTTCCGGGATGGGGCGCGGCCGTGGCCGCCCGGGCGATGTCGGCCCGGATGGGGTTGCCCAGGCGCTCGGCGCGCTTGGCCGGAAAAACCCCGGTTTCGTCGGGATAGGTCATGAAAACACGGTCCACGAACCGGCCGAGCACCTTGTTGGTGACGCCCGGGACGCTGTTTTGCTCGTGGATGGCCGTGGGCACGCCCATGAGCCGGGCGGCGGCCACGGGAATAAACCCGGCGTAGCCGCCAAAGCCGCAGACCACGTCCGGGGAAAATTCGCGGATGCGCGCTCCGGCCAGGCTAAAGGCCCGCAGCATCCAAAACGGCGCGGCCAGGGCTTTTATGCCCCGTCCGAATACGCCCTTGGCCGGCAGGGCCACAAAGGGCAGGCCGGCCTTGGCGGCCAGCTCCCCTTCCGGGCCGGCGCCGCCGATAAAAAGGACGTCCAGGCCAGGCGCAAGGCGCATGGCCGCCTCGGCCACGGCCAGGGCCGGGAAGATGTGGCCTCCCGTGCCGCCGGTGGTGACGATGAGCCGGGTCATGTCCTGGCGCTCCTGGAAAGATTGAGCAGGATGCCGACGCACAGGAAGCAGGCCAGCAGGTTGGAGCCGCCGTAGCTTAAAAACGGCATGGCCACGCCCTTGGGCGGCACGCAGCCGAGCACCACGGCCAGGTTGAGCAGAAACCCCAGTCCCAGCACCAGCCCCATGCCGTAGGCCGTGAAGCGGTCGCGCAGGTCGTCCTGGGCCAGGGCGACCTTGAACGCGCGGTAGAGCAGGATGCCGATGCAGACAAAGACGATGGACACGCCGATAAAGCCCAGCTCCTCGCCGACAACGGCCATGATGAAGTCGTTGTGGGCTTCGGGCAGGTAGAAGAGCTTTTGCTTGCCCGCGCCGAAGCCGGCCCCGGCCACGCCGCCGGACCCGAAGGCGTAAAAGGACTGCACGAGTTGGTAGCCGACGTTTTGCGGGTCCTTGAAGGGATCAAGAAAGGCGAACCAGCGTTTGAAGCGGTAGGGCGATGAGGCGATTAAAAGGCCCATGGCCCCGATGCCAAAAATCATGGACACGGCGAGATAGGTCAGCCGGGTGCCGCCGACAAGGCTCATGAGGAAAAACAGCATCCCCAAAAATACCGCGCCGCCGAAATCCGGCTGGAGCAGCAGGATAAGCCCCAAAAACCCGGTGACCACCACCGGCGGGATAAAGCCCACCGAAAAAGAGCGCACGAGTTGCTGCTTCTGGCTGAAGAAGTAGGCCAGATACATGACGAGCACCACCTTGGCCAGCTCCATGGGCTGCAAGGACATAAAGCCCAGGCGCATCCAGCGCCGCGCCCCGCCGGCCTTGACGGAAAACGGCGGCACAAGGGTGAGCACCAAAAGGCCGATGATGAGAAACAGCCACAGATAGACCGGCCCGTGCAGGATCTTTCGCGGCATCCAGGCGCAGATGATCATGAGCGTGAGGCTGATCATGGCGAAAAGCCCCTGGCGCTGGATGAAGAAGTAGCGGTTGCCGTTGACCCGCTCGGCCATGACGCCGCTGGAAGAAAAGACCATGACCAGGCCCAGGCCGGCCAGCACCAGGGCCGCGCCCAGCAGCCAATAGTCGATGGAGCCGTTGGCCTTGGCCTCGGCCGACTGCACGGTGATCCTGCTCATGCGCCCTGCCCTGCCCCGCCGGCCGGTTGGGCCGGCAACGCCGCGAACGCCTGCTGAAAATCGCGTCCCCGGGCCTTGTAGTTGGGATACTGGTCAAAGCTCGACGTGCCGGGGGAAAGCAGCACCGCGTCGCCCGGCGCGGCGTCGGCGTAGATGCGGGCCACGGCGTCGGCCAGGGTCTCGTCGTAGGACGTGGGAACCACCCCGGCGAGGGCCGCTTCGAAGACCTCGCGGCTGCCGCCGAAAAGCCCCACGGCCACGACTTTCTCTTTCACCAGCGGCAGCATGGCATCCAGGTCGCCGCCCTTCCAGACGCCGCCGCACAACAGCCGCACCGGCCGGTCGAAGCTGCGGATGGCCGCTTCCATGGCCGTCACGGTGGTGGCCTTGGAGTCGTCGACGAAAAGCACGCCGCCCTTCTCGCCGATGATCTGGAGGCGATGGGGCGCGGGCACGAAATCGGCAAACACCTGCCGGGCCAGGTCGATGTCCACGCCAAAGGCGCGGCAGGCCAGGTAAGCGGCTTCCATGTTGGCCTGGTTGTGGACGCCGGCCAGGCGCGGGCACAAAAAGCCCGAGGCGGCGGCGTACCAGGTGACCCCGGCCCGGGTGAAGGGACGGCCGCCGAGCAAGTCGCGCAATTCCTCGGACACGATGGCCGTGTCGTCGGGGCGCTGGGCCGCGAAAATCTTGAGCTTGGCGTCGAGGTATTCGCCCAGGTCGGCGTGCCAGTCCAGGTGGTTGGCGGCGAAATTCAAAAGCACCGCCACCTTGGGCCGAAACGTCTTGGTCAGTTGGAGCTGGAAGCTCGACACTTCGAGCACCACCACGTCGGCCGGCTCCTCGGACAGCACATGGTCGGACAGGGGCGTGCCGATGTTGCCGCCGGTGAACACCCGACGGCCGGCGGCTTCAAGCAGCGCGCTTACGAGCATGACCGTGGTGGTCTTGCCGTTGGAGCCGGTGACGGCCACGATGGGTTCGGGGGTGAACCAGCTGGCCAGTTCGAGTTCGGAGACGACCTGGGCCCCCGGGCAGCCGGCCAGGGCCGGGGCGAGGTTGGCGGCCCGGATGCCGGGCGAGAGCACGACCAGATCGGCCCCGGCGAAATCGGCCGGCCCGTGTTCGCCGGTGCGCAGATCGTAGCCCAGGGAGACGGCCTCGGCCCGGAATTCGTCGGAGACGGCGGCCGGATTTTTCTCCAGAAAACGCACGGAAGCGCCCAGGCGCGACAGCAGCCGGGCCGCCGAACGGCCCGACGCGCCAGCCCCGGCCACAACGGCCTGATGGCCGCGCAGTTGATCGGTATGGAGCATTTCACGCATGGCCGGCCTACCGCAGTTTGAGGGTGGACAGCCCCACCAGGGCAAGAAGAATGGAGAGAATCCAGAACCGGATGATGATCTTGGATTCCGGCACGCCCATGAGTTCGAAATGATGGTGCAGCGGGGCCATGCGGAAGATCCGCTTGCCGCCGGTCATCTTGAAGTAGCCGACCTGTAGGATGACCGACACGGTCTCGGCCACGTAGAGGCCGCCAACCACGATGAGCAACAACTCCTGCTTGCACAGGACGGCCAGGAAGCCCAAGGCTCCGCCCAGGGACAGCGAACCCACGTCGCCCATGAAAATCTGGGCCGGATAGGCGTTGAACCAGAGAAACCCGAGACCCGCGCCGACCAGCGCGCCGCAGAACACCGTCACCTCGCCCACCCCGGACACCGGCATGACCTGGAGATAGCGGGCCATCTGGGCATGGCCGGCCACGTAGATAAAAAGCCCGAACATGGCGGCGTTGACGATCATGGGGCCGATGGCCAGACCGTCCAGGCCGTCGGTGAGGTTAACGGCGTTGGAGGCCCCGATCATGACCAGCATGGCAAAGGGCAGGTACCACAGGCCAAGATCAGGGGTCAGGTGCTTGAAAAACGGCACGGCCAGACGTGTCGAATACTCGGGGTCCAGGACCAACAGCGCCGCAGCCACGCCCGAGACGATGACCTGGCCCAGGAGCTTTTGCTTGGGGGTCAGGCCCTTGTTTTGCTTGCGCACCACCTTGGCGTGGTCGTCCACATAGCCCAGGGCCCCGAAGCCCAGGAAGACGAACAGGGTCATCCAGACGTATTCGTTGGCCAGATCGCCCCAGAGCAGCACGCTGACCACGATGCAAAAGGCGATGAGCAGGCCGCCCATGGTAGGGGTGCCGGCTTTTTGCTTGTGGGCGGCCACGTCCTCGTGGATGTACTGGCCAAACTTCAGCCGGCGCAGCCAGTCGATGAACTTGGGGCCAAAGACGATGGACAGCACAAGGGCCGTCAGCAGTGCCGCTATCGACCGGAAGGTGATGTAGCGGAAGACGTTTAAGGCGCTGAAATGCGCCACAAGCGGCACCAGCAAATAATAGATCATGCCGTGGCGTCCTTTTGGATGCTGTGGGTCAAGGCCGCCAGATACTCTTCCATGCGCATGGAACGGGAGCCTTTAAAGAGGTAGACGCCGCCTCTCAGTCCAGCCGAGGCGACGGTTTGGGTGAACATTTCCGGGGTATCGACCACGGCGAACAGGCCGGCGTAGCCTTTGCGGGCCAGTCCCTCGCCCACGGCCTGGGCATGGCCGCCATGATAAAACACGGCCTTGGCTCCGCTGGCGGCGGCTTCTTCGCCAAGCTTACGGTGCTCGTCCTCGGCCTGGGCGCCCATCTCGCGCATTTCACCCAGCACCAGCACGAGCGGCTTGCCCTGGGCGGCCTCGGCGGCGGTGGCGATGGCCCGGCGCATGGACAGCGGATTGGCGTTGTAGGTGTCGTCAATAAGCGTGTAGCAGCCGTGGCGGCGGCAAAAAAAGCGCTGCTCGGGCATGACGGCCGACTCCAGACCTGTGGCAATCTGCTCTTCGGTGGCTCCGAGCAGACGGGCCGAGGCGGCGGCGGCCAGGATGTTCTCGGCGAAGTGCCCGCCGGTCAGCGGGGTGACGACTTCGAGTTCCAGGCCGTCCAGGCGCAGGAAAAACCGGCCCCGTCCCTCGGACAGCGCGCCCAGGTACTTGGCCCGGTACGGGGCCGATCCGCCCTTGACCGACATGCCCCGCACGTCGGGCCGCACGGCCTTGGCCGCCGCCCACAGCTCGGGATAATCCATGGAGGCCAGGGCCACGCCGCCCGGGCGCAGGGCGGCGAAAAGCCGGGACTTCTCGGCGGCCACCCCGGCCACGTCGATAAGCGCCTCCAGATGGGCCGGGCCGACGTTGTGGATCACGGCCACGTCGGGTTCGGCGATGGCAGCCAGGGGGGCCATTTCGCCCGGAGCCGAGATGCCAAGCTCCATGACCCACAACCGGTCGGATTCCCCGGCTTCCAGCATGGACAGGGGCAGGCCGATCTTGTTGTTGAAATTCTTGTAGTTTTTCGCCGTCGGCCCAACCTTGGCCAGGATGGCGGCGGTCAGTTCCTTGACCGTGGTCTTGCCGGCCGAGCCGGACACGGCCACGAGTCTGGCCTGGGCGCGCTCGCGCCAGGCCTGGGCCAGTTTGCCCAGGGCGGCCACGGTGTCGCGCACCAGCAGCACCGGCGTGCCTTCGGGCAGCCCGGCCAGGGGCCGGTCGGCCAGCACGGCGGCTGCGCCCTTGGACACGGCCTCGACGGCGAAATTATGGCCGTCCAGGCGCTCGCCCGGGATGCACACGAAAAGGCTCCCCGGGGAAACGGCCCGGCTGTCGATGCGAACGGCCTCGATGTCGGGGTTGCCCCGCTCGCCCACGTCGCCCACGGCCCCGGTGGCGGCCAGGATTTCGGAGAGGGTCAGGCGCATCCGGTCAGCTCCCTCACGACGACGGCATCGGAAAACGGATGCTTGACGTCGCCGATCTGCTGATAGGTTTCGTGTCCCTTGCCGGCAATGACCAGCACGTCCTCGGGCCGCATTTCCGATAGGGCCAGCTCGATGGCCCGGCGGCGGTCGGGTTCGAGGATGGCCCGGCGGGCCTTTTTCAGCCCTGGCTTGACGTCCTCGATGATGGCCAGGGGATCTTCGTGGCGCGGATTGTCGGAGGTGAGCACGGCCACGTCGGCCAGCCGGGCCACGGCCGCGCCCATGAGCGGACGCTTGGCCCGGTCGCGGTTGCCGCCGCAGCCAAAGACCACGAACAGCCGGCCGGCGGTGAACTCCCGGGCGGCGGACAGCACGTTTTCCAGGGCGTCGGGGGTATGGGCGTAGTCCACGAAAACCGAGCGTCCGGAAGGATTGGGGATGCGCTCCAGCCGGCCCGGCGCGCCATGGCAGTCGGCCAGGGCGGCGAAGGTCTCGACCGGCCAGCCCAGGGCCAGGGCCACGCCGCAGGCGGCCAGGACGTTTTGGGCGTTGTGGCGGCCGGGCAGCGGCGTGGCCACGGCGTAGCTGTCCTCGCCATAAGCGGCCACCAGCTCCTGGCCTTCGCGGCCGTGGTGCTGGATGTGGCCGGAGAGCAGCCGGCCAAAGCCCGTGGGCGGCACGGTGAGGCCGTAGCCGACGGCCTGGGGGAACTCGCGCAGAAGCTTCAGGCCCCAGGCGTCGTCGAAATTGAGGACCGCCGTCTCGGGCCGGGCCAGATAGCGCCTGAAGAGCTTGGCCTTGGCCTCGAAATAGACGGCCATGTCCTTGTGGTAGTCCAGGTGATCCTGGGTGAGGTTGGTGAAGGCGGCGGCGGCAAAGGACAGGCCGGCCAGCCGGTCCTGGTCCAGGGCGTGGGAAGAAGCCTCCATGACGGCCAGGGTGCAGCCGGAGCGGGCCATGGCGGCGAGATTTTCGTGGATGGCCAGGCAGTCGGGGGTGGTGAGCGCGGCGTCGTGTACCACGCCGGGCCAGCGGTAGGCCACGGTGCCGAGGACCCCGACCGTATGCCCGGCGGCCTGGGCCAGACGTTCGATCAGATAGCTCACCGTGGTCTTGCCGTTGGTGCCGGTGACGGCGACCACGGGCATGGCCATGTTCTGCGTGCCGAACCGGGCGGCGGCCAACGCGCCCAGGGCGGCCTGGGGATCGCCCACGGCCACGAGCCGGGCCGTGGCCCCGGCCGGCAAATCATGGCCCGGGGCGGTCACGACATAGGCGACGCCTTTTTCCAGGGCGTCGGCCACGTAGCGCGCGCCGTCATCCTTGGAGCCGGCCATGGCCACGAAGACCCCGCCCGGGGTCGCCTTGCGGGAGTCGGCGGCAACATCGACGCCTCCCTGGCGCACAGCGTCAAGGAGGCCCTGGAATGCAGCGTTGTCGTGCAGCGTCATCTTCATATGTTCCCCGTCACGACGGCCTGGACAGCCAGAGCACGAATTCCGACGGTTTATCCCCCGGCCAGGGCGCGCCGGGAGCCGGACTTTGCTTGTTGACCACCAGTCCCTGGCCTTCGAGCTTGGGCACGATGCCCTTCTGGGCCAAAATTTCCACGGCCCGCCGCAGCGGCATCCCCGAGAAGTCCGGCACGGCATGGACTTCCACGGCCTTGGCCGTAGCCGGCTTGGACTGGGCGATGGCCAAAATCTCCTGGTCGGCCTTGGATGGCCCGGTCTGAGCGGCCGGCGTCCCGGCCGGCATCTCGCCGGCGGCGGCGGCCGGAGCCTTGGCCAGCTGCACGGTCTCGGGCATCCGGCCGAGGTAGGACAGCATCCGCAGGGTCACGTCCTTGACGGCAGGCGCGGCGACCACGCCGCCGTAGTGGCTTGGCTCGGGTTCGTCAACCAGCACCATGACGATGTATTCCGGGCCCACAGCCGGAACAAAGGAAACAAACGAACCCAGATACTTGTTGCCGTAGCCGCCGTGGGGGCCGGCCTTCTGGGCGGTGCCGGTCTTGCCGCCGATCTCCAGGCCCGGAATCAACGCGTTGCGGCCCGTGCCGTGTTCCTCGTGGACGACCTCGCGCATCATCCGCTGCACCGTGCGGGCCACGTCGGCGTCAAAGACGCGGTAAGGCTGGCGCTGGGGATTGGCCTCGTCAGGATCGGCCACCAGACGCAGGGGCTTGTACACGCCGTCGTTGGCCAGGATCAGGAAGGCCTGGGCCATCTGCACCGGGGTGACGGCCACGCCCTGGCCGAAGGAACAAGTGGCCAGATCAAGGACCGACCAGTTCTTGAGGGGCCGCAAAAGCCCCTTGCCCTCGCCGGATATGGGCAGGCCCGTGGGCCGGCCGAAGCCGAGCTTCTCGAAATAGGCGTGGAGCCGGGGGGACCCCAGCTGCAAGCCGATCTTGGCCGCGCCGATGTTGCTCGACACCCGCAGGATCATGTTGACGGGCAACACGCCGTAGGAGTGGGTGTCCTTGATGACCTTGCCGGCCAGGCCGAACTTGCCGTTCTCGCAGTTAAACGTTGAGGTCGGCTTGACCGTGCGTTCCTGCAGGGCGGCGGCCACCAGCAAGGGCTTCATGGTGGAACCGGGCTCCCAGACGTCCAGGGCGGCGTGGTTGCGGGCCACCCGGGGGCTTATGCCGCGCCCGACGTTGGGATTAAAAAACGGATAGTTGGCCATGGCCAGGATGTCGCCCGTGGGCACATGGACCACAAGGCAGGTGCCGGACTTGGCGTTGTTGTTGACCACGGCCTTTTCCAGCTCCTCCTCGGCGAAGAACTGGATCTGGGAATCGATGGTGAGCCGCACGTCCTGGCCGTTGATGTCAGCCAGCTCCCGGCCCTGGGAGTCGAAGAAAAAACGCCGGCCCGAGGCGTCGCGCTGGACCACGTACTTGGCCTGGCGGCCGGTCAGGCGGGTGTCGAAGGATTTCTCCATGCCTTCCAGGCCCACGTCGCCCACGCCCACAAACCCCATGACCTGGCTGGCGAGATGGCCGTTGGGATAAAAACGGCCGAACTCCTTGGTGAAATAGACGCCGGGCAGGGCCGCTTCGCGGATCTTGGCGGCGGTGCGGTCGCCTACCCGCCAGGACAGGTAGGCCATGCTGGACGGGCTTTGCAGCTTTTTCTTGACCCGCTGCTCCTTCATGTGGAGCACCTTGGCCAGGAAGGCCGCCGTCTTATCGACGTCGACGATCTCCTTGGGACGCACGAAAAGCGCCTCGATCTCCACGCTTTTGGCCAAAAGCCGGCCGGTGCGGTCGTAGATCTCGCCGCGCGCGCCCTTGTCCACTTCCGAGGCGACATGCTGGCGCACGGCCTGTTGGGCCAGTTCCGGCCCGGCCACGATCTGCAGATAGCCGGCCCGGCTCCACAGCGCCAGCCAGGCCAAGGCGAAAAAGACGCCCACGCAGGTGAGCTTGACCCGGCTCCAGTCGCGCACGGTGGCGTGCTGGCGTTGATCCTTGGGAGTCCTGCGCATACGCGGCCCTGCCCTTCCGCAGCCCGGCCCGGGGCCGGCTACTGTTCTCCCGCCGGGGCGGGTTTGAAGGGTTTGGGCTTGGGCGCGGCGTTTGCGGCCTCGGCGGCAACGGGCTTGGGCGACGCCTTGGCGGCGTCGAGGGCGGCGGGTTTGACCGCCTTGGCGGCGTCCGCGGCGACAGGCTTGGCCTGGACCTTGGCCGACGCCTTGGCCGGCTCCACGGCTGTGGCGACCAGGGGCGAGGCTTCGATTTCACCGTTTGCGGCCACGCGGCGGATCTGGCCCGGGCGGGCCGGCCCGAGGCCGTGCTCCTTGGCCAGTTCCCGCAGCCGGGCCGGGGTGACCAGGGTGTTGCGCTCCACCTCGAGCTTGGCCGAAAGGGTTTCCATCTCGTCGATCTGGCGCTGGATCTTGTTGAGTTCGTAGGCCAGGTCCACGCGCTCAATGTTGACCCACACCAGCCCCAGGCCAAAGGCCAGCAGCAAGGCGAGGCTGAAGGCCATGGAAATGGCCCATTCCTTGGAAAGCGTACCCATGAAAGCCCCCCTCTCCTTTACCCGGCGACGTCCGCTCCCGCATCCGGCAGCCGCTCGGCAACCCGCAGTTTGGCGCTGCGCGCCCTGGAGTTGTCCCGCACTTCCTCTTCCCCGGCCATGACGGGCTTTTTGGTCAGGATGCGCAACCTGGCCCGGTGCCCGCACACGCACACCACCTGCTCCCTGGGACAGATGCAACCCGTGGCCTCGGCGCGAAAGGCGCGCTTGACCAGCCGGTCTTCCAGGGAGTGGAACGAAATGACGGCCACCCGGCCCCCAGGGGCCAGGTGGTCCGGAATGGCTTTGAGAAAAGCCTCCAGTTCCGCCAATTCCTCGTTGACGGCCATGCGCAGGGCCTGAAAGGTCCGCGTGGCCGGGTGCTGGCGGGCCGTGGCCCGCCATTTGGCCGGATAGGCCTGCCAGACCAGCTCGGCCAGACGGGCCGTGGTGGTGATGGCTTCCTTTTCCCGGGCATTGACGATGGCCCGGGCTATACGCCCGGCCTGCGGATCCTCCCCGTATTCGCGGATGATCTCGCAAAGCCGGGCGTATGAGGCCAGGTTGACCAGCCCTTCGGCGGTCTCGCCACCGTCTTCGGCCCCCATGCGCATGTCCAGGGGGCCGTCGTTTAAAAACCCGAAGCCGCGCTCCGGGTCGTCGAGCTGCAACGAGGACATCCCCGCGTCCAGCAGCGCAGCATCGACCTTCTCCCACCCCGCCTCGGCCAGGACGGCCGGGAACCGGCTGGATCGGGTGCGCACAAGGCGCACCCGGTCGCCGTAGGGGGCAAGCCGTCGCCCGGCTTCCGACAGGGCCTCCCTGTCCCTGTCGAGGCCAAGCACCTGCCCCTCTCCCCCGGCGGCTTCGAGCATCCCCCTAGAATGCCCACCAAGCCCGACCGTGGCGTCCAGAATTTTCATCCCCGGCCGAATGCCGAGGAGTTCGATGACTTCCCGTAAAAGGACCGGTTTGTGGATCGGCTGCCCTTCCATCGCCGCCTCCTAGAACCGCAACGAAACGCCGGAAGCGGCCATGGCTTCCATATGCGCGTTGAAGTTGGCGGCGGTCTGGCGCAGGCGCTCCTCGAAGCGGCCCTGATCCCAGATTTCGAACTTCGTTCCCACCCCGGCCAGCACCATTTCCTTGTCCAGCCCCGCGTAGGTCCGCAGGTAGGGCGGAATGAGGATGCGCCCCTGCTTGTCCACGGTCACTTCCGTGGCCCCGGCGATGAAAAACCGTTCGATGTCCCGAAAGCCGGGCATCAGCGTGTTGCCGGCCCGAAAGCTCGCTTCCACGGCCTCCCACTCGGGCATGGGATAGCCGGAGATGGCCCCGTCGAAGTTGTTGGTGAGCATCACGCGGCCGTCGGGAACAAGGCGAAAGATCTCCTCCCGGAATTCGGGCGGGAGCATCAGGCGACCCTTCGGGTCGAGGCTGCGATTGGAATGTCCCCGGAACACGGCCCCTCACTGGGGTGGCTCACCACTTCTTACCACCATTTCCCACATTCCATCCACCAATCACCCCCCAGTGTCAAGGACAAACCACCCTTTGACCGGCACACGCCCGAACGCCAGGCCATTTTTCGGTCTTAGGTGGGAAATGTTTTGTGATATCGGCCGGATTGAGAAAACAATGTGGGATATATGGATTTTTCGGCAAACACCGATTGAAGGCCGGGGGACGGCGCAGCAGGACGTCATGCCGTATTGCGAAGCAAGCCTTGCCAGAACGCAGCGGAACCCGTTAAGGGTCGCAAGTCACGGCATATTCTTCCCCCTTGCCGCATCGGGGGCATCAGCGACGTTTTTTGACCCATGGAAGGGCATCATGCGCGACAGGGCGACCTTGGAAATTCCGGCGGGGCTTGAGGAAGAGTATTATCAAATCAATCCCGACATCCTGCAGAGTTTCAACAAGCTGCGGCCGCCGCTGAACATTTACCGTTTCCTGGAAAACGTGTCCCGCATTACGCCCTATTACAAGGTCGGCGACCGTCTCTCCAAGGAACAGGCCCAAGAGTTGGCCGACCTGGTGGCCGAAGGCGTCATCTTCGTGTCCCGGGCCGACCATGCGGTCTACGTCAAGCACATCAGCTACCAGCTCGATCTGGTGCTGCTGGACAAGCATCTCACCGAATCGGAGATCGCCGACATCTTCCAGATCGCCCTGACCCGGCGCATGGAAGCCTTTTTCGACCAGCCGGTACGGCTGGTCTACGACAAGGTGCGCGAAGACGTGCTGGTGCTCACCGAATACGTCTGGGAGGACTTCCACCGCACCCGCGCCCTGGCCAAGCGGCTGCACACCACCCACTGTCTGGCCAACCACGCCGTCAACTGCGGGCTGCTGGGCCTGCATCTCTTCCTGGCCGGCCAGTCGGACGGCTTTCGGGACCAGAAAAACGCCCGCCACATCCTCGACCGCTCCCTGCTCGGCATCTTTCTCCACGACCTGGGCATGACCCGGGTGCCGGCCATGATCCGGGACAAGACCAAGCCGCTTTTGCCCGACGAAATGCAAAAGATAAAAGGCCACACCATGGCCGGCTACGAGATGCTCACCCGCATCGACATCAAGTTTACGGAAATGGAACGGTGCGTGTCGGAACACCACGAACGGCTGGACTGCTCGGGCTATCCGCAAAAGATCGGGGTGGGAACCATTTCGGAACTGGGGCTTTTGACCGGGGTGGTGGATTCGTTTTGCGCCATGATCACCAAGCGGCCCTACGCCCCGGCCATGGAGCAACTCGCCGCCGCCAAAAAGCTTTACGAGGACGCCAAGCGCTACCCGGCCGACGTGGTCAAACGGCTCATCGCCTTCCTGGCCGGCGGCAAATAGGGACGATTTCCCACCGGGAGCGCGCTGGTCGCCGGCCCCAAAAGTTCAGGCCCCNNGGGGCCTGAACTTTTGGGGCCGGTCGGCTCAGTAGGCCAGCACTGCGTCCGGGAAGGCGAGGCCTTCCCAGGGACGGCCGGCATGGCCGGCCGCGCGCTCCAGGAGATAGACGCCGCGCTGGAACAGCTCCCGGGCAAAGGACGCCTTCATCTCGAACCGGGCCGAGGTGGCCAGGGCCCGGGCCACGGCAAAGGTCAGGCGCGCCTCGAAGGTTTGGTCCCCCTGCTCGGCAGCAAATCCCCGGGCGAATTCCAGAAAACGCCGCATGGCCAGTTCGAGCTGGCCTCGCGATTTGCGGTCGAAAAAGGGCAGCCGGAAATTGGAGGCCAGAAACACCGCCGTGTCCTGGGCATAGTCGCCCTCCCGGGAGCGGTGCAGATCAATATAATGGATGCGCTGGGCGGTATGGTCGTAGACGATGTTGTTGAGGTTGAAATCGCCGTGGAGCAGCACGGCAAACGGCGCGGCCAGGGTCTTCTCGGCCGCCTCGGCCGCCCCGAGCAGGGCGTCCAGGCCGGGGACGGACTGGCCGCCGACGTCCATGGGGCCGAAGGCGAGCTGGGGATGCAGCCCGAACACGTCGTCGAGGCGGGCGCGCAACTGGGCCATGGCGTCGGCCGCGACGGGCCGGCGGACAAGGGTCTGTTCCCACAACCCCCCCACCGTCTGGGTGACCAGGAAGCAGGCGTTTTCCACGATCTCCCGGTCGGCCGTCAGCACCACTTCCTGGACGTTGCAGCCGCCCAGATATTCAAGGAGCATGGAAGCCGAGTCGCCATCGGTCTGAAAGGCCTGGATGCTCGGGGCAAGGCCGGGTGACAGGCGCTGCCAGCGCTCGATGTTCTCTTTTTCCTTGGCCAGCTTGTCGGCATTGCCTTCCTTAAAAAGCACGCCCTTGGAACGCGCCCCGTGGCCCTCCTGGACCCGGCCGATGCGGCAGCCCGACCGGGTGCCCCAGATGGAATGGAAATCCCCGGGGGTGATCGGCGTTTCCTCGCCCAGCTCCAGGGTATCCTGCAGGGCCTGGTACTGGTGGATCTTGAGCTTCTCGCCCAAGGCCGCAAAAATGACGGCCTCGCCGATGTTGAGCAGGGCGTCGCCCATGCGTTCGAGATAGCGGAAAATATTGAAGCTGGAGATGGCGTTTTCCGGGGACTCGCCCTTGCGCAGATCAGCCAGTATGGCGTCGAAAGCGGTCTTGAAATGGTCGTCCAGGGCGAACTCGGCCCGGCAGATGCGCAACGCCAGCTTGACGTCCTGGCGGGTGAGCGCCTGAAAGACCAGCCCCAGGGCCTTGTCCACGTCCACGAAGGGCGCGCGGTAGTCGTAGCGTTTGATAAAGGCCGGATCGGTCAAATACTGCATCTGCGAGACGATGTTGACGGCGTAGTCCGCGATGCGCTCGAGGTTGATGTTGATGATGTTGGCGGCGCGCACGAGGTCCAGCGTCCGCTTGTTGCGGTCGGTGGAACCGTGGATGCGCCCCCAGCAAGCGTTCTCGATGACGCTCTTGAGATTGTCGATATAGTCGTCACGACTTTCGATGCGCTTGATGCACTCCTGGTCCGGCCGTTCCACCACGCTCAGCGTGCTGGCCACCTGCTTGGAGACCTCCAGAACCATGAAGCGGAAATTCTCTTCAATGCCTTCCAAAATGCGCATGGCCGCTCCCAGGGAAAAGTTCCATGACCCGCTTCCCGAGTGTTCGCGAAACCGGCCCGAAACAGAGCATACGGATAAAGCCTTCCACGACGCCTGACGTCACGCAGCCAACGTCGCGTCAGGACTGGCCGCCCGGGGCGATGGTCAGGGCGTCGTCCTCGGCGTCCTCGGCCGAGGTCTCGCGCCAGGAGAATTTGAGGTGCAGCTTCATGCGCCCGCCCGTGGACTTGGCCTCAACCAGAAAGCCGAGCATGCCCGAGGGATGCAGCACCACCTCGCCTTCGCGGCTGCCCAGGCGCAGTTCGCCGGCGGCGAATCCGGCGGTGATGGCTTCGAGATAGCGCCGCAGGGTGTCGGCGTCCTGGGTGGATTCGTATTTGAAATGCGTTTCCTTATCCACGTCGTGATCCTTTGGCGCGGCGCGCCGACCGGGACCGCATCCGGGACAAGCCGGCAGGCGGTCTGGCGCGCCTACCGGCCGTCAGCGTTTATGGCTTTTTCCATCAAAAGAAAGGGCATCGGGGGTGCGCCAAGCTAGCCGGAGAGCCGGTCACGGTATTCGGCGATGACCTTGCGCCGGCTCATGCCGTTGATGATGAGGCTTTTGCGGATGCTGAAGTCGTGCCAGGCCGGCTGGAGGCCGATTTCCCGGGCGGCTTTTTCCGGGTCCTGCTCGGCCAGGGGCCGGGTTTTCTCGCTCATGTGGCAGTCGTCGCCCATGAAGACGAGAATGGGGCGCTTGCCGTGCCAGCCCATGTTGTTGCGGCGATTGACCACGTTTATGAGAAACTCGGTGTACTGCTGGGACTGGGGGTTCCAGACCTCGATGCCGTCCACGTCGTAGTCGGCCAAAAGGATGGGCCAGAACTGCTCGGGGTGGGGGATGACGATGCCGGCCCCAAGGGCGCGGGCCTCTTCGATGACCTCGGTCGCGCGGTAGAAATAGGACAGGGAGAATTCTTCCTTCACCAGATCCTTGACCGCCTTGGCGTAGACTTGGGCGCGGTTTATCAGCCGGTCGCCGTAGCGGGCGCGCTTGGCGTCGAGGAAGTTGCGCACGAGCTTGTTCTTGTAGACGTCGTCGGGCAGCTCGGCCTCGTGGGCCAGGATCAGGCTTTTGATCTTGGCGGCCTGGACGCGCACGAAGGCGACGAGTTCCTCCTCGGCGTTGGTGCGGCCGGCGGCGCGCTGACGGCGGTCCTCAAAGGCCGGTTCGACCAGGGCGTCGAGGTATTCGAAGAGCTGGGAGGCCCGGTAGCGGTGGGTGTGGCGCAGCATGGATTTGAGCACGTCGGCCCGCTCCATGTCGAGGCCGTGAAAATGCAGCAACAGCTGGACCTTGCGATTAAATCCGCTGGAATAGCAGTCCACTTCCACGCCCTGGAAGCCGTCGTAGTCCATGAGCACGTTGTGCTGGGTGGGCACGATGAGCTCGTCCACGCGGTTGGGATAAAGCGTGTCGATACGCTTTTTGAGCAGTTCCATGGGCACGTGTTCGGGGTGCCAGTGGACGGCCAGGACGTATTCCTGGCGCGGATAGGCGCGGACCGGCGAGACGATGCGTTCGATCTGCTCGGGGGAGAGGCTCACGTCGTTTATGCGCAGGAAATCGTTTTCGTCCTCCTCGCCCACGGCCGGGTCCAGGGCGGCGGGGTCGATCTCCAGGCAGCGGGCTTCGGGCTGGATCGGGGAATCAGGCATGGCGGCTGTGACACTCCTTTTTCAGGCGATCAAGGGCGGCGGCCGAGGCGGTCAGGGCGGCGACGTCGCCGGCGGCCTGGGCCTGCTCGAAGCGGTCCACCTCGGCGTCGTAGGCGGCGTAGTAGGCGTCGCCCTTGCCGGGATAGCGGGTCATGAGGCGCGAGTCGGCGACAAACGAAGCGGCCACGCCGGCATCCGGCACAGCGCCGGCCAGCAGGGCGTCTCGGATGGCCCGAAAGGTATGCTTCATGCGTTTTTTGAGGCCCTTGTAACGCGGCAGGCCGCCTGGGGCGGCTTCTTCCGGACTATCTTTGACGGGCGAGTCGCCGCCCAGGACGCCCGGAGCCTCGGGATAGCGCAGGGTCACCTTGAGTTGGGAACTCGCCCCGCTGTGGCGGATGGATATCTTGAAGCTGGCGCAGTCGGCCAGTTCGACGGCTTCCCCGTCGATGACGAGCAAGCCTTCGCCGGCCCGGGCCACGACTTCGGCCAGGGCGCGCGGGACGTCGTCCCGAGGCAGGGTCTTTTCGATTCGGCGTTTGCGCGATCCGTGCATCGTGTCCTCCGAGCGGCCGACGTTTTGCGGCAACTCTACGATAGGACGATGACGGTTTGATGGCAAGGCGGGTCGGGACTTTCCTGGTTCGTCCTTACTCTCCAGCCTCGCCGCACCCCGCTACCGCCTGAAAGGCCGGCGGCATCCCCCCGTTCCCTCGCAATGCCCCCGCACCTGTCCCACCCGCTTGTGGCTCCCCCGCCCGCCACGGACGGCCAGGGGGGCCGGGGGGATTATCCCCCCGGCGGGTGCAGGGCAGCGCCCTGCCGGGTCACGGGCAGCGCCCGTGCAGGTGCAGGGCAGCGCCCTGCCGGGCTAGCCTTTGGAGCGGCTGCCGGGGGTGGACATCATATAGATCTCGTGGGGATCGAGGATGAGCACCACCGAGCCGTCGCCCATGATGGTGGCTCCGGAGATGCCGCGCATGTCGAACTCCGAGAGATAGGTGCCCAGCGGCTTGATGACGATCTCCTGGCGTTCCAGGAGACGGTCGACAATAAGCCCGAGGCGGCGTTCGTTGTCCTGGAGAATGACGATGGGCACGATGTCGTGCTTTTCCTCGGCAGGCGGCAGTTCCAGGATTTCGGCCAGTTCGACGATGCCGAGCACCTCGCCGCGCAGGGTCACGGCCTTGCGCTTGTTGACCTCGGTCATGCGCTTGACCTCGATCTTGGTGGTCTCGGAGACGGAATCCAGCGGCAAGGCGTAGGTCTGGCCGGCGACAACGACCATCAGGGCGTCGATGATGGCGAGCGTCAGCGGCAGGGCCAGGGTGAATTTGGTGCCCTTGCCCACTTCGCTGGTGACGTTGACGGTGCCTTTCAAGTTTTTGATGTTGGTGCGCACCACGTCCATGCCCACGCCCCGGCCGGAGATGTCGGTGATGGTCTCAGCCGAGGAAAAGCCGGGCATGAAGATGATGTCGATGGCGTCGCGGTCGTCGAGGGCCTTGGCTTCCTCGGGGCTCATGAGATTTTTTCGCACGGCCACTTCGCGCATCTTGGCCGGGTCGATGCCCTTGCCGTCGTCCTCGATCTCGATGGCCACGGAGTTGCCGCGGTGGTAGGCGCGCAGCCACACCCGCCCGACGGGCGGCTTGCCGGCGGCGACGCGTTCGGCCTCGGTCTCGATGCCGTGGTCCACGGAGTTTCGGATAAGGTGGACCAGCGGATCGCCGATGACCTCGACCACGGACTTGTCGAGTTCGGTTTCCTCGCCTTCGGTGACGAGGTTCACTTCCTTGCCGGACTTGCGCGACAGGTCGCGCACCAGACGCGGGAAGCGGGAGAACACGGTGGACACCGGCACCATGCGCACCTTCATGATGGTGTCCTGCAAATCGTCGGAAATGCGGGCCATGGCGTAGGTGGTTTCGGTGAGCTGCTGGCCGATGTGGGCCCCTTCGGTCTTGCCCTCTTCCAGGGCGCGGGCGAGCATGGCGAAGCGGTTGCGGTTGATGATGAGCTCGCCGATNNNTTCGTGGTCCACGCGGATGGTGGAGGACACCTTGGGCTTGCCGGCCTCGCCCTGGGCGGCCTGGGCATCGGGCTTGGGCGCGGGCGCGGGCGCGGGTTTGGGGGCCGGGGCCGGCTTGGGCGCGGGCACGGGTTCCGGTTTCGGCGTGGGAGCCGGTTCCGGCTTGGGCGCCGGGGCCGGTTCG
>DLGG01000096.1:0-40105 GCA_002482565.1 Solidesulfovibrio magneticus
GGCGGGCGGCCACGGCGGCCTGGGCGGCCCGGCCCATGGCCTCGGCCGCTTCGGGATGGCTGGCCAGGAAGCGCAACTGTTCGTCGAGTTCCAGCACGTCGTCGTAGTACAGCGCCTCGCGCCCCGGGACGAACAGCGTCTCCACGCCGGGCGGCTGGCGTTCGGTCACCGGCAGGCAGCCGCTGGAGGCGGCTTCGAACAGGCGCTGGTTGACCTCGCCGGCGATGCACTCGTTGGGGCAGGCCCGGGCGTCGTCGTAGACGGCGGCCAGGGCCGGGCCGTGGACGTCCTGGCAGGGGACAAGCCCGGCGGCGGCGAGGTGTTCGGCGAACCAGGTCCGGCGGCGGCGGTGGGGGGTGATGCGGCCCACGAAGGCCAGGTCGTGGCGGCGGTGGGCAAAGGGCACAAAGGGCCGAACCGTGCCGTTCCAGGTGATCCAGGCCGTGCGCGGCAAACCGGCTTCGGCCAAGGGGACGGCCTGCTGGGGCTGGGTGGAGGCGACGGCGTCAAAAAGCCGGGCGTAATGGCGTTGCCAGAAACCATTGAGGTGCGGATCGCGGGCCCAAAAAAGAATCGGGCATGGGACAGCCTCGACATCGGCCAGGATGACCCGTTTGCCCAGGTGCTCCTGATGGATGACGCAGTCCGGCGGCTCGGGCAGTCCGGCCAGGAGCCGCGGCAGGCTGACGACGCCGGCCGGCGGATCGAGCGTGGTTGCGGCGATGCCCAGCCCGGCAAACGCCGGGGCCAGGGAGGAGTGGATGAGGCAGACGTTGCGTATCCGGGCGGCCATGGCTGGGGGAGGTTTGTCCCGCGCCCGGCGGGCCTTGGCGAGACGTTTGAGCGGTTTGGCCCGTTTGGGCGTCCGGCCGCCGTGGCTGGCCTGGCCGGTTGCCGTCCTGTGTTCGGAAATCCACCCGGCCCGTGTCCGGCCCCGGTTCGTGTCGCCGGCGCAGTCTCCTGGCGGCCGCGAACCCTCGGTTCCGGCTCGCCCCGCGACAGGCTCGTCACGTCCTTACGCAACGGCGGGCGCTTGGCGCTGCCTGGCCGCGAACATGCTGCTTTCCCGGAAACCTGCGGCCGTATGGTTCAGGGGACGCGGCCCTAGACCACGACCACGGAATTTTCGCAGTCGCCAAAGGGGCTGAAGGCGTATTTGTCGGCCTCGGGGTCGCTGATCCAGATTTCCCCGTCAATCAGATAACGGAACTGGTATTCGCGGCCGGCGGGCAGATCGAGGGTGGCGGAAAACGAGCCGTCCTTCTGGTGGCGCATGGGCGCGGCGGCCACGTCCCAGTCGTTGAATTCGCCGACAAGATGGACGCCGGAGGCGTTCTTGGCCTGTTCCTTGGTCAAGGTGAAGGTTACCTTGCACACGGGCTTGCTTTTGAGCGGCTTTTTTTTCAGCGACATATTTTCTCCTTGGGGCGACGGCTCCAAGCCGACTGGACGGCCGGCGGCACGGCGCAATGTGGAGGCATAGCCAGGAGGTATCCCCTCCAGGCGGCGAAGTAAAATCTTTTTTGGGAAGATCGCGTCACGCCGCCAGGTTTATAGAACGGATTCCTTTTTGAGCGTTTCCACCATGGCCGCCAGATGCAGGGGCTTGGTGAAGTAGCAGGTGGCGTTGCCCCGGAAAAACGAAGTGGCCACGTTTTTGACGTCGTCATGGCAGGTGATCATCACGACCTTGGCTTCCTGGCCCGGGGCCACGGCGCGGGCGCGTTCCAGTTCGCGGATGGCGGCCAGGGCGGTGTGGCCGTCCATGACCGGCATCTGGATGTCCATGAAGACGACGCCAAACGGTTTGCCGTCGTCCAGGGCCAGGGTGAAAAGATCCACGCCCTCGCGCCCGTTGCCGGCGCAGACGCACTCGCCGAACGGGGCCAGGGTGGCCTTCAGGGTGATCTGGGAGAGCGGATCGTCGTCCACGATGAGAATTTTCATGGCGCCCCCTTGCAATCGGTCTGCCTAAGCAGGCAATCCGGCTCATGTGATGCCAAAAAAGCATTTGCGACGCAAGGCCGGCCGGCAATACCCGGCGGGCGCACCGCGAGGCTGGATTTTTTCGGCGCTGGGCACTAGGATGGCAGGCGGCCCGGCCAGCCCCGTCATGGGGCGGCCCTTTTCCCTTGGCAAACGGATGCGACTATGCGAGCTGTGCTGTTCAAATTGGCGGTTGTGCCGCTGACGTTGTTTTTCTCCAGCCTATGCTGGCTGACCGCGCGGCTTGGCCGTGACGGCCGGGTGTCCCATGCCCTGGAATGCCTGTGGGCCAGAAGTCTCGTCTGGACGGCCGGCATCCGTATCGAAGCCGACCTGTCGACCCTCGACCCCGGCCAGACCTACATTTTCATGGCCAACCACCAAAGCCACATGGACATCCCTATCCTTTTCGCCGCGCTTTCCGGCTGGAACTTCCGCTTTCTGGCCAAGGAGAGCCTGTTTCAGATCCCCGTCTTCGGCCCGGCCATGCGCCGCATGGGCCATGTGGCCATCGACCGGGGCAATCGGCGCAAGGCCATGGAATCCATCCAGGAGGCGGTGGGCCTCGTTTCCCGGGGTATCGGCCTGTTGGTTTTTCCCGAGGGCACCCGGTCCAGGGACTATTCGAAGCTTCAGGAATTCAAGACCGGCGGCATGATCGTGGCGCTGAAGTGCCAGGCCCAGGTGGCCCCGCTGGTGCTCGTGGGGTCCGGGGGGGTGCTGCCCAAGCACGGCCGCCGGCTGACCCCGGGCGTGGTGCGGCTGCGGGCCCTGCCCCCCTTTGACGCCGCCGCCCTGTATACGCTCAAAGAGCGTGAAAATTTCAAAAACGACCTCTGGGACCGCATGGACGCGGCCTATCAGGAGATGCGCGCATGACAGGCTCCCCCGCCGTGACCCTCTATCCCTTGGGCGGCCTCGGCGAAATCGGGCTCAACTGCATGGCCCTGGTTTCCGGCGATTCCATGATCGTCGTGGACTGCGGACTCATGTTTCCCGACGACTCCCTTTTCGGCATCGACGTGGTCATCCCGCGTTTCGATTTCATTTTGCAAAACCGCGACAAGCTCAAAGGCATCGTGCTGACCCACGGCCACGAGGACCACATCGGCGCCCTGCCCTGGCTTATGCGCAACTGCGACGCGCCGCTTTTCGCCTCCAGCTTCACCCTGGCCCTGGCCGGCAAGAAGCTCGAAGAGCATGGCCTCAAGGAATTCACCACCTGCGTGCCGGTCGCCGCCGGCGACACGGTGACCCTTGGCGATTTCAAGGTCACCTTTTTCCCGGTGTGCCACTCCATCGTCCACGGCTTTGCCCTGGGCATCGAAACACCGGCCGGGCGCATCGTCCACACCGGGGATTTCAAGATCGACCGCAATCCCCTGGACGGGCACGCCACCGACCTCGACGCCATCAAGCGGTTTTCCGGGGACGGGGCCATGCTGCTGCTGTCCGACTCCACCAACGCCGAGCGCGAGGGCTTCGCCCTCACCGAGCGCGAGATCAAGGCCGCCCTGGGCGATATTTTCGCCACCTGTTCCGGCCGCATCGTGGTGACGCTTTTTTCCAGCCACATCCAGCGGATGCAGGAGATCTACGATCTGGCCCACGCCACCGGCCGCAAGGTGGCGGTCTCGGGCAAGAGCCTTTTCACCAACATCGAGATCGCCCGGGAACTGAAACACTTGCGCGTCCCCTCCGGGACCGAGGCGACCCTTGAGGAGCTGGCCAGTCTGCCCGACGAACAGGTGGTGCTGCTGGTCACCGGCTCCCAGGGCGAGCCGCTCTCGGCGCTGTCCCGCCTAGCCTACGGCGAACACCGGCAGGTGAAGATCCAAAAGGGCGACACCGTCATCTTGTCCTCGCGCTTCATCCCGGGCAACATCCGGGCCATCACCCGGCTTATTAACCGCCTCTACAAGCTCGGGGCCGAGGTGCTCTACGAGCGGGTCCAGGCCATCCACGCCTCGGGCCATGCCCATGCCGACGAGCTGCGGCTCATGCTCAAAACCGTTTCGCCCAAGTTTTTCATCCCCATCCACGGCGAATACCGGCATCTGGTCAAGCACGCCCGCATCGCCGTGTCCTGCGGCGTGGCCCCGGAGCGGGCCCTGGTCATCGAGGACGGCCAGCCCGTGACCTTCGCCGAGGGCATAATCCGCCTGGAGGACGCCATCCCGGTGGAGCACATCTACGTGGACGGCAAGGGCGTGGGCGACGTCGGCGTCACCGTGCTCAAGGAACGTCAGCTGTTGGCCGGCGAGGGGCTGGTCATCGTGGTGCTGGTGGTGGACGAGAAATCCGGCGAGCTGACTTTCGGCCCCAACATCCTGTCCAAGGGGTTCGTGTTCGAGCAGCACTACAGCCACGTGCTGGAAGACGCCAAATGCATTGTCCTCGATATCTACGAGAACGTGCCGCCCGGACAGTCCGACCTGCTCAAGGAGCGCATCCGCTCCGCCTTGCGGCGGTTTTTCCGCAAGATCCTGGAACGCGACCCGGTGGTCGTGCCCCTGGTCATCACCCTGTGACGCAGGAGAACCGTTCATGAAGGTCTTGCGGGTGCGCCACGGCGACGCCGCCTTTTACGCCCAGCTGCTCATGGAGCAAAACGCCGTGCGCTGCCTGGACAAGACCCTTGGCCTGGACGCGCCCATCCCCCTGGCCGAGGTGGCGGTGCTGGCTCCGGTGACGCCCTCCAAGGTGGTCTGCGCCGCCGGCAATTTCCGCGACCGGCTGCGCGAGATGGGGCGCGACCCGTCCGATGGGCCCATGCTCTTTTTAAAGCCGCCCTCGGCCGTCATCGGTTCGGGCCAGGCCATCGTGCTGCCCCGCGCCTCGGCCCGGGTCGAGGCCGAATGCGAGCTGGCCCTGGTCATCGGCCGGGCCTGCCGCAACGTGGCCCCGGCCGAAGTGCCCAAACATCTTTTCGGCCTGGCCTGCGCCAACGACGTCACGGCCGTGGACCTGCGCGAGCGTGACGAGACCCTGGGCCGGGCCAAGGGCTACGACACCTTCGCTCCCATCGGGCCCTGGATCGAGACCGATCTCGGCGATCCGTCAAGCCTGACCCTGCGCCTGCTCATTAACGGCCAGACCGTGCAGGCGGGGTCCTGCGCCGACATGGCCGTGGGGCCTTACGAGTTGGTGAGCTTCGTCTCCTCGGTGATGACGCTTTTGCCCGGCGACGTGATCCTGGCCGGATCGCCGGCCAGGCCGTGTCCGCTGGCCCCGGGCGACGAGGCCCGGGTGGAGATCGACGGGGTGGGGGTGCTGATCAACCCGGTGCGGGCCCAGGACGAGGCCGCCCCCCTGCAGTAGGAAATTCGCGTCCGTTCCCTTCGGACGCTTGCCTTTTCGAGGAAAGCGGACTACAAGCCGCAGTTCTCCAAACACGCACGCCCCGCGAGCCAATCCTGGGTGCCGGATGGTCCGGCCCATATTCCGGGGCGGAGGGAAAACCCAAGGAGTTCCCATGCCTTACGTTACCATGAAGCAGCTGCTTGAGACCGGCGTCCACTTCGGGCACCAGACCCGTCGTTGGAATCCCAAGATGCGTCCGTTCATCTTCGGGGCCAGAAACGGCATCCACATCATCGACCTGCAGCAGACCGTCAAGCTGTACCAGAAGGCCCACGACTTCATTTCCAACGTCGTCGCCGGCGGCGGACGGGTCATTTTCGTCGGCACCAAGCGCCAGGCTCAGGAGTCGGTGAAAAAGGAAGCCGAGCGCGTCGGCCAGTTTTCCGTCACCAACCGTTGGATGGGCGGCATGCTCACCAACTTCCAGACCATCAAAAAGAGCATCGACCGCATGAAGAACCTCGAACGCATGTTCGAGGACGGCTCCATCAAGCGTTTCCCCAAAAAGGAAATCGTCATGATGGGCCGCGAAGTGGCCAAGCTCAACGATAACCTGGGCGGCATCAAGCACATGGATCGCCTGCCCCAGGCCGCGTTCATCATCGACCCCAAGCGCGAAGAGATCGCCGTGCAGGAATGCCGCAAGCTCGGCATCCCCATCGTGGCCGTGGTGGACACCAACTGCGATCCCGACGTCATCGACTACGTGATCCCGGGCAACGACGACGCCATCCGGGCCATCAAGCTTTTTGCCGCCAGCATCGCGGAAGCCTGCATGGAAGGCGCTGCCCAGAACAAGGACGTCGAGCCGGTCGCGGACAAGGACGAAAAGCCCGAAGCCGCCCCGGTCGATGAAGCCGAAACCGCTACCGAAACCACCGGCGAGTAGGAGGATTCCCCCATGTCGGCTATTTCCGCTGCCAGCGTGAAGGCCCTGCGCGACAAGACCGGCGCGGGCATGATGGATTGCAAGAAGGCTCTTGGCGAGTGCAACGGCGATGAAGAAAAGGCTGTTGCCTGGCTGCGCGAGAAGGGGCTGTCCAAGGCCCAGAAGCGCGCCGGCCGCGCCACCTCCGAAGGGGTCATCGGCTCCTACATCCACTCCAACGGCAAGCTCGGCGTCATGGTCGAGATCAAGTGCGAGACCGACTTCGTCGCCCGCTCCGAACGCTTCCTGGAGTTCGCCAAAAACGTGGCCATGCAGATCGCCGCAGCCAACCCGGTGTGCGTGACCCCCGAGGAAGTGCCGGCCGACCTGCTCGCCAAGGAAAAAGAGATCTTCAAGAACCAGGCCATGGAAGAGGGCAAGCCCGAAGCCATCGCCGAGAAGATCGTCGAAGGGCGGGTCAAGAAGCTCTACAAGGAAATCTGCCTGCTGGAGCAGCCGTTCATCAAAGACGACAAGGTCACCATCAAGGACCTGATGAACGAACTCGTCGGCGTCATCGGCGAGAACGTCCAGATCGGGCGCTTTAGCCGCATGGCCCTGGGCGAGGACGCCTAGGCCGCCACGCACCGCTGATCAAACGGGCCGCAAGGCCCGTTTTTTTTGAGTCGCAGAGCGAATCCGCCAGGGTTTCGCTTGCATCGCGGCCCGATGCGGGCAAGATGGCGCAACCGCCCGGCCGGGCGGACGCCGCCTTGCCCCGTCGGACACGCCGTCTACGGTTGTCGTCTGTTCGGGAGGGGGCGGACGGCCCGGAGGCGGCCTGCGGCCAACCGGCGCGCCAGGCGGGGGACAGTCCTTGTCGCCGCGCGTCCGGTCCGGCCGGCCATGGACCGACACCCTTCCCCTTCAGGAGACGTCCCATGTCGAAATTGCGATTTTCCCAGGTTTTGCTTAAGATCAGCGGCGAGGCGTTGGCTGGCGGCCGGCCGTTTGGCATCGACAACCAGACCATCACGAATTTTTGCCGGGAGATCGTGTCGGCGACCGAAAAAGGGGCCAGGATCTCTTTGGTCATCGGCGGCGGCAACATTTTTCGCGGCGTCTCGGAGCAGGCCGCCGGCATGGATCGGTCCTCGGCCGACTACATGGGGATGCTGGCCACGGTGTTAAACGCCCTGGCCGTGCAGGAAGGCCTGGAGAAGCAGGGACTGTCCACCCGCGTCATGTCGGCCATCACCATGCGCGAGGTCTGCGAGCCCTACATCCGCCGCCGCGCCCTGCACCATCTGGACAAGGGCCGGGTGGTGATCTGCGCCGCCGGCACGGGCAATCCGTATTTCACCACGGACACGGCCGCGGCGCTGCGGGCCATGGAACTCAAAAGCGAGGCCATCCTCAAGGGCACCAAGGTCGACGGCGTGTACGACAAGGACCCGGCCAAGCACGCCGACGCCGTGAAATTCGACGAATTGACCTATATGGACGTGCTGGAAAAACGGCTGCGGGTCATGGACACCACGGCCATCAGCCTGGCCATGGACAACAACATGCCCATCGTGGTCTTTAATATGTTTACCGCTGGAAATCTGAGCCGCGTGCTGGCCGGCGAACCTGTCGGCACCGTCGTCAAAGGAGGCCAATAACATGCAGACCGTGCTTAATGACGCTGAAGATCGGATGAAAAAGGCGCTGGCCGCCCTGGACAAGGAGTTTTCCCGCCTACGTACCGGGCGGGCCACGACTTCGCTCCTCGACGGCGTGCGCGTGGACTATTACGGCACCGCCACCCAGCTCGACCAGCTGGCTTCGGTGGCCACCCCCGACAGCCGCACCATCACCATCCAGCCCTGGGACCGCAAGGCTTTCGCCGACATCGAAAAGGCCATCCTCAAGTCCGGCCTGGGACTGACGCCGGTCAACGACGGCAAGATCATCCGCATTTCCATCCCGCCCCTGACCGAGGACCGCCGCAAGGACCTGGCCAAGGTGGCCAAGAAGTACGTCGAGGAAGCCAAGGTGGCCATGCGCAACGTGCGCCGGGACGCCAACGAGCTGCTGAAAAAAAAGAAGAACGACAAGGCCATCAGCGAAGACGACCAGCGCAAGGGCCAGGAAGACGTGCAAAAGCTCACCGACAACTACATCGCCAAAACCGATGAGGCCTTTTCCAAGAAGGAAAAGGAAATCATGGAGATCTAGCCCTGGACGTCCAGAAGCTTCCGCTGCCCCGGCATGTTGCCGTCATCATGGACGGCAACGGCCGCTGGGCCACCATGCGCGGGCTGCCGCGCAGCGAGGGACACCGGGCCGGCGTGGAGTCGGCCCGGGGCATCGTCACGCGCTGCCGGGAGCTCGGCATCGGACACCTGACGCTCTATACCTTCTCCAAGGAGAACTGGGGCCGGCCGGCCGACGAGATCAAGTTCCTCTTCGACCTGCTGGTGCGTTTCCTGACCAAGGAACTGGACACGCTTTTGGCCCAGTCCATCCGCTTCAAGGTGCTCGGCGAACTCGACGAGCTGCCCCTGGCCGCGCGCACGGTGCTGTCCCGGGTCATCGCCAAGACGGCCCACTGCGAGGCCATGACGCTCAATCTAGCCCTCAACTATTCCGGCCGCGAGGAGATCCTGCGGGCCTGCCGCAGGCTTGTGGCCAAGGGGCTGGCCCCAGAGGCCGTCACCGACGAGGCTCTGGCCGCCGAACTCTACACCGTCGGCCA
This sequence comes from Solidesulfovibrio magneticus, assembly GCA_002482565.1. Classification (GTDB taxonomy): domain Bacteria; phylum Desulfobacterota; class Desulfovibrionia; order Desulfovibrionales; family Desulfovibrionaceae; genus Solidesulfovibrio; species Solidesulfovibrio magneticus_B. Next base: position 8,958 of record DLGG01000096.1, read on the forward strand.
GCCCGATCCGGACCTCATCATCCGCACCAGCGGCGAGATGCGCTTGTCGGGGTATCTGCTGTGGCAGTCGGCCTACAGCGAATTCGCTTTCCCCGAGACGCTGTGGCCGGATTTCACCCCGGCCTGTCTTGACGCCATCCTGGCAGACTACTGCAATCGTACGCGTCGCTTCGGCCTGACCGGCGAACAGATCCAATCCTAGTTTTTTCCCGGGCGACCCGGGACAGGACAACTTCGGGGCTGTTGACGCTCCCGGCTTGCGCCGGCGGCATCAACGGCCCCGTTTTTTTGCGGTGGTGCAAGGCGTCAACCGCGCTTGCCCCGCTTCGTTTATCCTACGCATCCGCGTCTGACCCACCCGCTCGTGGCACCCCCGCCCGCCACAGACGGCCAGGGGGTCCGGGGGGATTATCCCCCCGGCGGGTCACGGGCAGCGCCCGTGCGGGTCCGGGCAGCGCCCGGCGGGTGCAGGGCAGCGCCCTGCCGGGTGCAGGGCGGGGCCCTGCCCGGCCTGTTTAGAGGCCTTCGGTCAGGATGACGCGGTAGTCGCAGCCCAGGCGTCGGGCGCGGCTCGCTTCCTGGTAGGCCGGGCTGTGGTAGAAGTCGCGCGCCGCCTGCATGGAAGCGAATTCCAGGATGATGACGCCTTGGGCCTCGGGACCTTCCAGGGTTTCGCACAAGCCGTACACGGCGCGCGGCGTGGCGTCATGGCCTTGCATGGCGACCTGGACCGTCTGGGCGTAGCGGTCGTAGTGGGCCTGTTCCCGCAGCCTTTCCCGGATGAAGATCAAATACGCGGCCATGTGGCCTCCTTGTTGTTTCGCGTGCCCGGCCGCTCCCGGGCCTTGGCGGCGCGGCCGGACACGTTTTCGTTGCTTTAACGCCGAGCCGTGTTGTCCAAAAGCCTCAGCGCCCTAGGCCACCGGAATGGTTCCGCCGTCGATGACGATTTCGGTTCCGGTGATGGCAGCGGCCAGGGGCGAGGCCAGGAAGGCGATAAGGTTGGCCACTTCGTCGGGCCTGGCCGGCCGCCCGAGGGGGATGCCGCCCAGGGCCTGCATGATGATCCGTTTGCCGCCCTCGTAGTCCGTGCCGGCCTGATCAGCCAGGCGATGGGCCAGGGCGGCGGCGGCTTCGGTCTCCACCCAGCCGGGCGACACTCGCACGACCCGGACGCCCTGGGGGGCGAGTTCCTTGGACAGGCTTTTGCTGTAGGTGGAAAGGGCGGCCTTGGCGGCGGCGTAGGCGGTGGTGGACTGCGGCAGGGGCAGCCGGTCCTGGATGGAGGTCACGTGGATGACGACGCCCGAACCCTGGGCGATCATGGCCGGGAGCAGGGCGCGGTCGAGGCGCACGGCAGCCATGAGGTTGCAATCGAGTTCCTTGCGCCAGACCTCGTCGCCCAGGGCGGCGAAGCCTCCGGACGGGGCGGAGGAGCCGCCGAAGACATGGACCATGACGTCGAGTCCTTGCAGGCGCTCGGCCACGGCCCGGGCGACGTCGGCGCAGCCTTCGGGAGTCGTCAGATCGGCGGCGACGAAGGCCTCCCGGGCCAAGTCCTCGGGCCGGGTCCGGGCGACCGAAAGCACGTCGGCCCCGGCCTGGCGCAGGGCTTGGGCGACGGCCGCGCCGATGCCTTTTGTCGCGGAAGTCACCAGGGCGCGTTTCCCGGCCAGTTCCAGGTTCATTGACATGGTTTGATCTCCAGTGCTGTGATGCCCTGAGCCGACAGCTGAAATCGTTGGTCGAGCTCGATGGGGCTGCCGGGGAAGTCGCCGATGACCCGCGTTTTGACGGTCACGCCGTCGTCGTGGCCGTGGTGGCCCAGGACTTCGGTCTGGTAGCGATATTGCCGTTTCGTTTGGGCGTGCCAGTCGGCTATGGCCTTGGGGCCACGGTGTTCGCGGCCTTCGTCGTAAACGAGGGCGTTTTCGTCGAAACAGCGCTCAAGGCCGGAATAATCCGAGGCGTTGCTGGCCGCGAAATAGTCGGCCACGGGGTTGGGGAGGGGGCTTGGCATGGCGGGCCTCGTTGTTTGTTGTGAAGGTATGCAGACTAGTAAGCCCGCCGGGGCGCTTCTTCAAGAACGCACGGGAAAGTGAGCGACTCACCATGAGGAAAGCGTATACGGCCGTGACGGCGGCCGAGGATGTCGAAAAAGCTTTGCATCTGCTGGAGGGGCGCTGGAAGCTGCTGATCCTGTTTCACCTGTTTGGCGGGCAGGTGCAGCGCTATAGCGATCTGGAGCGGCTCATCCCCGGGATCTCCCAGAAGATGTTGGCTCAGCAGTTGCGGCAGCTGGAGGCGGACGGGCTGGTGTCGCGAAAAGTGTATCCCCAGACGCCGCCCAAGGTGGAGTATCGCTTGACCGAGTGGGGCCAGGCTTTGTGTCCGGCCCTGGACGCGCTGCTTTATTGGGCCGAGCAACGCCCCGAGGCCGACGCCGGCTGACGGCGCGTCCACCCCCGTTTCCCCGTATTCCTCGTATCCGCACCTGCCCCACCCGCTCGTGGCACCCCCGCCCGCCACAGACGGCCAGGGGGTCCGGGGGGATTATCCCCCCGGCGGGTCACGGGCAGCGCCCGTGCGGGTCCGGGCAGCGCCCGGCGGGTGCAGGGCCGCGCCCTGCTTATACCAACGCCCGAGGGGCGGCGCGGCCTTCGCGTTCGAGTTCTTCCATGAGGGCGGCCAGTTCCTGGGTTTGTTCGGCCAGTTCGGCCACGGCCCGGGATGCGTCGGCCAGGGTGCGGGAGCTGGCCTCGGCCGTGGCGCTGACGGCCTCCACCGAGCGGTTGATTTCCTCGCTGGTGGCGGACTGCTGTTCTGCCGCAGTGGCGATGGAGCGCACCTGATCCGAAGCGCTTTCGACCAGGGCGACGATGCTGGAGAGCGCCTCGCCGGCGGTGGCGGCCAGGGAGTTGGCCTTTTCCACGGCTCCGGCGGCGGCGTCCACGTTGCCGACGTTGCGACGGGCTCCGTCCTGGATGCCGCGGATGGCGTCGCCGACTTCCTTGGTGGCGGTCATGGTCTTTTCGGCGAGTTTACGCACCTCGTCGGCCACCACGGCGAAGCCGCGCCCGGCGTCGCCGGCCCGGGCGGCCTCGATGGCGGCATTAAGCGCCAAGAGGTTGGTCTGGTCGGCGATGTCGGAGATGACGTTCATGATGGCCCCGATGTCCTGGGCCTGCTTGCCCAGCGCCCCCATGTCGGCCTTGAGGCTTTGGGCCTGGCGCTCCACCGCGCCGATGGCGGCCACCACTTCTTCCACCACGCCCGAGCCGTCCACGGCCTTGGAACGGGCCGCCTCGGCGGTCTGCGAAGCGGACGAGGCGTTTCTGGCGACCTCCAGGACCGTGGCGTTCATTTCTTCCATGGCCGTGGCGGTTTCGGCCATGCGCCGGGACTGGTCCTCGGCCCCCTGGCTGGATTCGGCGATGCGGTCGGCGAGCTGCGAGGAGGCGGCTTCGACCACGGACACCACGCCGCCCAGGCGAGAAGCGGCGTGGGCCAGTCCTTCGGCCCGGGCCTGTTCGGCCTTGCGGGTGGCGTCCTCGGCCAGCCGGGTGGCCGCTTCGGCGGCCCGGGCCTTTTCCTCGGCTTCATTGGTCTTGGTTTCGATGGCGGCCATGTTGTCGCGCAGGGTGGCCACCATGGCGTTGAGGGCGGCCTGCATCCGGGCGGCCTCGTCGTTGCCGACGGCGTCCAGGCGCACGGACAGGTCGCCGGCGGCGCACTGCATGGCGGCCTGGGTGGTCTGGCGGATGGGGCCGGTGATGGAGGCCATGATGATGAGGCTCAGGCCGATGAGGACGGCCAGTCCCAGGCTGCAAGCCACGACGATGGCGGTCAGGGCGTCGCGGATGCGGGCGGCGTTGTCGGCCTTGATGGCGGCCTTGGTGCGCTCGACGTTGTCGATGTACACGCCCGTGCCGAGCCAGAGGTCGGTGCCGGGGATGGCGACGGCGTAGGCGAGCTTGGGCTGGTCGCCGGCCCCGGGCTTGGGGAAGACGTATTCCACGAAGCCGCCGGCGGCGGCCGCTTTGGCGAGTTCGCGGACGAAATAGACGTTGTTCTTGTCTTTGAGGTCGCCCAGGTCTTTGCCCTGGTTGTTCTTGGCCGGCGGCAGGGCGATGTTGACCGTGCCCTGGTAGACGAAGAAGTAGCCGGACTTGTCGTCCTCGAAGCGGAAGACGTCGACCATGTTGCGGATGATGTCGTAGCGCTTTTCTTTATCCGGCACATCTTTGACGATGGCGGCAATAGCCTGGGCCATGCCATTGGACGCAACGGCCAGCTTTTGCCGTTCGCCTTGCAGCATGATGGCCTGGGCGGCGGAGACGGTATGGTCTTCGAGTCGCTGGAGCTCGCGGGAGAACGTGAGGATCATGCCGGCCGTGAACAGGGCGAAAAGCGCCAGCAGCAGGACAAAGCGCCAGGAGAGGGAGAAACGGCGCAGAACGCCAAACGCGCCGCCGGAACCGGAAGGTTGTACAGCCACGAAAGGCCTCCTCACGCGGGATGTCGCAGGTTGGAGAAGGATAAGCTGGCTGCAACACTACGGGAAAGGCCAGGACATGGCAACGCGCGGCCGGGAACAGAGATCGCGATGGACAAAAAAGGCGGCCCCCGCCGGGGAAGCGGGGGCCTTTCAAGGAGGGAGGAGAGGATGTGCGGTCACGCCGTTTGCCGGTTGCCTGCCGGCGCGGCGTTGACGTCCGGGCCTGAGGGGTGGCCTGGGCCGTCGATACATCTATAAGACCGGATCATGAAAACGGCATGGAGCGGAGATGAATTCGGCGAAGGACCGGCAAAAGGAAACCCCCGCCGGGGAGCGGGGGTTTCGCTGTCGAGGAGGGGGAGAACAGGCTTCCGGTTGCGGGAGGGGACCGCTCCGGGGGCCGTGTGTTTGGCGGCAAGTGCAGGGGCCGGAGGGAGTGGCCGTCTGCCGTTGATTGAAGAGATAGTCCCCGCCCATGAAACGGCCATGGCCGCTCCATGAATTCCAGCTTAGAATTCGTTTTCGACGTCGCGAAAAAGGAAGTCCCCGCCGGGGAGCGGGGACTTCGTTCAAGGAGGGGGAGAGCGTCCTTGGGACCGCCTGAGGATGGGAGGGGCCATCCGGTATGGCGAAACAAGGCTGAGGGTTTTGTCTTGGGTGTCTCGCCCGGGCGTTTCCGCCTCGTTCGATGGCTACTGTATAGGAGTGGGACGTGAAACGGGAATGGCCGCAGGATGAACGATAATTTAACTTTTGGCCCGCCCGGCCGGGAAGGCCAGGGTGACGCGCAGGCCGGGGCTGTTGTCGCCCAGGCGCAGCTCGGCCTGGTGCAGGCCGGCGGCGGCGGCGACCAGGGACAGGCCCAGGCCGCTGCCCGGGGTGTTGCGGCTTGATTCCAGACGGGTGAAACGCTCCAGGACGAATTCGCGGTGCTCGGGGGGGATGCCCGGACCGGTGTCGGCCACGGTGAGTTCCGGGCCGGCCGGGCCGGCGGTGAGCGACAGGGTCACCCGGCCGCCGTCGGGGGTGTACTTGACGGCGTTGTCCAGGAGGTTGGCCAGGGCCTGGGAGAGCAGATGGCGGTTGCCGGGCACGGTCATCTGGGGGGCGAGGTCCACTTCCAGGGTCAGGCCGGCTTCCTCGGCCACGGGCTCGTAGAGTTCGGCGGCGTCGGCGGCCAGGTTCGTCAGGTCGATGTCGGTGAAATCTTGGCGGCGGGCTCCGGATTCGGCCTGGGCGATGGTTAAAAGCGCGTTGAAGGTCTGCAGCAGCCCGTCGATCTCGGTGATGGCCCGTTCCAGGGCCTGGCGGCAGGTCTCGGGCTCCAGGGGGCGGGACAGGGTGATCTCCAGCCCCGAGCGGATGCGGTTGAGGGGTCCGCGCAGGTCGTGGGCGATGTTGTTGGAGACCTGCTTGACGCCGTCCATGAGGCGGCCGATCTGGTCGAGCATGGCGTTTAGGTTCTCGGCCAGGCGGTCGAATTCGTCGCCGGCCCCCCGAGTGGGGATGCGGCGGGTCAGGTCGCCGTTCATGATTTCCCGGCTGGCCTTGGTGATGACGTCGATGCGCTTGAGCATCCAGCGGCTGGTCAAAACGCCGCCGGCCCCGCCGAGAACGACGGTTAAGAGCATCCCCCAGATGAGCGCATCGACGATGAGGCGTTCCACCTTGACCCGCTCGGACACGTCGCGGCCGACCACCAGATGGAAGTTGCCGGGCAGCAGGAAGTAGCGCATCCGCACCCGTCGCGGCTCGAAGTTCTCGGTGTCCTCCAGGGTGGCGTCGAACCAGCCCGAGCCGGTGTCCTTGAACTTGGGCCATTCGGGCAGATTGCCGGCCAGGGGATTGAACTTCCAGTCAGTGAGGAGATAGACGCTCGATCCGGCCTTGTCCTTGGCCACGCGCGATTTGATGACGCGGATAAGCCCGGTCAGCCCGAGCTGGCTGTACTGTTCGGCCAGACCCTGGATTTCGGCGTTTATGGTCTCGTCGGTCTGGCGTTCCATGAAGCCGGCCGTGGACGAATAGATGAACCACAGCAGCACCAGCACCGACAGGCCGAAGGCGGCCATGTGCAGGATGGACAGGCGCAGGGTGGAGGAGCGCAGGAGCTTAGTGGCTATCACGCAGGCTGTACCCGGCGCCGCGGATGGTGGATAAAAGCGGCTTGTCGTGGCCCTTGTCGATTTTCTGGCGCAGCCGGCTCACATGGACATCGATGACGTTGGTCTGGGGATCGAAGGAATAGTCCCAGACGTTTTCCAGCAGCATGGTGCGGGTGACCACATGGCCGGCGTGGCGCATGAGGTATTCGAGCAGGGCGAATTCCTTGGGTTTGAGTTCGATGGGCCGGCCGGCCCGGCGCACGGTGCGCCCGACCAGATCCATTTCCAGATCGGCCACCTTGAGCATGGTGTCCGGGGCGTCGGAGCGGCCCCGGCGCAGCAAGGCCTCCAGCCGGGCCAGCAGCTCGGCAAAGGCGTAGGGCTTGACCAGATAGTCGTCGCCGCCGGCTTTTAAGCCCTTGACCCGGTCGTCCACGTCGCCCAGGGCCGAGAGGATGAGCACCGGGGCGGCGTTGCCGGCCGAGCGCATGGTCTTGACGATGGTCAGCCCGTCCACGCCGGGCAGCATCCGGTCGACCACGCAGGCGTCGTAGGTCTCGGCGGCCACGCGGTAGAGGGCCTCGCGGCCGTCGGCCACATGGTCCACCACATAACCCGATTCCTTGAGTCCCTTGACCAGATAGGCGGCGGCGTCCAAGTCGTCTTCCACGATGAGTACGCGCATGATTTTTTCCTTTACCCCTTTGGGGGGTCCGGGGGGATCATCCCCCCGGCAGCCGGAGGCATCTTCTCATTCTTGCCCCGCCTGGCGGCGACGCGGGCCAGGGCGGCGTCGAGTTCGTGCATGTCGATGGGTTTGGCCACGTAGTCGTCGAAGCCGGCTTGGAGCATCCGCTCGCGGTAGCCTTTGACGGCATGGGCGGTGAGCGCCACGGCCGGGGTGGCGGCGGCCGGTCCGAAACGGGCCGGGTCGCGCAGCAGGGCCAGGGTGTCGGGGCCGTCGAGTTCGGGCATTTCCACGTCCAGGAGCACGCAGTCGAAGGGGGTTTCGGCCAGGGCGGCCAGGGCCTGGCGGCCGTTGTCCACGGCGGTGACCACGTGCCCCCGGCGTTCCAGGAGCCGCTTGGCCACGATTTGATTGATGTTGTTGTCCTCGACCAACAGCAGGCGAAGGGGGATGACCGGTCCGCTCGGCCTGGCCGGGGCCGGGGGCGAAGGGGCGGTCTGGGCCGGGGCCTCGGGCAGGTCGAAGCCGGCGGTGAAGGAGAAGGTGCTGCCCCGGCCCGGGTCGGAGGCCACCCAGATGCGGCCGCCCATGAGGTTCACGAGGTTCTTGCTGATGGAAAGGCCCAACCCCGTGCCGCCGGCCCCTCGGTTGAGGCTGGCGTCGAGCTGGGTGAAATACTCGAAGATGCGGGCCTGCTTGTCGGTCGGGATGCCGATGCCGTCGTCGGACACGTCGAAACGCAGGGACAGCGCGTCGGATTTGCGGGGGGCGTCCGGGTCGAGGCCCACGGTCACGCGCACGAAACCGTTTTTGGTGAATTTAAGGCCGTTGGACACGAGATTGGCCACGATCTGGGCCAGGCGGCCGGGATCGCCGACCAAGTCGTCGGGCACGTCCGGGGCGATGTTCAGGGACAGGCGGTTGCCGCTGCGCACGGCCGGGGCCTCAAAAAGGCGCAGGCACACGCCAAGGGCCTGGCTCAGGGAGAACCGGGAGCGGGCAAGCTCCATGCGCCCGGCCTCGATGCGGGAGAAATCGAGGATGTCGTTGATGATTTCCAGCAGATGCACGGCGGACTGGCGGGCCAGGTCGAGGTAGTCGCGCTGCTCGGGGGTGAGTTCGGTGGCCATGGCCAGTTCGATCATGCCCATGATGCCGTTCATGGGGGTGCGGATCTCGTGGCTCATGGTGGCCAGAAACTGCGATTTGGCGCGGTTGGCGGCCTCGGCGGCCTCCATGGCCCGGGTAAGGCGCTCGCGGGTGCGCATAAGCTCGGTGACGTCGATCATGGCCTCGATGATGGACGGCGAACCGGGCAGGCGGCGGGCGGTCTTGTACATGACGCGCTGGCCGGCCAGGGTGTTGACGAGACATTCGCGCTCGCGCACCAGGCCGGACTCGTCGGCCAGGACCGGGCAGGTCTCCTTGTTGCAGAGCGAGCTTTTGCAGGACAGCCCGGTGGCGCCCTTGCCGAACAGCCGCTCGGCGGCCGGGTTTTGGTATTCGAGGCGGCGGTCGCCGTCGTCGCCCAGGCGCACCTTGACGATGGGGATGGGCGCGCTGTCCAGGACCATTTCCAGATCACGGCGGGCCAGCACGCTTTCGGTGACGTCCAGGACCAGGGCCTGGATGGCGTCGACCTGACCGTCCCTGTCCCGGTGCAACTGGATTTGACTGGTGACGTGGCGCACACGGCCGTCGGCGGCGCGCTGGCGGTAGTCCAGGGCAAAGGCGTCGCGTCCCGTGGCGGCTTGATCACGCAGGGCCGCCTCGATCCGGTCCCGGTCGTCGGGGTGGATGAGGTCTCGGGCCGAGCGTCGGCCCGAGAGCAGCTCCTCGCGGGAAAAGCCGAACCGGTCGATATTGGAGGAAACATAGGAGACCGGGCCGATCACGCCGTCTTTGAGGGAGCAACGGATCAAATAGGCCGGGCTGGCTTCCAGGATGAGCCGGGCCATGTCGGCGTCGGAAAGGGCTTCCCCGTCCGGGGCCGGGGCCGCGTCGGCCGGGCGTGTCGGTACGGGGGCAAGGTCGTCGTCGGCAGGGTCGATCATAAACGGCACCCATGATTGGACGGCGACCGAAGGGGTGCGGCGTCCGCGTCTAGCCTTGGTATATGCCAAGGCGGGAGCCTTGGAAAGAGGCCCTGGTCGCGGTTTCTTTTTGGTCGCTTTGCGGGTATGTCCCGGGCTGGACATGCTGCACACGCCGTCCGGCCCGGGCTGGGCGCAAGGAGCCGATATGGACCGTCGTGGAACGGGAACGGGGAAGAGGATGAAGGTGACGAAGCTGGTCATTTGTGCGGCGCTGTGGCTGGCGGCCCTGGCCCCGGCGGCTCTGGCCCAGAAGGCCGGACCGTTGACCTTTGGCGTGCTGCTGCCGATGACCGGCCCCCTGGCCGAATTCGGCAAGACTTCCAAGGCCGCGCTGGATTTGGCCCAGGCCGACATCAACGCCTATCTGGCCGCTTCGGGCCAGGGCGGGACGGCGACGTTTCTGATCGAGAACACCGGCGGCAGCCCGGAGCAGGCGCTTGAGAAGCTCAAATCCCTGGCCGGGCGCGGCGTGCGGGCGGTCCTTGGCCCCTATTCCGACGACGAAGCCGAGGCCTGCCTGGAATTCGCCGACAAAAACAACATCGTGCTTATAAGCCAGGGCAGTTCCGGGCCGTTTCTCTCCAAAAAGGGCGACAACCTGTTTCGCCTCTCGCCCTCGGACACCTATCAGGCCGAGGCGGTCACCGGGCTCATGCGCCAGGAGGGCGTGACGGCGGTCGTCCCCTTGTGGCGGGCCGACCGGTTTGGCGACGACATGGTGGTGCACGTCAAGGCGCGCTTCAAGCAGCTTGGCGGCGCGGCTCTGCCCGGATCGCGCTATTCGGCCGACCGCAAGGATTTCGCGCCCATCCTCGACGATCTGGCCAAGCAGCTGGCCCAGGCCCAGCGGACCGGCGCGTCGGCCAAGGCGGCCATCTATTTCGCCGGCGGCGAGGAGATTGTGCCCATCCTCAAGGCGGCGGCCAAGCGGCCGGAGCTGGTCAGCGTGGGCTGGTACGGCTCCAGCGCCACGGCCATGCTCGACGCCATCGCCAAGGACCCGGAGAGCGCGGCGGCGGCCATGAAGGTGCGCCTGGCCAGTCCCCGCTACGGCGAGGGCGGAGCCAACGTCTACGGACTCATCGAACGGCGTATCCAGGAAAAGACCGACACCTTCCCCGACGCCGAGAGCGTGGCGGCTTACGACGCGGCCTGGGCGGCTTTTTTCACGGCCCAGACCGTGGGCGGCACGTCGGATTTCGCCCGGTTCAAGCAGGGGCTGGTCCAGACCTGCGAGCGCATGTACGGGGCCACCGGCTGGCTGGCGCTCAACGAGCACGGCGACCGCCGCGAGGACTGGGATTTCGATTTCTGGGTGTTGCGGACCGAAAACGGCAAGCCGTTTTGGGAAAAGGCCGCCCGTTACCAGTTCGAGCCGGGCACGGCCAAGGAGCTGTTCCTGAGTTCGGGCAAGAAGTAGCCGGTTCTGTCGAGGCGAAATGCAGCGGCCCGCCCCGGGACAACCGGGCCGGGCCGCTTTGCGTTACGGGCTAAGCGTCCAGCTCCAGCGGCACGGTCAGGTAGACGTCGGTGCCCTGGCCGGGGCGGCTGTCCATGCAGATGCCGCCGCCCATGAGGCCGACCAGCCGGCGGGCGATGGCCAGCCCCAGCCCCAGACCGCCGAAACGGCGCGAGGCCGAGGCGTCCTCCTGGGTGAACGGTTCGAAAATATACTCCAGCTTGGCGTCGGTCACGCCCATGCCCGTGTCCGAGACCATGGCCAAAAGCCGCCAACGCTCGCCGTCCGGCCCGGACGTCAGCCGGCCGCCCAGAAACAGCCGGGCCTCGCCGCCCATGGTGAAACGCACGGCATTGCTCATGAGATTGGCCAGGGCCTGGGTCAGGCGCGCCTGGTCGCCAACCAGCGTTGTCGGCAGGCCGGGCGAAATCTCGACCGCCAGGGCCACGCCCTTGGCCTTGGCCACATCGGTGAACCGCCCGGCCACCTCCATGGCGACCAGTCCCGGATGAAACGGCTGGCGGCGCAGCACCACCCGGTTGGCTTCGAGGCTGGCGTAATCGAGCATGGCGGCGATGACGTCGAGCATGGTCTGGCCGGATTTGACGGCCTGTACCAGGCCGGCCTGGGTCGGAGGTGGCAGCTCGCATTCCTGAACATGCTCCAACATGCCGAGCATGATGTTCAGCGGCGTTCGCAGCTCATGGGACAGCACGGCCAAAAATTCGGTCTTGGCCCGGCTGACGGCCTCGGCGGCCTTGCGGGCCCGGGTCAGATCGTCGGCCCGTTTGCGTTCGGTGACGTCCATGGCCAGGCAGACCACGCCTTCCTCGCCGGCGTCCTGGCCGCGCAAGAGCGCCAGGGACACCAGCACCGAAAGCGTGCGGCCGTCCTTGCCGCACAGGGTTTTTTCCAGGCCCGTCATGCCGCCGGAGGCCAGCAGCTCCGTCACCGGGGCCGTGGTCAGGAAGGTGCCCAAGGGGTCGCCAGGGGGGAAAAGACTGGTGGCCGGCAGGCCGACGAGTTCCTCCGGGGCGTAGCCGAGCATGTCGCTGCCGGCCCGGTTGCACAGGCGCACGCGGCCTTCCCGGTCAATGACCCACAGGGCCTCGTTGACGTGGGACAGGATGCGCTCCAGGGACTGCTTGGCCCGGGCCAAGCCTTCCCGGGAAGCGATCAGCCCCTCGGCCATGGCGTTGAAGGCCTCGGCCAGTTCCCGGGTTTCGGCCGGGCCGGCCACCGGGGCGCGAACCGACAGGTCGCCGTGGGCAATGGCCCGCACGGCCAGCCCCAGCCGGGCCAGGGGCCGGGTCAGCCCGCGCGTCCACCAATACGAGGCCAGAAACGCCAGGAACGCCGACGCGGCCGCCACGGCGGCGGTCCACAATCCCAGTTCGGTCGTCGCTTCGTCCACAATCCGGTGCAGGGGGGCGGCCACCACCACCGACAGTCCATGCAGCCCCACCGACGCCGTGCCGAGGATGTTCGGCTGCCCGGCGAAGTCGCCGGTTGCGGCCCGCTCCCCGCCCAGAGCCAACAGCTTGGCCACGGTCTCGGGCAGGGGTGTCCGGCTCAGTCCGCCGTCCTCTCCTTCGGACGGCAGAAGCAGGCCGCCGTCGTGGGCCAGTCCGGCCACGCCGCCATGGTCCAGGCGCAAGGATCGAAGCGGGGCGGTGAGTTCGGACAGGGGAAGCGTGGCCAGGAAGACGCCAAGCGGGACGCCAAACGAATCAAGGCGGGCTTGGGCCAGGGCCAGCCAGGCGTCCCGGCCGTCGGCGGACAGGCGCAGGGCCGTGACCACCGTGCCGGGAGCGGCCATGGCGTCGGCCGTCAGGGCCGTGTCGGCGGCCGGCGACAGGACGTCGGTAAAGCCCGTGCGGGTGGCGGCATATTCCTGCACGCCGTGGGCATTGACGAAGGCGATGGTGGAAAAGGCAAAACGGTGCTGGCCGAAAAGCGCCTGCAGCACGTGGTAATCGCGCACGGCGGCGAAGCGGTCAAGATCCCGGGAGCCGGCCAGCAAGCGCAGCCGGTTTTCCCCCTGGGTGATGGCCAAGGCCGTTTCCCGAGCCAGTCCGGCGGCCAGAAGGCGCATCTTTTCCTGTTCTTCGCGTTCCAAAATCGACGTGGCCAGATGAAACATGCCGCCGCCAAGGAACAAGGTCAAAAGCGCCACCAGGGCCAACTGGCCCATGAGCACCTGTGTCTTGATGGAGCGGATCATCAGGGCGCGGCGGGCTTGACGGGGCTGGGCAGGCAGCCCAGGCGGGCCATGAGGGACAGGGCGTCGGGGCCGGACAGGAATTGGAGAAACCGGGCCGCGGCCGGGGACAGCGGCGGTTTGTAGGCCAGGCCAAAGGGGATGACGAGGCGGTAGCTGCCCCGGCCGACGTTTTCCAGGGTCGGGGCGACGCCGTCCAGGGCCAGGGGCGTGAGGTTGGCGGCGGCCATGGCCGCCAGGGAGAAGTAGCCTGCGGCTCCGGGATGTCCGGCCACCAGGGCCACGGCCTCGGGAGTGGTGTAGGCCACGGCCTGGTCGCGGCAGCCGCCGACATCGAACCCGGGGATGGCGGCGTTTAAGAGTTCCCGGGAGGTCTCCGGGGTCTCGCGGCAGACCCGGGCCACGGACAAGTCCGGGCCGCCGAGTTCCGACCAGTTCTTGACGTGGCCGGCAAAGACGGCCTGGGCCTGGGCGCTCGTGACGCCCTTGACGCCGGTCACCGAGGGATGGACGGCGAAGACCACGGGGGTGGCGGCGAAAACGATTTGGGTGAGGCCGGCCGCGATCTCGTCGTCACGCAGCGGCCGGGCCGTGCGGGCCAGCTCGGCCTTGCCGCCGATCACCAGCCGCAGGCCGGCGGTGGAACCCACGGAATCGGGAAGATCCACCGCGATGTCGGGATTGCCGCGCCTAAAGCGCTCGGCCAGAAGGCGCAGCAGATCCTGGCTGTCGCCGGTGCCGGGGATGGTCAGGACGGTTTCCCCGGCGGCCCCGGCCGCTGGCGGCCACAGTCCGGCCAGCCCGATAAGGCCGGCCAGCGTGGGCAGCACGGCCAGGAACAAGAAACGCGCCAAGCGCGAAAACGGGGCGCAAACCATGGCTCCTCCGATCAGGCCTGCCTGGAGCGTTGCCCCAGGGCGGCATGCAGCAACGTCAGCAGCCCCCACAGGGCGGCGGTGGCGGCCAGGGTGAACAAGGTCAGATGCATGCGTTCGGACGTCATGCCGGCCAGGGCTTCCCGGTGCCGGGCCTCCACGGCCGAGAGGTCGAACCGGGGGCCGAGGCGGGCCGCGAAATCCACGGCCAGGCGCTGGTAGGCCCGGTCCCAGTCGCCGCCGGCGGCGGCGGGGTCGGGCAAAAACGTCTTGTCGGCGGCGTTAAGGGTCAATATCGCCAGCCGGTAGCGCTGCTCGGACAGCTTTTCCGGGGTCGGCCAGTCGGCCCGGGCCGCGGCCAGGGCGACGACGAGCCAGCCGGCCCCGGCCAGCAGGAACAGGCGCTTGCGGACAGCCGGACTCAACGCCGTCTCCGCCGCCCCTTGCGCTTGACCGAAGGCACGGCCAGGGGCGCTTCGCCGCCTTCAATCAGCGTCAGGTCCACGGCCAGCCGGCCAAGGTCCACGCCGGACAGCTCCACCGACACCGCCTGGCCCAGGCGGAAGCGCCGGCCGGTGCGTTCGCCCAGCAGCTCGTGGCGCTCGGCGTTGTGCTGGTAGTAGTCGTCGGACAGGCTCGACAGGCGCACCATGCCTTCGGCCATGACTTCCTTGAGTTCCACCCAGAAGCCGAAGTCGGCGATGGAGCCGATGACGCCGGTGAATTCCCGGCCCACCTTGTCGGCCAGAAACAGCACGGTCACGCGTTTTAAGATCTCGCGCTCGGCTTCCATGGCCACCCGTTCGCGGCGGCTGATGTGCTCGGCCACCTTGGGCAGTTTGGCGGCGAGCTTGGCCGGCGCGCCCTTGCCGGCGGCCACGGCTTTGAGCGACCTATGGACGACCAGATCGGCGTAGCGGCGAATGGGCGAGGTGAAGTGGCAGTAGCAGGTGGAGGCCAGGCCGAAGTGGCCGTCGTTTTTGGGCGAGTACGAGGCCTGCATCATGGTGCGCAGGGCCAGCCGGCTGACCAGGAAGTCGACGTCGGAGCCCGAAGCGTCGCGCAGCACGGCCGACAGGTCGCTCGGGCCGGGCTTGACCGGCAGCTTGGTGGCCATGTCGGTGGTGGCCAAAAGCTTGAACAGCGCTTCCAGCTTGGCCGGGTCCGGCTCGGGGTGGACGCGGTAGAGCACCGGCGCTTCGCGTTCGGTGAGGAAGCGGGCCACGGCCTCGTTGGCCGCGACCATGAATTCCTCGACGAGCTGGTGGCCGAAGTGGTGGGCCTTGGGCCGGATGTCCTCGGCCTCGCCCTGGAGGTTAAAAAGGATTTCCGGCTCGGGCAGGTCGAAGTCGAGGTTGCCCCGGGCGGCGCGCACCTCGTGGATGGCCCGGGCCAGGACCTCGGCCGTCTCCAGCAGCGGCAGGATCTTGCCGAGGTTTTTGCGCTCGTCCTCGTCGCCCAGAAACAGCGCCCGGTTGACCTGGGAATAGGTGAGCCGGGCCTTGCTCTCGATGACGGCCGGGTAGAAGTCGGTGCGTCCGGGCACGCCCTTGGCCGTGAAATCGATCTCGGCCACCACGGCCAGACGCGGTACGTGGGGGTTTAAGCTGCACAGCCCGTTGGAGATGCGCTCAGGCAGCATGGGTTCCACGGACTGGGGGAAGTAGTACGAGTTGCCGCGCTCCAGCGCTTCCTTGTCCAGGGCCGAGCCCTCGGGCACGTAGTGGGAGACGTCGGCGATGGCGACGAACATCGTGTAGGCCCGGCCGCGTTTTTTCACGTACACGGCGTCGTCGAAGTCCCGGGCCTTGGCCCCGTCGATGGTGACAAACGGCAGGGCGCGCAGATCCTTGCGACCCGCGAAGTCGGCCTCGCCGGGCTGCTCGGGCAGGGCCTCGGCCTCGCGCAGCACCTTGGGCGGGAAGGGGCCGGGGATGTCGTGGTTGAGCTTGACCAGCCGTTCCTGCACGGACACGTCGCCCTGGGCGCCGAGCAGCTCCAGGCCCCGGCCGGAATAGAGCTTGTATTCGAGCTTTTCGCCGATGTGCACCTGCATGACGTCCTCGGCCATGGGGTCACGGCCGCCGTCTTTCGGCAGGAAGTCCACCATGAAGCTCATGGTGTGGCGGGGGTCGGTGGGGCGGCACAGGTACAGGTCCGAGGCCATGCGCTTGACCACCCGGCAGGGCAGGGTGATCACGCCGCGTTCGATGACGCGGGCGATGCGGCCTTCGTGGTTCTTGTCCTTGCGTTCCCGGGTGACGGCGGCCACGACCCGGTCGCCGTGCCAGGCGTCGCCCAGGTCCTTGGGATGGATGAAGATATCCTTGCGGCGTTTGTCCTCGGGCAGGACATAGCCCACGCCCGAGCGGCTGATTTCGAGAGTGCCCGTCACCAGGTGCATGCTTTCGACGAGGCCGAAACCCCGGCGGACGCGTATGATCTTGCCGGCCTCGAGCAGTTCGTCGAGGGCGGCGAGGACTTCGTGCATCTTGGCGCGCGGCGCGCCGAGCTGGCGCAGCAAATCCTTTTCGCCAAGGGGCTTGCCGCTTTCGCGGAAAACCCGGGCCACGGCGGCGGCGTCGATGCCTGTGCCCGGGGCTTTCTTGGCGTCTTTTTTCTTTCTCTTGGTCGTCATGGTTCCTCCGGCATTGCGCGCTCCCCATGCTGTATATCCCCATGGCCCGGGGCACAAGCATGGCGGGGCGTTGCCGGCGTTTTTCGGTCATGCTAGCAGAAGCCAGGACGAACCAAGGAGGCGTCATGGTCCCTTTTGCCTGCCGGTTGTTGGGCGAGATTCGCTATCCCGAGGACTATTCCTTTGAGCGGGTGGCGGCCATTGAAACGGAAATCGGGGCGGTTTTGGAAGACGCGCTGGCCTCTCTGGGCGTGGCCCGGGTGGAAGTCGCACCGGGACCGGAGTCGCTCACCTTTGAAGTGGCCTGCGACGCCTGTTCTTCCGAAGAGGGCGCGGCGGTGTGCGAGGCGATCTTGCCTTTGGCCGACGACGGCCCCCTTGGCCGGGTGGTGGTGATGCGTTCGGCCGACGAGCCGATAACGGTCTACTACTTTTGCGGCGAAAATCTGGACGAGGTGTCGGTGGAACGGCCGACCTGCTCGGTGGCCGAATGATCCGTCAGTCGGCCGCCCCCAGCCAGCCCGGCAGGTAGTGCCGCGCCGAGGCCAGTTTCGCGTCAAGGGCCCGACAGCCCGGGACATGCTCCTCGACAAGGGCCCAGAACCGGGCCGAGTGGTTGAGTTCCCTGGTGTGGCACAGCTCGTGGATCAGCACCAGCCGGCACAGCTCCCACGGCAGAAACGCCAGCGTGAAATTGAGGCTGATGCGGCCCCGGGCCGTGCAGCTGCCCCAGCGGGTGCGTTGGGCGCGGATGGTCGCGCCGGCGTAGGGCAGGCCCGTCTCCCGGCTGACCCCGGCCAGGGCCTCCTTTAAAAGCGCCCCGCCCCGGTCGCGGCAGAACATGGTCAGCACGCCGGCCACGGCGCGCATGTCGTCCACCGTCCCGGTTACCAGCAGCGATCCCGGCCCGCGCACCGTCAGCAGACAGCCGTCGCGGGCCCGCGCGGCATAGGCCACGTCCCATTGCCGGTCAAAGGCCGTGAGCACGATTTTCTCCGGACGCAAAAAGGGCAGCCCCGGTTCGGGCGGGCGGCCCTCGGCGGCCAGTCGGTCCCAGGTGGCGGCGATCCAGGCGCTCCTGGCCCCGACCGCCTCGGCCAAGCGCGCGGGCGGCAGCCCCACCGGCGCGGTGATGACCAGTCCCTGGCCGGGAATCAGGCGCAGCACCACGTTTTTGGCCCGGGCGTTTTCCCGCACCGCCACCGGCATGGGGCGCGGCAGCCGGGCGGCGGCCAGGACGGCCGCGCCGGCGGCGTCAAAGGGCGGCCGACGTTTGGCCGGACAGGCCCGGACCGGCCCGGAATGCGGCTTGGGGGTTGTGTTCGCGCGCGTCAACGTCTACCCTCCTGCGGGCCGCATAGTCGGCCGCACGGCCGGCCGTCAAGGGCCGGCCCAAGGAGCTTTTCATGCCTGTCACGCGCCTGCGCCTTGCCGCGTATGCCTTGTTGTTGGCGTTGCTGCTTGCCTTTGGCTGCGCCCCGAAGACGCCGGTCGCGCCGCCCGTCGCGCCTGCCGTGGTCAAGGGCCAGGGCGAGGTCGAGGACCTGCGCGTCCTGCCCCAGGACTTAAACGCCTACCTCGGCCCCGACGCCGACAAGCCGCTTTTTTCCCAGGAACAGACCACCTTGCGCATGGAAGGCTTTCTCCAGGAATGGACCAAGCCCTGGTATCTGACCAAACCCAGCCCCCAGCGCAAGGATGTGGAAAAGATCTTCCGCGCCTATGAAAAACGTCCCGGCTTTGGCCCCCGGGGCGTGCGCCACGAGCCGGGTTCGGCCGCGGCGCTTTTGGCCGGCGCCGGCCTGGGCAACTTCCCCAACAACGTGCGCAAGGCCATCACGGTCAAAAACACCAATCAGCGCGGGATGCCGACCAGCGAGCCGCGTTTCCTCGACCCGAGCCAGCCCGGCGAAGGCTATCCCTTCGACTATCTGCAACATACCTCGCTGCCGCCCGGGACGCCGCTGTACGTGATCCACTCCAGCCGCGACGGCTCCTGGGTCTACACCGAATCGGCCCTGACCCACGGCTGGATGCCGGCGGCGGACATGGCCTACGTGGACGACGCCGTCATGCGGGCCTTTACCACGCCGCGTCTGGCCGCCGTCGTCCGCGACAACGTCATGGTCGCCGAGATCGGCCAGGGCGTGGACATCGGCGCGGTCTTCCCCCTGGCCGGCCCTCCCGGGTCCGGGGGCGTCACGGTGCTTGTGCCGGTGCGCGGCGCGTCGGGCATGGCCGAACTCAAACAGGTTCGCCTGCCGGCCGGGGCGGCCGTGGCCATGCCCATGGTCATGACCCCGCGCAACGTGGCCGCCGTCGGCAACCAGATGATGCGCCAGCCCTACGGCTGGGGCGGTCTCGACGACCGGCGCGACTGTTCGGCGCTCACCCACGACCTGTTTACGCCCTTTGGCATCTACCTGCCCCGCAACTCGGCCAGCCAGGCGGCCTACGGCGGCTCGGTGCCCCTTGGCGACCTGCCCGGCGACCAGAAAGAGGCGGCCATCATCCACCAGGGCATCCCGTTCGCCACCCTGGCCTACATGCCCGGCCACATCCTGGTCTACGTCGGCCAGTACAAGGGCCATCCGGTGATGTTCCACAACATGTGGGGTTTTCGGACCTTTGGCGAGAATGGCCGCGACGGCCGGCTGGTGATCGGCCGGGCGGTGGTGACCACGCTGCGGGCCGGCGAGGAAGTGCCGGCCGTGGGCCCCAGCCACATTCTGCTTAACAAGGTGCGCTCCCTTTCCATCCTGAGCCGCCCTTACTGATAGCGACCCGCGGAGGACGCGATGGGTAATCTTTTCGCCTGGGTGAGCCTGTGTTTCTGCGGCGGCGTGTTCGGCGCCCTGGCCAACAGCGTGCTGGTGTGGATGGCCGGGGCTTACGGCTGGACTGCGGCCATGGGGGTGGCCATCGCCCCGGAGTGGACGTTGCCGTGGCTGTATCAGCGCCTGGTCTGGGGCGGGCTGTGGGGGCTGGCCTTTGCGCCGCGCTTCATGCCCAACTCCTGTTTCTGGCGCGGGCTTCTGGTGAGCGTGGGACCGACGCTGGTCCAATTGCTGATCGTGTTCCCGAACCAGCTCGACAAGGGCTACTGGGGGCTGGACCTCGGCAACCTGACGCCGCTGGTGGTGGTGGTCGCCAACGCGGTTTGGGGATGGGCGGCCGCCGCCTGGATCATGGGCGGCGACGACAACCGGCACGGCTACGGGCGACGGCTGCGGTAATTATTTTTTCGAGGTGACGTGGTGGTCGAAAAAGTTGGGCACATAAAAAATCCACTTTCTATCATCGCAGTCTTTGCTGCGTTGGCTGAAGTGGGAGGCACTATAGTTCTTCCGTTTTTGCAGTCTGAAACGCAAAGTCTTTATGTTTGGTTTTTGATGATCTTCCCTGCTCTGTTGGTTGGGGCTTTTTTTTATGTCTTGTATAGAAAGCATTTTGTTCTGTATGCTCCTTCAGATTATCAGGATGAGCAATTGTTTAGAGATATGTTTGTTCCGACGCCGAGTCGGCTTTCGGTAAAAGTTTCTGGTGAAATTGAAAGTGATAAAGCAAGTGAATCGTGTGTTGTAGAGGAGAAAAGTGCGCCAAATGTGGTTTCTTGCGTTGCTGATCCCTCGTCAGAATCTTTAGAGGCTGCCGTTATTGAGCCTGTTGTATCGAAAAATAATGCTCAAAATTCTGATTTGCTTGCCGACTCATCTTGTATAACAGATGAAGAATGGGAGCGTTACCGTTCGTCTGAATTGTCGAGAAAAGAGTCAATTCGTAATCTGCATATTATGGGTCTTTGGGCCGAGGAATTAGTTATTGCGAAACTGTCTGCGGATATGAATATAGCTTTTGAGCGCAATGTAGCTTTGCGAAGCAAAGTGAATGTTCAGTTTGATGCAGTGGGGATGTCGTCGGATAGAATTGTTTTTTTGTATATCCAATATACAAATAAAATATTGAAGCACGATAGCGTAGAGATTTTTTATCAAGATGCGCAGGCTGCTTATTGTGAGCTGTCAGACACAATGCGGGATAAAGCAAGATTTGTTTTTGTAGTCATTTCAGAAGAAGATAACTGTAAACGTCAAAATGAAGAACATGTTGCGTATTTTCGGAAGAGGGCAAAGTGCGAAGATTTTGTGTGTGACATGAAGTGTTTCAGCCTTAAGGAGCTTGAAAAGGATGTCGATTGGGAGATTGAGCCGAGGCTAAATAATAAAATCAGTATTATGCGAAAAAAACTATAAATGTATTGTAAATTGTAGGGTGGGCCGGAAATATCCGGCCCACCTTCGTTTCAAAGTTCCTACCGCGCCCTATCCCGAATGATCGCCTTGGCCGGGATCAACCCGGTGGCCGCCGCCGACACGATGTTGCCGGCCACGCCCGGCCCGTCGCCGGCCACGTACATGCCGCCGATGGCCGTTTCCAGGTCCTTGGTCGTGTCGATCTGGGTGGCGAAGAACTTGATTTCCGGCGCGTAGAGGAGCGTCTCGTCGTTGGCCACGCCCGGGGCCACGGCGTTTAACTGCTCCAGCCCGTCCACGATGTTGGCCACGATGCGCTCGGGCAGGGCCATGGCGATGTCGCCGCAGGTGACCGAGGTCAGGGTCGGCTCGACGCTGCCCCGGCGGATGCGGCTCCAGGTGCTTCTGCGGCCGCGCTTGAGGTCGCCGAAGCGTTGGAGAATGGGGTTGCCGCCGCCGATCATGGTGGCCAGCCGGCCGATGGCCTCGCCGTAGGCCTGGTTGTCCGAGACCGGATCGTTCAGGACGACCTTGGAGAGAAAGGCGAAGTTGGAGCTGTCCGACTTGGCGTCCATGTAGGCGTGGCCGTTGACGCACACGAAGTCCTGATAGTTTTCCAGGGCCACGAAGCCGCCCTGGTTGGTGCAAAAGGTCCGGGTCTGGTCGTCGTATTTGCGGGTGCGCACGAAAAAGGTCGGGTCGTAGATCACGTCGGTGATGTCGGCTAAAATCTCGCTGTGCACCTCCACCCGCACCCCGACCTCGATGCCGCGCTGGCTGTAGGGCAGGCCGTGGCGGCGGGCGAGCTGGCCCATCCACTCCGCCCCCACCCGGCCCGGGGCCAGGATGGCGGCCGGAGCCGTGTAGGTCGCCTTGTCCGTGACAACCCCGGCCAGCCGGCCGCTTTCCACCACGATGTCGCGCACGGTCTCGCCGGTACGGATGACGACGCCTTTTTCCTCCAATCCCTTGGCCATGGCTCCGATATGGGCCGGCAGATGGTCGCTGCCCAGATGCTTTTGGCGAATCAGCAGCAGCTCGATGCCGAGCTTGCGGGCTTCCTTGCGGATGGCCTTGGCCCGTTCCATGTCCGTGGGATAGACCTGCCCGTCCATGCCCAGGCTCGTGAACACGGCCTCGGTCTCCTCAATCAGCGCGTTGGCCGCCGACAGCGGCATGAACTGGGTCAGGTCGGTCTTGCCGAGCTTGGGGATGAAATTGAGCTTGCCGTCGGAGAAAAGCCCGGCCCCGCCGATGCCCGAGAGGATGTTGCAGGGCTTGCATTTGACGCAGTCGGCCCGGCCCTTGATGGGGCAGCGCCGCTTGGCCGGGGCCTTGCCTTTTTCCAGCAGCAGCACGGACAGGTTGGAGTGGTTGCACAGGTAATGGGCCGCGAAAAGCCCGGCCGGGCCGCCGCCGACCACGATGACGTCGAATTCGGTGCGCGTGGACTGGGACACGGGAAACCTCCGCAAAAAACCCCGCGCGCGGCGGGGGATGGTACGGACATACAGGGGAGGGGGGCGTCTTGGCAAGCAAAGTGCCCGGCGGCCCCATGGAGGCGGCGCGCCGCCGGGCGTCCCGTCAGGCTGGATGCCCGGCGGGCGGCGATGTCCGGCAAACCCCCATGCGGGCGGTCTGCGCGGCGAAACGGCCGCCCGGGGTCATTGGAGCAGGAGCGGCAGGGCCGGCAGGGCGGCCGGAGCGGCCGGATAGGTCAGGTAGGACACCGAGCAGGCCACCCGGGCGGCGTCGTAGGCGATGCGCATGTAGCCGTCCTCGCCCCAGCCCGTGCCCCAGGAGTTGCGCAGGATGAAATGGCCCGGCGTGTCGGCGTCGCCGTCGTCCCAGCCCACCAGGGCGATCGCGTGGTTGGTGGGAGTGTAGGCGCAGCCCTGGCCGTAAGTATCCGGACAGGTGGTCAGCCCGTCTTCGAATACCCCGCCGTCGTAGGCGTCGAAGGCCGAGGTGACGTACACGGCGGCGTCCACCGGCCCATGGGTCAGGATGGCGGACTTGATGGCCGCCGTGTCCAGGCAGCCGGCCCGGCCCCAGCCGGAAAAGACCACGGCGCCGGCCGGGGACTGGGGGCAGGTCTGGTTGTCCCGCCCGGCGTAGGGCAGGGCGGCTTCGGTGATGATCCCTTCCACGGTCAGGGCGGTCAGTTCGGCGTAATCGTAGTCCGCGCCCTCGCAGCCGTCGAAATGGGCCTGATAGGAGCCATGGGTTCCCAGGCAAAAAGCGATGTACTGTTCGGAAAAATCGGGCACGTCCGCGCCGGTGCGCCGCGTCGCCACGCTGTAGACGCCCTCGGCCACGGCGGCGGCGGCGAAGGCGTAGCAGGCCCCGCAGGTTCCCTGGTCCTTGACCGGCCCCACGGAGCTTTTGCCGTTCACGTTGCGCCAGTCAAAGGCGGCGGGCAGATCGCCTCGCACGGCCAGGGCATTGTCGGCGGCGGCCATGGCCCTGCTCGCCCGCGCACCCATGCCCCGGCTCCCGCGCGAGCGCATGGCCTGGCGCTCGGCCTGGGGCAGCCGTGTCACCCAGTTTTCCCTGACCGTGAAGTGGTAGCCGTTTTGGGCGATTTTTTCGCGAATGGTCTCCAGGCTGTCGTCGTCCCCGAAGGGGACAGGCTCGGC
Organism: Solidesulfovibrio magneticus; assembly: GCA_002482565.1. GTDB lineage: Bacteria > Desulfobacterota > Desulfovibrionia > Desulfovibrionales > Desulfovibrionaceae > Solidesulfovibrio > Solidesulfovibrio magneticus_B. The sequence continues at coordinate 32,430 of DLGG01000096.1, forward strand.
CAGGGCCAGGCCGGCCGGCAAAGCCAGGACCAGCAGGAGGAAAACAAGCAGATCGGCCAGTCCCGGGCGGTGGCCAGGGAAACAGTCGGCAGCGAATGGCGGCATGAAAACTCCCGGAGAGCGGCGTGTCGCAAGCGTTGCACAATAGGCCATGGCGGCGCGCCGGACAAGGGGGAAGCCCCGGGCTCCTTGCTCGCGGTTCTTTTGCTTTGGGCCGTGATGGTGTAGGCTTGTGACAGGCGTGAAGTCGGCGCGAGAAGTCGCGCGCCCCAAACCGGAGGGCGGCGGCGGGGAGGTCACATGACCCGGCAGCGAATCCTGTTCGTCGATGACGATCCGCAGCTGCTTGGCGGCTTGCGGCGGATGCTGTGGGATCGGCGCGAGATTTGGGACATGCGTTTCGCCGAGGGCGGGGCGGCGGCTTTGGCCATGCTGGAGGCGGCTCCGGCCGATCTGGTCGTGTCCGATGTGCGGATGCCGGGCATGGACGGGCCGGAACTGTTGGAGCAGGTGCGGCTTCGCTGGCCGGCCACGGTGCGCATGATCCTGTCCGGCCACTCGGACCGGGATTTCGTGGTGCGCGCCATCAAGCCCGCCCACCAGTTCTTGTCCAAACCCTGCACGCCCCAGGAACTGCGGGCGGCCATCGAACGGGTGCTGGGGCTTCGCGACATCTTCACCGACGAGCGCCTGCGCGAGGCTGTGGCTCGGATGGACGCCCTGCCGGTGCTGCCGGCGGCTTTTGCCGAACTCACCGAGGAACTGCGCTCGCCCAATGCCTCGCCGCGCAGCCTCGGCGACATCCTCGACCGCGACGCCGGCTTGGCCGCCGGGCTGTTAAAACTCGTCAACTCCTCCTTTTTCGGCCTGGCCCGGCGGGTCTCGTCCACCGAGCAGGCCGTCACGCTGCTGGGCCTGGACACGGTGCGGGCCCTGGTCTTGTCCCATGGCCTGTTTTCCCGTTTCGACGCCGGGCGCTATCCCGGGTTCACCTTGTCGGGGCTGTGGAACCACAGTCTGGGCACGGCCCGGCTGGCCCAGGGCATCGCCCGCCTGGAAGGCGCGCCCAAAAACGTGCTCGACGCCTGTTTCATGGCCGGGCTGGTCCACGACGTGGGCAAGCTCATCCTGGCCGAGCTGTTCGAGCCGGAATACGCCCGGGCGCTGGCCTTGTCCCGGGAGGGCAACATGCCCATTTATGATGCGGAACTGGAGGTCTTCGGCGTGTCCCACGCCGGCGTCGGCGCGTATCTGCTGGGACTTTGGGGGTTCCAGGAGGAGGTGGTCCTGGGCGTTGCCCGCCACCACCAGCCCGAAACTGCCGGACCGGACGCGGCCCTGGCCGTGGCCGGCGTCCACGCCGCCAACGCCTTCGAGCACGAACTGGTGGTCATAAACAGCCACTACGCCCGCCATCCCGTGAACGAAGAGGCCCTGGCCGCCCTGGGTTTTGGCGGGCGGGTCCAGGCCTGGCGCGAGGCCGGCCTCGATCTCTTGAGCCAAGGAGCGCAGCCTTGAACAAGCGGGTGCTTTTCATCGACGACGACGAACGCATCCTGGCCGGTTTCCGGCGTAACCTCCACGGCCATTTCGAGGTGGACGTCGCCGTGGGCCCCGAGGCGGGCCTGGCCAAGGTGCGCGACAATCCGCCCTACGCCGTGGTGGTCTCCGATCTGCGGATGCCGGGCATGGACGGCATCGCCGTGCTGGCCAAGGTGCGCGAACTGCGGCCCGACACCGTGCGCGTGATGCTCACCGGTTTCGCCGAACTGGAAGCGGCCATCGCGGCCGTCAACGAGGGCAACATCTTCCGGTTTCTGACCAAGCCCTGCGAGACCGGCTATCTCATCGGCGCGCTGACCGCCGCCGTGGAGCAATACCGCCTGGTCATGGCCGAGCGGGAGCTGCTCGAAGGCACCCTGCGCGGCAGCCTCAAGATGCTTTCGGAAGTGCTGTCGCTGTTGCGCCCGGAGGTCTACGGCCGGGCGGCCCGCATCGCGCCCTACGTGCGGCCGTTGTCCAAGCTGTGCGGCGATCCCGCCCCCTGGCAAACGGAAGTGGCGGCCATGCTGTGCCTGATGGGCTACATCGTCCTGCCCGAGGGGGTGGTGTCCAAGGTGGAGCGCGGCCGGCAGCTCTCGGCCGACGACGCCGCCGTCTACCGCCAGCACGCCGAGGTGGCGGCCAAGCTCGTGGCCAACATCCCCCGCATGGGGCATGTGGCCAAGTCCATCGCCTATCAGGAAAAGAATTTCGACGGCACGGGTTTTCCCGAGGGCGGCCCGGTGGGCAAGGAGCTGCCGCTGGGGGCGCGCATCCTGCGGGTGCTGCTCGACTTTGACCGCCTGACCGGGGCCGGGCTGGCCAAGGCCGAGGCCTACAAGTCCCTCAAGCAGACCAGCGGCCTGTACGACCCCGACGTGCTGGCCGCCCTGGGCGAGGTGCTTGGCGAGGAAGGCCGCCACGTCATCGTCAAGGTGACCGTCAAGAGCCTCCGCGAGGGCATGGTGTTGGCCGAGGACATGTTCGTGACCCGGGGCGGCCAGGTGATGAAGGTGCTGCCCAAGGGCTACGAACTCTCCGACGTGGCCCTGGCCCACATTGCCAAGCTCGCCCGCTACGACAGCATCACCGATCCGGTGAAGGTCATCGTGCCTTCGGACGGCTAGCCGCGCGGCAATAGCGGCCGGACCCTGTCCGGGCGGCGGCCGGTTCCATCTTTCGTGGAGGCAAACGCGTTTACGCCCGCCGGGGCCGGCCCGGCGGCAGGGGCCTTGCCGGTGGCGGGCCGAAGTGGTTGGCCGAGCGCCGCAGGGCCGGCAGCAAGCCGCCGTGGCCGCGACGCAGCCCCAGCAGGCACACGGCCAACAACACGGGCGGCACGACCAGCAGCACGTGGAGCAGATCGCAGCCCAGCACAAAGCGCCACAAGGCGGTCGGCAGATCGTCACCGGGCATGGCGCTCAAGTCGAAATTCAAGAAGTCCGGCAAGATGCCGTATATCGTCGTGTCCGGCCAGGTGCCGTAAACCAGCTGCCAGCCGACCTTGAACAGGGCGACAACAAGCGAGCCGACGGCCCAGAGCACCAGCAGGCAGGCGGCGGCAAAGGCCGCCAGGCGTTCAAACGGATCGGCGTCGGTCATGTTCCCTTCCCGGCCGCCTCCAGGCGCGCCCGCAGCAATCGAAGCAAGATTAATGCCGGCTTGGGCTGTGTCCAGGCCCGACCGCCCAGGCCGGACCGTGCCGGCCAGGGGAGGGGCGTGGCGGCACGCGGCAGGGACGGTCAGTCGCGGGGCGTCCGGTTGTTCTTGGCGGCCAGCGCGGCGGCGGCGATGACCCGGGCCAGATCGGCTTGCCCCAGGGGTTTGGCCAGATAATCGTCCATGCCGGCGGCCAGGCAGCGTTCGCGGTCGCCGGGCAGGGCGTGGGCGGTGATGGCGGCGATGAAGACCCGGGAGCGCCGGGGATCGGGCAGGGCGCGGATGGCCCGGGCGGCGGCCAGACCGTCGAGGTTTGGCATCTGCACGTCCATGAGGATGCCGTCGAAGTCCTCGGCGGCGGCGGCGGCCACGGCTTGCCGTCCGTCCTCGGCCACGGCGATGCGGCAGCCCAGGCGGCCGAGCAAGGTGGCCAGGACGTCGCGGTTGACCCGGTTGTCGTCGGCCACCAGCAACCGCAGGTCGTCTTGGAGGCGGCAGGCCTGACGGATGGCGGTCAAGGTGTTCTCGTCGTGTCCCTCCCGGAGCCGGGTTTCGGCCGGCTCGGTCTCGTCCGGGGAGGTGTCCAGGCCGAACCGGGCGGAGAGGGTAAAGACCGACCCCCGGCCCGGTTCGCTGTCCAGGCTGATGTCGCCGCCCATGAGCCGGGCCAGACGGCGGCTGATGGCCAGGCCCAGGCCCGTGCCGCCGAAACGGCGGGTGTAGGAGCCGTCGGCCTGGGTGAAGGCCTCGAATATGCGTCCGGCATCCTCGGGGCGCACGCCGATGCCGGTGTCGCTGACGGAAAACAGGATTTCCCGGGACATCTCGTCCGGTTCGGCCTGGCCGGCCAGGGCGTCGTCCTCGGTGGGTTCGCCTGGCCGGGCGCTGATGACGATGCCGCCGCGCGTGGTGAACTTGATGGCGTTGCCGACCAGATTGACCAGCACCTGGCGCAGGCGGTCGGCGTCGCCGATCAGGACGTCGGGGGTCTCGGGGGCCACCTCCACGGACAGGCCCAGGCCCTTTTCCCGGGCCAGGACGCCCAGGCTGGCCTCGATAAGCGAAAGCAGGCCGCGCAGGGAAAAGGGTTCCCTGGCCAGCTCCAGGCGGTCGGCCTCGATCTTGGAGAAGTCCAGGATGTCGTTGATGAGCTTTAGAAGCGAGGCGGCGGAGTCCTCGATGTCGCGCAGGTAGCTGGCCTGGGCGGCGTCGAGGTCGGTTTGCCCCAGCACCTGGGCCATGCCCAGGATGCCGTTCATGGGCGTTCGGATCTCATGGCTCATGTTGGCCAGAAACTCGGACTTGGCCTGGCTGGCCGCTTCGGCCGCCTCCTTGGCCTGGGCCATGGCCGCCTCGGCCTCGCGGCGCTCGGTGACCTCGTGGATGAGCTCCTGGTTCATGCGGTTGAGCGTGCGGGTGCGTTCGCGCACCATGACCTCCAGGCGCTCGTTGACCCGCTCCAGGTCCTGCCGGGCCAGCACCCGGTCGGTGATGTCCTCGGCGATGCCGGCCACCCGGTAGACCACGCCGGCGTCGTCGGTGACGGGGAAGATGCGGGCCGCGATCCAGCGCAGGCTGCCGTCGGGACGCATGATCCGGTATTCCGGGAACTGGCCTGGGCGAAGCGGCCGGCCGGCCAGACCGGCGAGGTACTGGAGCACGAGGTCGCGGTCGTCGGGGTGGACGGCGTCGAGCCAGGACATGGGGGCGTCGTACAGGCTCTTGGTGGTCTGGCCCCACAGGCGTTCGTAGGCCGGGCTGATGTAGTAGACGCGTTTCCAGTCGGGCGAGCCGAGCCAGAAGACCTCGCCGATGGCCTCGGCCAGCTGGCGGAATTTCTTTTCGCTTTCCCGCAAGGCCCGTTCGGTGGTCTTGCGTTCGGAAATGTCGCGCACCACGGCGATGACCCGGCCGGGACGGCCGGTGTCCATGCCCCGCAGGCTCACCTCCACCCAGAAAAGCCGGCCGGCCTTGTCCCGGGCCAGCCAATCGAACAGCATCGGCTGGCCGGCGGCGGCCTGGCCCAGGTTTGTCAGGGCGTCGGCCAGGGTGTAGGGCGGATACCCGGAACTCAGCCGTTCCGGGTCGAGGCGGCGCAGTTCGTCCCGGGCGTAGCCGTAAAGCGACACGGCCCGGTCATTGGCGTCGAGGAACTGTCCGGTGGCGGCGTCCTGGATGAAGATGGCGTCGCTTGCGGCGTTAAACACCGCCCGGTAATCGGCTTCGCTCTCGCAGGCTCCCTCGGCCGGCGGGGGGAGGGAGGGCACGGGCAGGCGGCCGCTGACAAGGACGGCCGCCGGCCGGCCGTCCGGGCCGGGCAGGGCGGCCAAGGTCCACAGCACGGGGATGCTGCCCCCGGCCGTCCGCAGATCGGCCGCCATGGGCTTGGGCGGGACAGCCCCGCCCAGGACGGCCGTAAACGCCTGGCGCAACCGGTCCCGGCCGTCCCCCGGGGCGATGTGCGCGAAACAGTCCGTGGCGACCAGATGGGCTTCGTCCGGGCCGAGCAGGGCCGCGCCCGGGGTCCCGATGCGTCGGATGCGGCCGTCCGGATCGACAATGGCGGCGAAGTCCCCGGCGGCGGCGAGCAGGATGTCGGTGTGGCCGGCAAGGGTCGGCTCGCGGGTATCCGGGCTGGGCGTGGGCGGCATGGCGTTCCTGGCGTTGGCGATACAGGGCCTGACAATGTGACAGTATGCCCCTTTTCGGGCAGTGGGGCAAGCAGGCGCGCCGGCCGGGAACAGTGAAAAAAATATTCCCTGCCGTCGGGGCGTCGGGGGGCAGCCAAGCGCGCGTGGCGCTTCGAAAGGCCGGGCGGCGGGTTGCGGACCCGGCGTCACGCCATAAAAGGCGTTTCGTGACTTTTGGTTGCCGGATCGGCCGTATTGACACTCGGCCGATCCTTCTTCACCCTCCGGGCGTTTTCACCGACCAAAAGGACGCCGGGCCGGGGACGAGGCGCGGCCTTGCCGTGTCTGTCGTCGGCCTTTTGCGTCAGCATAACAAGGAGTCGCCATGAACGCGATGTCGTACGGGGATATGCAGAAGGTGTTGATGGATGAGCTGCGGCTCATGCACTATCCTATCGCCATCAAGTATTTTTTTGACCAGGCCGAACTGGACGCCTTCAAGGCCGAGAAGGAGTATTATCTGCCGGCCAAGGCCTTGACCTTCTGCCAGGCCGAACTTGGCGCGCGCATGGAGGGCATCACCGTCCTTATGGGACCGGAGCAGCTGGGCTGCGGCAACGCCAAGTGCGTTTTTGGCTGGAAGGAGATCGACGCGGCCGAGATCAAGGGGCATCTCAAGTACGTGCGCGACCTGGAGCAGGCCGAGAAGTTCGTGCGCAGCAAGCCGCGCCTGTCCGGCAAGCTCCTGGCCGTGGCCGTCTCGCCCCTGGCCGACACCATGTTCGCGCCCGACGTGGTGCATTTCTACTGCGACAACATGCAGGCCTACCATCTGGTCGTGGACTGGATGGCGGCCCTGGACAAGCATCCGCTGCGTCCCAACATGACCATCAATTCGGCGGCCTGCGCCGGCAACGTCCACGTGTTCAACACCGGCGAGGCCAACGTGTTTCTGGCCTGCAGCGGCAGCTACAACGCCGGCAAGACCGAGCGCGGCGAGATCAACGTCGGCATTCCGGGCGCGGACATCGGCAAGGTCGTGGCCCAGCTCATGGCCCGCAAGGAAGCCACGGGCGGCGCGGCCCTGACCCGCACCGGCCATCCCTTCCCCGGAGCCGACATCTGCAAGAACTGTCCGCTGATCGTCTTCAAGAAGGGCAAGGCCCCGGCCGAGGCCGATTCGTAGTTTTGCCGCCCCGCGCGGCAGTCAAAAAGGCGGTCCCCAACGCGGGGCCGCCTTTTTTTTCCGCCCCCCCTTGACCCTTTTCCCATTTGGGGGGTCTGGGGGCCTCANNCCCAGCCGCCGGAGGCATCTTCTTCTCTTACAACTAAATAGACGTGCGCACGATGGCCCCCAGGCCGGTGTCGAGGAAGTGGGTGGTGATGGCCTTGGGGTCGGAGGTGTCCGGCACATTGGAGCCCATGCGCGGGGACAGGCGCTCGATGGCGTAGTGGTCCGCGCCAAGCGCCGCCACCATGTCGGCGGTGGAGCTTCCGTCGAAGCGGGTGAGGAACAGGGCGCGGTCCCACATGCGGTCGGAGATGGACATGGCGCACTCCCGGTGGGTTTGTTCTGAAAGATAATGAGCCCGGGCGCGGCCGGCAAGGGAATTGCGGATATTTCGGCGAATTGGCAGGGGGCGGCGCGGGGCCGGCGTGGGTCCGGCGCGGGGCTGGGACGGCCGGGAGGCCGGCGGCGGGCCGTTTGGCGGCTTGGCACGCTTCTGGCTCGTGGGAGGGCAAACGCCTCGACACGGGGAGGAGCATCATCATGCGACGCACGCTTTTCATACTGGCCATATTGTGTTTGCTGACCGCCTTGCTGGCGGCCCGGGCGGAAGCCTT
>DLGG01000096.1:40125-40310 GCA_002482565.1 Solidesulfovibrio magneticus
GTTCGCCGTGAGCGTGCCGCTCTATGCCGCCGTACCGCCGCCGGTGTATGTCGCGCCGCCGCCGCCGGTGTACGTGGCCCCGGCGTATGCCCCGCCGGTGGTGGTCGCGCCGGCCTATCCCGGGCCGGTCTATGTGGGGCCGGGCTATCCGCTGCCCCCGCCGCCGCCGCGCTGGTAACGCGCCG
>DLGG01000078.1:0-3115 GCA_002482565.1 Solidesulfovibrio magneticus
GCCGTGGCCGGGACGGCGGCCACGACTGCGGCCGCTCCCGACGACGCGGCCGCCGCGGCCGCCCTGGCCGAGGAACTCTCCGACCTCGGCTACATGTAACGTCGCGTGCAACCGGCCTCCCGGTTTGTCGCCTTGCGTCCCGGGCGGCGGCGTCGTATGGCTTCACCATAAGGAAGCACCCTTTCCCATGGCCGACGACGACACCCTCTACGAACTCTTTGCCGAAAGCTGCCTGGAGCAGCTGCGCGGCATCGAAACGGCCATCCTCGACCTGGAATCCGCCCCGGCCGGCGAACTGCCCAGCCGGGTGGACGGGATCTTCCGGGCCGCCCACACGATAAAGGGCGACGCCGGGGCCATCGGCGCGGCCAACCTCGCCGCCCTGGCCCATGGGGCCGAATCCGTGCTGGAGCTCATGCGCCGAGGCGGCCGGCCGGCCGATCCCCAGGTCGTGGGCGAGCTGCTCGGAACCTTTGACGACATGCGGGCCATGGCCGAAAGCGCCCGCGACGACGCCTCCCGCGACATTGCCGAGCGTCTGGCCCGGCTGGCCGCCCTGGTCCAAGCCACGCCGCCCGCCGCCGAACAACCTGCCGAGGCCGACGTCGAGACCGAACCCGAAGCCGAAGCCGAAACCGACAAAACCCCGGGACCGGCCTGGGCCGACGACCGCATCCGCAAACTGGCCATTCCGGCCCTGGAACTCGACGTGCTGGTGGACCGGGTGGGCGAGCTCGGCATTGCCCAGGCGAGGCTCTCCGGCCTGGCCCGCCGCCGGGTCGACATGGAACTACGGGACGTGGCCGAGGAGGTCGAGCGCCTCTCGGCCCTGCTGCGCGACCAGGTGCTGGGACTGCGGCTGCTGCCCATCAAGGTGAGCTTTCCCAAATACCGCCGGCTGGTGCGCGACGCCTGCGCCAGCCTGGGCAAGGACGCCGCCCTGGTCCTGGAAGGCGAAAACACCAAGCTCGACAAGGCCGTCATCGAGCAGTTAAACGCCCCCTGCATCCATCTGCTGCGAAACGCCGTGGACCACGGCGTCGAGCCGGCCGAGGTGCGCGCGGCCCTGGGCAAGCCGCGTCAAGGGACCGTCACCCTGTCGGCCCGCCAGGAAGGCTCCGACGTGGTCATCGCCGTGCGCGACGACGGCGGCGGCATCGACGGGCGCAAGCTCTGGGCCAAGGCCGTGGCCGCCGGCCGCATCGATGCCGGCCGCCCCTTTGACCCGGCCGCCGCCCTGGACCTCATTTTCCTGCCCGGCCTGTCCACGGCCGAGGCCGTAAGCGACGTCTCGGGCCGGGGCGTGGGCATGGACGCCGTACGCGAGGCCATCGCCGCCCTGCGCGGCCGCCTGGACGTCCACAGCGCCCCGGGCGAGGGCAGCACCTTCACCATCCGCCTGCCCGTTTCCCTGGCCATCATCGACTGCCTGGAAGTGCGTTGCGCCGGCGAGGCCTACTACCTCCATCTGGACTACGTGGAGGAATGCCTGGAGCTGCCGGCCTCGGCGTCCCTGACCGGAACCACGGGCGTCATGGAACTGCGCGGCGCACCCATGCCGCTGTTGTCCCTGCGCCGCTTCTTCGACCTCGAGCGGACCGAGGCCAAACTGCCCCACGTCGTCACCGTGCGCCGCGACGGCGGCCGGGCCGGCCTGGTGGTGGACGCCGTCATCGGCCGCAAGCAGGCCGTGCTCAAGCACCTTGGCCGGACCCTGGGCCGGGTCGAGGGCGTGCTTGGCGGCACCGTCACCGAAGCCGGCGACATGGCCCTGGTCCTGGACGTGCCGGGACTGCTGGCCGCCGCCAAGCGCGAACACGACGCCGACAAACATCAACCCTGACGGAGACCGGATCATGCCCCGTGCCCTTATCGTCGACGACAGCCGGTACCAGCGCCATCTCATCATCCAGGCCCTGGGCAGCATTTTCACCGCCGAGGAAGCCGCCAACGGCAAGGAAGCCATCGCCCGCTTCGCCGCCGCCCAGGCCGCCGGCACGCCCTTTGATCTGGTGGTCATGGACATCCTCATGCCGGTCCTCAGTGGCCACGAAGGCCTGGCCGGCATCCGCCGCCTGGAAGACGCCGCCGGCGTCCCCGAGGACCGGCGCGTGCCCGCCGTCATGCTCTCCAGCCTCGACGATCCGGCCAACATGCTGCGCGCCCAGTTCGAATCCGGAGCCCAGGCCTACGTCACCAAACCCTTCGAGCCGGCCACCCTGCTCGAAACCCTGGCCAGCCTCGGCCTCGTCGAAAATCCCCTGGGCGAACTCGACGACGCCGGCCCGGAAGGACGATCCCCATGCAAGGCCTTTTAGAGCGCTTCCCGGGCCACCAGACGGCTTTTTTGAACGTCGCCCAGGGCATCCTGGTCAACAAGCCCACCCTGGCCCACACCGTGCTCGGCTCCTGCGTCTCGGTCACGTTTTTCGCCCCGCGCCAGGGGCTTTCCGCCATCTTCCACGCCCTGCTCCCCCGGGCCGCCGATTACCGTCTGCACAGCCCGGGAGACACGCCCTACAAGTTCGTGGACATGGCCATAAGGACCCTGGTCGCGCGAATGGCCCGGCGCGGCGTGGCCTGCTCCGAGATCGAATGCAAGGTCTTCGGCGGCGCCAGCGCCCTTTTCGCCGAGGAAATCTCGGTTGGCCGCAAGAACGTGGAAACGGCTTTCGCCACTTTATCCGAACTGGGCTTGCGCGTGGCCGCCTCCAACGTCGGCGGCATGGCGGGGCGCAAAATCGTCTTTTCGACGTCCACGGGGGAAATTTTCGTCAGGATGCTCAACAACGGATGCGCCAAATGAGCCGCCAGACTCCATCTTCCATTTGGCGCGAAATTTGCTTTGACTCTGCTTCGGCGTCGAAGACCCACCCCGACGCCAAGGAGCATTCCATGTACGACAACGCCTCCCCAAGCCCGAAACGCCGTATGGCCTCCATCGCCGTGGCCGCCCTGGTCTGCCTCAACCTGGCCGCCCTGGCCGCCCTGGGGCTGGCCGTGGAACGCGGCCGGGCCGAACTGGCCGCCGTGTCCGACCGGCTGGCCGCCCTGTCCCTGGCCGACGAAACCGCGACCCGGGACGATCCGGCCCGTCTGGCCGAGGCCCTGGCCG
>DLGG01000078.1:3195-24889 GCA_002482565.1 Solidesulfovibrio magneticus
CTGGCCGCCGACGTCAAGACCCTGTCCGGCCGCGTCGAGGCCCTGGCCGCCAAGGCCCAGGCCTCCCGGGAAGCCGTCGCCGCCGCCAAGACCGCCAAGGCCGCCACCCCCAAACCCCAGGCCCAGGCCGCCAGGCCCGCCGCCCCCAAGGCCGGGCCCAAGCCCGACTACGCGCCTATGCCGGCCTACGGCTCGGGCTATGCCGCCTGGCCCGTTTATTGACGTCCGCCACCGGCCCGGCGGCAAAGGTCCAACCTATGCAACGACATGCCCAGAATCTGCTGGTCCACCATCGCCGGGCCGAGGAACTCCGCCAGCAATCGGCCGGTTTCCCCTCCCACGCCTTGCGCCAGGACCAGCTCCTTGGCCTGGAATTGCTCCTGACCGGGGCGCTCTATCCGCTGACCGGCTACCTGGGCCGCGAGGCCGTCCAAAGCGTCCTGGAAACCCTGCGCCTGCCCACCGGCGAACTCGTCCCCATGCCGGCCAGCCTCGACATTCCGGCCGAACTCGGACGCGGGCTGTCTCCAGGCGACAAGCTCGCCCTGCGCGATCCCGAAGGCTTCATGCTGGCCGTCCTCACCGTAACCGACGCCTGGCCCGACGATCCGGCCCGCCATGCCCTGGCCCTTTTCGGCGCGGCCACCCTGGCCGAGCACCCGGCCGCCGCCGAATACGCCGCCACCCACCACCCCTGGCGGGTGGCCGGCGAAGTGGAAGGCTTGGCCCTGCCCCAACACCCGGATTTCACCGATCTGCGCCTGTCCCCGGCCGCGCTCCTGGAAGGCTTTGCCCGGCGCGGCTGGCGGGCCGTTTTGGCCTGCCAGTTCGCCGGCATCCTGACCGAACCTGAGCGAGCCGCCTTCGAAGCCGCCGCCGCCCAAGCGGGAGCGCACCTGCTGCTGCTGCACACCGTGGGCGACGCCATGGCCGGGGGCATGGCACACTTTGCCGCCGTGCGCTGCGCCCGCCTGACCGCTGCCGCTTTTCCCAAAAACGCCGCCCAACTGGCGCTTTTGCCCATGCCCATCCTGGCCGCCGGCCCGCGTCAGGCCCTGTTCGAAGCCCTGGTCCAGGTCAACCTCGGGGCCACCCACGTCCTGGCCCGCCCCGGCTACGCCGACCCGTTCCCCCCAAACGGCTCACGGTTTTATCCCGAGCAAGCCGTCCCCGAGCTCCTGCGCGCCCACGCCGCCGAAGCCGGCTACACCGTCCTCGAGGCCTCGGCCATGGCCTATGCGCCAAGCCAGGGCCGCTGCCTGCCCGCCGCCTCCCTGGCTCCTGGCGAAGCCGCCCCGGCCCTGGACCAGGAAGACATCCGCCGCCGCCTGGCCTTTGACCAGGACATCCCGGCAAGTGTCCTGCTCCCCGAGGTCGCCGCCGAGCTGCGCCGGGCCTTTCCGCCCCGCTCCAGGCAAGGGCTGGCGCTGTTCATGACCGGCCTGTCCGGGGCCGGCAAATCCACCCTGGCCAAACTGCTCTACGTCGCCCTCATGGAACTGGCCAGCCGGCCGGTTTCGCTCCTGGACGGCGACATCGTGCGCCGACACCTGTCAAGCGAACTCACCTTTTCCAAACAGCACCGGAACTTGAACATCGCCCGCATCGGCTTTGTGGCCAGCGAGATCGCCAAAAACGGCGGCATCGCCATCTGCGCCCCCATCGCGCCCTACGCCGCCGGACGCCAGGCCGCCCGCGACCTCGTCGCCCCCCACGGCGGCTTCATCGAGATCCACGTGGCCACGCCCCTGGCCGTGTGCGAACAGCGCGACCGCAAGGGTCTTTACGCCAAGGCCCGGGCTGGCCTGGTAACCGGCGTCACCGGCATCGACGATCCTTACGAGGTCCCGGAAAATCCGGAAATCCGCCTCGACACCACCGACATCGACCCCTCCGAGGCCGCCCAGGAAGTGCTCCTCTACCTTGAACGCGAAGGCTATCTGGGCTAACCCCCGGGAAGCGGCCACGGCCGCAAAGGAGGCCCGCCATGTCCGAACGCTCCAGCACCATGCTCGACACCGCCGCCTACGTCGAAGCCCTGGATTTTGCCCGAGGTTTGCGCGCCCCGGGCAAACCCCTGGAATTTCCCGATTACGCCGAATACGTGCGCCTGGTAGCCGAGCGCGTCGCCCTGGACCTCGATGTCTACGAAGGCGACCGCCACGATTTCGAGGAACTGCCCGAACCCTACGAACTGGCCTACCTCACCGCCCGCCTCGAACGCCTGCGCGACCGGATCAAAGCGGAGAAAGATATCAATGTTGGCGAGTTGTAAAAGATAAGATGCCTCCGGCGGCCGGGGGGCTAAGCCCCCCCGGACCCCCTGAATGGGGGGGCGGAGCGTGGCGAGTGGTTTATTACAAGACGCCGTTTGGAAGGATATGCATGCTTGCCGCCACTGATTCATTGCCTTTCGGCGTCGCGCCGCGCCAGGCCCAGGTCCTGGCCGGCCTGGACTGCCTGGCCCGGGCCATGCCCCAGGCGCTTATCCTCGAAGGCGGCACGGCCGACGAACGCGCGGCCATGGCCATGTGGCTGGCGGCGCGGCTCAACTGCGGCGCGCACCCCCCGCCCTGCGGCATCTGCCCGATCTGCATCCAGATCCGCGACTTCGTGTTCAAGGATTTGCTCTACTTCGACGGCGGCCTGGAAACCATCAAGGTGGCCGACATGCGCGAGGTGCGCGCGCTTGTCGGCGAACCGCCGCGCGGAGCCGGCTGGCGGGTGGTCATCCTGGCCCAGGCCCAGGCGCTTACCGACGAAGCCGCCAACGCGCTGTTAAAGGCCATGGAGGAACCCAGGCCCGGCAACGCCTTCGTGCTGCTCACCCCCCAGCGGGAGCGGCTTTTCCCCACCCTGGTGTCGCGCTCCTTTGTCCTGACCCTGGCCTGGCCCGACGCTTCCCGGCCGTTGCCGGCCGGCGGCGAGGACGATCCCTGGCCCATCATCGACGCCCTCTACGCCTTCTGGCGCTCGGGCCGGGGCTGGTTCACCGGCGTCAAGGGCCGGCCGTCGCGGCTGACCGCCGAGCGGGTCCTGACCGAACTGGCCCGGGAGCTGGCCGCTTGCCTGGCCGGCCGGACCGACACGCCCCTGGCCGGACGCCTGACCGCTTGCGGCGAACCGGACGTGCCCCGCCGCCTGGACCTGCTTTTAGCCGAATGCCAGGAGGCCCTGGTGGCCCAAGTCAACCCGGCCGTGGTCCTGGATAGGCTGGCCACCCGGGTCTATCTGTGGCTGCGCGGATAGATCGCCTGAGAAGGATAGCCGACAATTTCAAAACGCCGCCAGGGCGGGTCGGCCGTCTCCCCGAAAACGCAGGCTTCGTTGTGCACGACCAGCCGCAGATACAGCCGGGCGCACGGCGCTTGGCGCAAATCGATTTCCGAAAGCCGTCCATTTTCAAAGCCGGCAGCCCCATCTCCGGCGGAGTCCGAGACGAACTGCAATTGTTCGTAGCGCGTCCCGTCACGTGACCAGGACAGTTGCACAAAGCCGTTGACCGGCGGAAACACCCGCCGAAAAAGCGTGACCGAGACCATGTCCAGGGGCATGTCGGCGTCGATGCGCACGACGAGTTCCCCGGTGGGCTTGCGGCTCAGATCGGGACGCAACCCCTTAATATGGTTGCCGCCTTCCATCGCGACGTCAAAAAAGGCCAGGTTGTCGCTGCGAACCGGAACCACGGTCATGGGTTCTTGCCGTTCGGCGGCGATGCCCTGGGGCGAAAAACGCAGGATGCGGACAATGGGGTCGGCATAGGCAAAAGCCTGTGCCGCCGGCTCGACCCGTAGCCGCGCGGCCTGGTCGAATCCCAGGGATTCGGCCAGGAACTTGGCCATGACCGTATGCCCGTGGACGTTGGGGTGGTTGTTTTTCGGCGTGAGATAAAACAAGTCGGGATTGTCGCCGGACATGGACCGCAGGACCGTGGTCATGTCGAGGACGGGAATGCCGGCGGCCCGACACGCTTCCACCAGGGCGGCCCCGGGGGCATTTTTGTTTTCCCGCATTTGCAGCACGTCCGGAGACAGGAACAGCAGGAGCTGGGCTCCGTCGGCCCGGACCGCGTCGCGTAGTTCGAGCAACGCCTTGCGGTAGTTCTCCCAAAACCGCTCCATGGCCGCCAGACTGGCGGCATCGAGCAGAGCCGCCTTGTCGCCCAGAATGCGTTTTTCTTCCGGCGTTGCCTGGAGATGATAGGCCTTGAAGGGACCCGAGGCGGCCGGAGAGGGCCCCCCCGACGACGGCCGGTTGCGCAACCCGTCCATAAGCCAGGGCAACTGGGCCTCGAACCAACTGATCAGGACGCGCTCGACCTTTTCACGCCCAAGCCCCTGGTCAAAAGGATTGTACCGGCCGCCCTGGCGCACCTTGAGATCCTCCCGAAAAAAAGAGCCGGCCATGGCTTCCAGGTCATTGGCGTAGAATTGGACAATCACCAGATCCGGGCGCAACAAGCGCCCTTTTTCACGGTAGTAGGAAAGTTCGTCAAAGATATCGTAGAAGGGAACCCCGGCGTTCACAACCGAGACCCCGCGCGCCGGAAAACGTTTTCGCAGATAGGTTTCGAGCAGGGCGGGATAGGCTTCGCGGTCGGCCACGCCCACGCCGTAGGTGAAGGAGTCGCCCAGGCACAAGACACGCAAGGGATCCGGCGTTTTTGCCGCAGGCCCGGTGCGCCGCCAGCCCTCGGCGTCGATGCCCACGGCATAGGGCAGGCCAGGTATCTCGCGGGCAACAACCGAGAGCCTCGGCTCAAGGTCGCCGAGCACATTGGCGTAAGCCCGTGGCTCAACAATATCGGGCGGCGTGGTGTCGGTCAGCGCCCAATAGCCGTGGATTCCCAGGTGCAGCAACAAAAAGGCGAGAAACACGGCGCACGACGCCAAGGCAATGGCGCGGCCGCACCAGAGGGCGGCAGGAATGTCCCGCATACGGCCTGATACGCGCCATGGGCAAAAACGGCAAGCGCCCGGCCGCCGTACATACGGCAGCCGGGCGCTTGGATGAAGCGGTGACGGGAAGCCGCTATTCGGCGGCTTCCTTTTTCTTTTTCTTGGGCACGCCCTGGTAGGCCATGGTCTGTTTTTCCGTGGCCACGGGGCGATGCTCCTTGGACATGGACAGGCAGCCGGTGGGGCAAACGTCCACGCACACGCCGCAGTACACGCAGCTCATGGCTTCGCAGGTCCAGGTGCCGGCCTTGTTGTCGACGGCGATACACTGGGACGGGCATTTGATCATGCAGGTCCGGCAGAAGATGCACTCGTCGATGTTGATGTGCAGCGTCCCCCGAAACCCCTCGAAATGGCCCCGAACGGCAATGGGATACAGCCGCGTGGAGCTTTTGGAGAAGAGGTTCGCGACGACGTTCTTGGTCATGTTGAACATGGAAGCGCGCTCCTTTTTTACCGTTCGGTGCAGCTGATGCAGGGGTCGATGGAGAGCACGATGACCGGCACGTCGGCCAACTCGCAGCCCGGCAGCATGGCCAGAAGCGGCGGGATGTTGGCGAACGTCGGGGTGCGGATGCGCACCCGGTCCATGTGCTTGGAACCATCGGCCTTGAGGTAGTACATGAGTTCGCCGCGCGGCTGCTCGACCCGGGTGACGGTCTCGCCCTGGGGCTTGCCCTTGACCTTGGAGGCGATTTCGCCTTCGGGCAGGCGGGCGATGGCCAGGCGGACGATGTCCAGGGACTGGAGGGTCTCGCGGAAGCGCACGGCCGAGCGGGCGTAGGAGTCGCCGTCGTATTCGACGATGGGCTCGAAGCCGAGCTCGCCAAAAGCGGCGTAGCCGGTCTGGCGGGCGTCCTGGGCCCAGCCGGAACCGCGCAGCATGGGACCCACGGCCCCGAGCTGGTAAGCCTGGTCCTTGGTGAGCACGCCCTTGCCGCAGCAGCGCTTTTTGACGGTGTAGTCGTTAAGGATGGTGGAGGAGAGCTGGCGGATTTCCTTCTCGGCGATGGCCACCTGCTCCTCGATCCACTTGCACTGTTCCGGGGTCAGGTCACGGCGCACGCCGCCGATGACGTTGACGGAAACCACGACGCGGTTGCCGCAGGTGGCTTCCATGATGTCCATGATGCGTTCGCGCACGCGCCAGAACTGCATGAAAAGGCTCTCGAAGCCGAAGGCGTCGGCGAAAAGGCCCAGCCACAGCAGATGGGAGTGCACGCGGTGCAGCTCGCCCCAGATGGTGCGCAGGTACTTGGCGCGGCGCGGCACTTCCACGCCCATGATCTGCTCGACGCCTTCGCAGTAGCACAGGGCGTGCAGGCAGGAGCAGATGCCGCAGACGCGCTCGACGATCTGGATCATCTGGTTGAAGTCGCGGACTTCGCAGAGTTTCTCCAGCCCGCGGTGGACATAGCCCAGGGTGGGCAGAGCCTCGACGACGGTTTCGTCCTCGATGGTGAGCTTTAAGTGCAGCGGCTCCGGCAAGACCGGGTGCTGCGGACCGAAAGGCAATATAGTACGGGCCATATGCTTCCCTCTTTAAGACTGTTTTTCGGCCACGCTGACCTTGCAGAACGGCATGGCGCGGACTTCAGCTTCAAGGTACAAGGCCCCGCCGAAATCGAGGACGATGTCGGAGAAGCAGATGCCGAACTGGTCGCGGATCTCGTTTTCAATGAGCAGTGCGCAGAAGTAGACGGGCGAGATGCTCGGCACCACGGTCTCCTTGGGGATGGAGAGCCGGTAGTGCCTCATGACCAGATCCTTGTCGTAGTGGTAGAATATTTCGAAGCCGGCCTCGCCGCAGTCCACGGCAGACATGGTGACCTGCCGCCAGCCGTCGTCAAAGCACTCCTTGGCCACGGCGGCGACTTGATCGAGGCTCAGAGGTATCGTTTCCAGCACGGTAATCTCCTGGAAATCGGGGCGAACCCCGGTTGCGTCCGAGTTCCCGGCAACCCTTAGGCGGTCATGCCGAGCAGTTTCTTCACTTTTTCCAGGGCCGCCACCACGCCGTCGATGATGGCCTCGGGGCGGGCCGGGCAGCCGGGCACGTACACGTCCACGGGGATGACCTTGTCCACGCCGCCGACGACATTGTAGGCCTCGCGGAACACGCCGCCCGAGCAGCCGCAGGCGCCGATGGCGATGACGGCCTTGGGGGTGGGCATCTGGTCGTAGATGTTTTTGAGCACGTGCTTGTTGCGCTGGTTGACGGTGCCGGTCACGAGCAGCACGTCGGCGTGCTTGGGGTTGCCGATGTTTAAGATGCCGAAGCGTTCAATGTCGTAAAGGGGCGTGAGGCAGGCCAGCACCTCGATGTCGCAGCCGTTGCAGCTGCCGCAGTCGAAGTGGACCACCCACGGGGATTTGATGCGTCCCTGATTGATCAGATTGCCTAACATGGCGTGCTCTCTCTTTTGGCTTCGCGGTGGTTATTGGGCATAGAGCCACAGCATGTTGACCACGGTGAGGACCAGCCCCATGCCGACGGCGGACTTGAGCATGACCCGCCAGGTGAGGCGCGCCGTGACGTTGTCCACGATGATTTCGGCCAGGTAGGTCAGGGCCACGAGCACGATCATGCCGACGAAGCTGGTGGACCAGAACAGCGCGCAGATGCCAAGGACCAGGATCACCTCGTACCAGTGGGCGATCTCGATCATGGCAAGGTAGGGCCCGGAGTACTCGGTGTAGACGCCGCGCACCAGTTCCTGGTGGGCGTGGGCGCTGGCCGAGATGTCAAAGGGCGATTTGCGCAGCTTGATGGTGAGCGCGTAGCCCAGGACGATGAACATCAGCGGCAGGTCATAGAGCATGGGCCGGCTGAGTTCAAAGACCGCGCTGACCTTGAAGCTGCCGGTCAGCATGGCGATGGAGGCGAAGACGAGGATCAAAAGCGGCTCGTAGGCCAGCATCTGCAGCAGCTCGCGCTGGCCGCCGATCTGGCTGTAGGGCGACGGCGAGGCCAGGGCGCCCATGACCAGGAAGACCGCGCCGATGGTCAGCACGAAGAAGATGAGCAGCAGGTCGGAGCCGGTAAAGAGCAGGACCACGGACAGGGCCGCGCCGACGAGGTAGACGTAGGCGCACAGGGCCTGCCAGGTGTTGACCAACATGGGCTGTTTGCCCAGGAGCTTCAGCACGTCGTAGAGCGGCTGGAGGATCGGCGGGCCGTAGCGGGACTGCAGCCAGGCGGTGATGCGGCGGTCCACGCCGGTAATGAGCGCGCCGAGAATCGGGGCCGCGACCAGGGCCAGGACGGCGAGAAGGATTTTGGTCATCACAGGGCGCCTCCAAAGAGCATGATCACCAGCACGGCCAGGGCGATGACGTTGATCCACTTGGAGAGCATGGCCTCTCCAAAGAACTGTTCCAGATAGTAGTTGCCGGACACGGCCGTGACGTTCTGGCCCAAGGGACCGAGGAAGCCGGGCTTGCCGTCAACCGAGGTCTGCTCGCCGCACATGTACGGGCCAACCGCCTGGGCGGCCGTAATTTTGCGGGTCTGGCGCAGGGCGAAGAAAAAGCCCAGGCCAAGCAGGATAAACAGCGGATAAACCAGGAAGACGCCGGTGGACGATTCGAAGTTGCCAAATCGCAGCACATACGGCGCGGTCTTGTAGTACATGGCCACCACGGGGGCGACCAGGCCGTTGTAGACCAGGGGCGAGAAGAAGCTCAGCACCACGGCCAGACCGGCCAGGAGGTAGAGCGGTCCCCGGATGGTGCCGTCCTGGGCTTCGGGAGCGGCCTTGGCAAAGGGCGTGGCCAGCATGAGGCCGGCCCAGCGGCACCAGAACAGCACCGTGACGCCCGAACCCAGGGCCAGCATGATCATAAGCAGGAACTGGCCGTGGGCCGACTCGATGGCCATCCACTTGGCCATGAGCATGCCGAAAGGCGGCAGCATCATGGTCAGGATGCCGATGACGGCGACCAGGGCGGTGCGGGGCATGCGGGCGAACAGGCCGCGCATGTCCTCGATGTCGCGGGAGCCGATCTTCTGTTCGATGGCCCCGACGCACAGGAACATGAGCGCCTTGGAGATGGCGTGGAACAGGATCAGCAGGATGGCCGCGGTGATGGCGGCCGGGGTGTTGATGCCGGCGCAGGCGATAATGAGCGCCAGGTTGGAGATGGTGGAATAGGCCAGGATCTTCTTGCCGTTGGACTGGCCGGCGGCCAGGCAGGCCGTGGCCAGAAACACGAAGCCCCCGAAAAGGGCCACGAAGTTGCTGAAGTAGGTGCCGGCGTAGATCGGGGCCAGGCGCACGATGATATAGACGCCGGCCTTGACCATGGTGGAGGAGTGCAGCAGGGCCGAGACCGGGGTGGGAGCGACCATGGCCCCGGTGAGCCAGCTCTGGAACGGGGCCTGGGCGGCCTTGGTCATGCCGGCGAAGACCAGCAGGAACATGGGCACGAGGATGGCCCCGCCGGCCACGGCGAATTCCGGTCCGCGAGCCAGGATATCCTGGAGCGACAGGGAGCCGGTGACCTTGTACAGGAGCATGACGCCAAACAGGAAGGCCGTGCCGCCGAGCACGTTCATCCACAGGGCGCGTTCCGCGTTCTTGCGGGCGATCTCGGTGTCGTCATGGCCGATGAGCATGAACGAGCACAACGTGGTGCATTCCCAGAAGAAGTACATCCACAGCATGTTGTTGGCCAGGACCAGGCCGTTCATGGCGCCCAGGAACAGGACGATGAAGAAAAAGAACTGAGGCTGTTTCGACGTGGTCAGATGCAGGTGTTCCTCGTGTTCCTTCATGTAGCCGATGCCGTACACGGCGATGAGGGAACCGACGATGGACACCACCAGCACCATGACGAGGCTGAGGTCGTCCGCGAAAAAGGCCGGCGTCGATCCATGGTCCTTGATCATGAAGAAGTCGAACCATATAAGTCCGACGATCTGGGCCACGGTGAGCCATACGATGATCTGGTTTTTGCGTTTCAAGCCGACCAGCAACACCACGCCGAGGATCAGGAAGTCACCAAGGGTGACCAGTGAACCCCATAGTGGCGCCGGCGACATGATGAACGCGCCGCCCCGAAGCATGGCCAACGACGAGAGTATGAGCACTCCCGCCGTGGCGACCAGGATGACCTTGCGCAAGTTTTGCTCTCGCAAAACCAGCAACACGGCTGCGACCAAAAATGGCAGCAGCACCGTCACAAAGACCAGCGTGTCGAGCATAGGCACCTCGATAAAAAGGTTAGGGGACCGCCTGGGACACACGCTCCGCCTCCGCCGCGAGGCAAAACCATCCGCTAGCAACGCGGCCGCCTGCTATTGGAAGGTTCTAGGCCCCTGTGGAGAGAGCGTCAAGTTTATGCGGTTTACTGGAAAATGCCACCCGCCGCAACAGCGTGATTCCTTTCACAAGGGTCTCTTGCGTCCCAAAACCCGTCCAAAATCCTGCCTGAAACAGCAGACCATCTGCCATCTGCTTGTTTCTTGTAAAATATATAAAACATATCAATATGTTATTTAAAAGAGCGTTTTTTTCCCGGACACCAAACTTTTTTCGCATCGCCCCCTTGCCTTTCACGACAATGTGTTTAGATAGTTTCCCGCCGGCGCTGGCACTCGATGCAAGCGAGTGCCAGCAGCCGACCCATCCGCCAAAAACCATGGAGGTTATTGTATGAAGCTCAAACCCTTAGGCGATCGTGTGCTGGTTAAGCGTCTCGAACAGGAAGAAGTCACCAAGGGCGGCATCATCATCCCCGACTCGGCCAAGGAAAAGCCCATGAAGGGCGAAGTCATCGCCGTGGGTCCGGGCAAGCTGGCCGAAGACGGCAAGCACCTGAAGATGCATGTCGAAAAGGGCGACCTCGTGCTGTTCAACAAGTACGCCGGCACCGAGATCAAGGTCGATGACGAAGACTTCCTCGTCATGCGCGAGGACGACATCCTGGCCGTCATCGAAGCCTAGGGCTTCGCGCCTTATTCGCTCCAACCATTCCGTATTCAAGCGCAAGGAGAACATACATGGCTGCCAAAGAAATTCTTTTTGATTCCAAGGCCCGCGAGAAGCTGAAAAGAGGCGTCGACAAGCTGGCCAACGCCGTGAAGGTCACCCTTGGACCCAAGGGCCGCAACGTCGTCATCGAGAAGTCCTTCGGTTCCCCGATCATCACCAAGGACGGCGTGACCGTGGCCAAGGAGATCGAACTGGAAGACAAGTTCGAGAACATGGGCGCCCAGATGGTCAAGGAAGTCGCTTCCAAGACCTCCGACATCGCCGGCGACGGCACCACCACCGCCACCATCCTGGCCCAGGCCATCTTCACCGAAGGCGTCAAGCTCGTGGCCGCCGGCCGCAACCCCATGGCCATCAAGCGCGGCATCGACAAGGCCGTGGCCTCTGTCGTGGCTGAGCTCGAGACCCTGGCCAAGCCCACCCGCGACCAGAAAGAGATCGCCCAGGTCGGCACCATTTCCGCCAACTCCGACGCCACCATCGGCAACATCATCGCCGAAGCCATGAACAAGGTCGGCAAGGAAGGCGTCATCACCGTCGAGGAAGCCAAGGGCATGGAAACCACCCTTGACGTCGTCGAAGGCATGCAGTTCGACCGCGGCTACCTCTCCCCCTATTTCATCACCGATCCCGAGCGCATGGTGTGCGAGCTCGACGAGCCGCTGATCCTCATCAACGAGAAGAAGATCACCGCCATGAAGGATCTGCTGCCGGTTCTGGAGCAGGTCGCCAAGATGAGCCGCCCCCTGCTGATCGTGGCTGAAGACATCGAGGGCGAGGCCCTGGCCACCCTGGTCGTCAACAAGCTGCGCGGCACCCTGCAGGTTTGCGCCGTCAAGGCCCCGGGCTTCGGCGACCGCCGCAAGGCCATGCTCGAAGACATCGCCACCCTGACCGGCGGCCAGTGCGTGTCCGAAGACCTGGGCATCAAGCTGGAGAACATGACCCTGGCCGACCTCGGCAAGGCCAAGCGCGTCATCGTGGACAAGGAAAATTCCACCATCGTTGACGGCGCTGGCGACGGCGACAAGATCAAGGCCCGGGTCAAGCAGATCCGCGCCCAGATCGAAGAGACCACCTCCAGCTACGACAAGGAAAAGCTGCAGGAGCGTCTGGCCAAGATCGTCGGCGGCGTGGCCGTCATCAATGTCGGCGCGGCCACCGAGACCGAAATGAAGGAAAAGAAAGCCCGTGTCGAAGACGCGCTCAACGCCACCCGCGCGGCCGTTGAGGAAGGCATCGTTCCTGGCGGCGGCGTCGCGCTGGTGCGCTGCGTCAAGAGCCTGACCGGCATCAAGGCCGTGGACGACGACGAGCAGTCCGGCATCGAGATCGTGCGCCGCGCCATCGAAGAGCCCCTGCGCCAGATCTCCGGCAACGCCGGCTTCGAAGGCTCCATCGTCGTGGCCAAGGTGCGCGACGGCAAGGACGGCTTCGGCTTCAACGCCGCCACCGGCGAATACGAAGACCTGATCAAGGCCGGCGTCATCGACCCCAAAAAGGTCACCCGCATCGCCCTGCAGAACTCCTCTTCCGTGGCCGGCCTGCTCCTGACCACCGAGGCGGCCATCGCCGAGAAGCCCGAGCCGAAAAAGGACATGCCCCCGATGCCCGGCGGCGGCATGGGCGGCATGGGCGGCATGTACTAGCCGACCCGTTTCCTCCAGTTACCGTCACGGGGGCCGCGCGACTGCGCGGCCCCCGTTTTTTGTTCGCGGCTCTTGCCCTCTGTCCGACCGAGGCCGGCCGGATTGTCGGCCCGCGCCGCGCCCCCCTGCCAACCTCCCCCGCTTTGGTACCGGAAGAAGGCCGCCTGACTGCCGCGACGCTGTTACACCGCCCTGTCCGGCTCCGGCGACGTCTTCATACGCCAGTACGTCATGGCCGCCGCCAACACCATGGGCACGACGCCGACGGCGATAAAGACCACGTCGCCGGGCATGCGGGCCCATTCGATGAGCCGGCTCAGGTCGCGGCCCAGGTATTCCAGCCCCCGGGCGTGCCAATAGCCGTTTTGCAGCACGTCGTAGACCTGCAGCACGCCGCCCGGGAACAGGCTGCCGGCGGCCATCATGGCCAGGCCGATATTGAGGCCCCAGAAAGAGACGCGGATCAGGCGCTCCGGTCCGGCCCACTGCGCGTCGTCAAGCACCTGTCGGAAGCACAGCGTCATAAGCGCCAGGGCCTCCATGCCGAACACGCCCATAAGGGCCATGTGGCCGTGGTTGGGCGTCAGCAGCGTGCCCACTTCGAAGTAGCTGACGATAGGCAGGTTGATGAGAAAACCGAAGATGCCCGCGCCGACGAAGTTCCAAAACCCCACGGCCATGAGGAAATAGAATGCCCACTTGTGCGGGATGTTGACCTGCCGGCCGCAGACGTCGCAGTGCGACCGGGTGAGCTTGACGAAATCCCAGGCGTCCAGGGTCAACAGGGTCAGGGGCACCACTTCCATGGCCGAGAACAGCGCCGACAGGGACATGTTGAGGTTGGTCTGGCCGCTGAAGTACCAGTGGTGGCCGGTGCCCACGATGCCGCTGCCCAGAAACAGGATGGCGTCGAGGTAGATGACCCGAACGGCCGTGGTGCGCGAGACCATGCCGAGCCGGAAGAAGGTCACGGCCACCATCACCGTGACAAAGAGTTCGAAAAAGCCCTCCACCCACAGGTGGATGATCCAGAACCGCCAATTGTCGGCCACCGTGAAATTGGTTCCCGCGCCGAAGAAAAAGGCCGGCAGGTAAAACACCGGGATGGCCAGGGCGGCCAACAGGAACAGGGTCGTGATCTCGCGGCGCTCGGGGTCGAGCAGGGCCGGCATGACGCTGCGCAGCAACATAAGCACCCAGCCGATGAGCCCGACGGCCAGCAGCACCTGCCAGGCCCGTCCCAGTTCGAGGTATTCCCAGCCCTGGTGGCCGAACCAGAACCACAAATCCCCCAGCCATTGGTGCAGCCCGGCCAGTTCTCCGAAAAGGCTTCCGGCCACCACCAGCACCAGAGCCCAGAACAGGGCATGGATGGACGCGGCCTGCCCCCGGGGTTCCTTCTGGCCCAGGGCCTGGGCCAAAAGCAGCCCGCCGGCCACAAACGAGGTGGCGATCCAGAAGATGGCCGATTGCAGGTGCCAGGTACGCAGCAGGTTGCTCGGCAGGATCGCGGCCAGATCAAAGCCGTAGAAGTCGCCCGGCTCGGCCCGGTAATGGGCCGTGGCCCCGCCCACCATCACCTGAAAGAGAAAGAGCAGCGCGGCGGCCAGGAAGTATTCGACCAGCCCGCGCTGGCCGGGCGTAGCCAGGCCCGGCAGCATTTGCGGGTGGATATGCTCGCCCGTGCCCTGCCAGCCCAGGTAGTCGAACTTGCCAAAGGCCGACAGCACCAGGGCGATGCCGGTGAGCAGGGTGATAAGGCTCAGCGCGCTCCACAGCACGGTCTGACTGGTCGGCGTATTGCCCAGGGCCGGATCGTAGGGGAAATTGTTGGTGTACGAATACGTCTTGCCCGGCCGGTTGGCGATGGAAGCCCAGGCCGTCCAGGCGAAAAACGCCGTCAGGTCATGCAACTCCTTGGCGTCGCTGATGTATTTTGTCGGCAACCCGGCGTTGGCCGTCGTATCGGTGAAATAGGCCGTCCAGGCCGTGATCTGTTGTTTGAAGGCCTGGGCCTCGAACGGCGTCAGCGTCAGGGTCTGCTCTTTGGCGTTGTACCGGTTCTCCTTGAGCAACAGGGCGACTTCCTTGTCGAGGATTTCCCGCTCGCTGGGGGAGAGCGCGTCATAATCGCGGCCGCCCCGCTCCCTGGCCAATCCCCGGGCGACGACCAGCCCCAGATCATGCAGGTACTGGGCCGAGAAATCCGGCCCCAGATAGGCCCCGTGGCCCCAGATCGAGCCGTTTTCCATCAGGCCGTATTTCAGGAAGATTTTCTGCCCGGCCACGACGTCCCCGCCCGTGAACACGACGTGCCCTGCCGTGTCCCGCACGATCTCCGGAATGGGCGGCGCATGCTCGTAAGCTTGGAAGGTAATGAGGATTTCCAGGGCAAAGCCGATCACCAACGCCGCCATGACGCCCTTGCGCCACCAAGGCGACAACGGTTTTTCAGAAGTGCCGTCAATGTGCATGACTCCCTCCTTTTCCTGGTTAATGACCGGAAATGGCCCAAGGGTACTCCGGATGGGAGAAAATGCAATTAATCATCTGTTTTTTATCGTTTCTGGACTATGTGCAGGCTGAAACCAATAGAACCGATCACGTCTACCTATTCACCCCTGTGCCTGAACGCCGACGCGCGACGATGGCCAGGCCGTCGCCGCGTTGACCGGCCGGGCCGGACCGGGGTATCTCGTGCCCATCCCGAAGAGGTGCCCATGCCCGACAACACCCCCCCCAACGCCCCCTACGACCTCACCAACCCCCAGGTACTCCTGGCCTGGCAGCGCAACCATCTGGCCAACGAACGCACCTTTCTGGCCTGGTGCCGCACCGGATTGGCCCTTTTTGGCTTCAGCTTCGTCATCGAGCGTTTCGACTTCTTCATCCGACAGCTGCAAAACGTGCCCATGTTCGAGGGCATGGCCAAAAAACACCTGCACACCGAGACCGTGACGCTGTCCACCTTCGGCGTGGGCGTCCTGGTCATGGTTGTGGCCGTGTGGCGCTTCTGGTACATCCGACGCTGCATCAACACCGGCGCCAAGACCTTTTCGCCGATCCCGGACGTGGTCTTCACCGTGGCCGTGGTCGGCATGATCCTTGGGCTTTTTTCCGTGTTCTGGCATCTCATCATCCAGTGACAAATCAAATGCGAGCGACCTTGACAAAGCATCGAAAATATGCACAGTTATATATGCCGCACTAAATTTTAGCTTTTTCCGTATCGGAAGGGAGGGTGTTAAGCCATCCCCTATGAGTTTTCTGAGATTCAAGGGCCGAGAACTTCGCGTGCCNNGGCACGCGAAGTTCTCGGCCCTTTGCTCAAAGTAATATTTAGTGCGGCAACTATTATGCAAAATAGCACAAGCAGTTTTTTTTCAGAATTTAGAGCTTTAATAGCACATTCAAAAGTTTTTATTTCTTTAGATGCTTTACTTGTATTTGTCTGCGGGGGGAGAGAAAACCACAAAAACCCATGCGGGCGCGATATTTTTTTCAACTATGCATCGCGACATCTAACAAACTATCAATTCATAAGAGCCGAAACTGTCTTCAAAACCTTTGAGAACACCGAACAATACGACATTCTCTCCATAGAAGACAAAATAGCACAATTCTCAGACTGTATTATAATTATCCTTGAAAGTGAAAGCGCCTTTGCAGAACTTGGCGCTTTTGCCATCAAGAATCCGCTAGCAAAAATACTGCTCCCCATAAATGATGAAGCGTACGCGACCGAGCCTTCTTTTATTAATTATGGCCCAATCGCAAAAATCAACAAGATTTCAAAATTCAAACCCGTTGTCTATTATAAAAAAGAAAGATTCTTGACTTCGATCAATACAATATCACAACGCTTGCGAACGATTGTTCGAGAACATAGAAAAAGGGTAGACATCTCAACTTTTGACAATTTCAACTCGCTAGGCCCAAAACACAAATTGCTCTACCTCAGAGAACTTGTCGACTTCTTTTGCCCGCTTACGCACAAAGAGCTAATTTCTCTCCTGGAAACTCTTTACGGAAAGAATTCCTACACTGTCACCTTTGAACTTTCCATCCTTGAAGCAATAAACTTCATCCAAAAACACAATAACCACTATATCACGACAAAGAACACAGGAGAAAGCTTCATCCACTTTGAGAAGATAAACAAAGCTACATTCCGGACAAAACTTATCAACTTCTACCAAAAAATGCGGCCCGACAAAATGGCTATTTTGACCTACCGGTCCACCATATGATAACTTCATTAATATTACATCAAGTGGCTATTTTTTTAGGCCTTGACAAGACTACGGTCCAAAACATCGCGAATAACGCCCCATATCGCTACAAGAGATACACGATCCCCAAAAGAAATGGCTGCGGAAAACGGATAATCCTACACCCATCGCAAGAAACAAAAGCCATCCAGTACGCTATATTTCACATATTACTAAACAAGTTAACAACACACGCCAGTTCATATGCCTACAGAAAAGGCCTCTCTTCCCCACTCAGGTCAAACGCCGAGCAACATCGTGCACTTCCTTTCACTATTCGCATTGATTTCAAAGATTTTTTTCCATCATTAAGGCCAAATGATTTGTATACTGTCCTTGAGGCAACGAACAAAACGCCACTCTCTTCTAGCGATAAAATGTTTTTAGCGCGTTCTCTATTTTTTCCATATAAAAATATTGGTCTTGGCCTACCTATTGGCGCGCCGACTTCACCATCAATATCCAACGCAGTACTATATGATCTTGATATACAATTTACTAAAGCTGCAAAATCAATAAATCCAAAGTCTGTATATACTAGATACGCCGATGATATTAATTTTTCATCTGACACACCAGGAGATTGCCACAAATTTCTGAACACTATGGACTCTATACTAAGCAAGTCAACGGCTCCGACTTTGAACATCAATAAAGCAAAGACGATTTTTCTGTCTAAAAAATCGAGAAGACAAATCACAGGGCTCGTCGTAACGCCAGATGGAAAGGTTTCCTTGGGAAGAGAAAGAAAGAGATACATCAAAAAACTAGCTTTTGACTATATCAGCAACAGACTCCCCCGAGACCAGAGGAACTACCTGAAAGGACTTCTTGCCTTTGCTCTCGACAACGATCCGATGTTTTACCATAGCCTCATCATTAAATATGGAGACAAAATCAACACGCTCTTAAAAGAAAAAATGCAGCCAAGTTCAGATCTATAAAAGGATCTCGAGGTACACACATGCGCACTGCTGCACTCTTTTTGTTCTTATATTTTGCTCTTAATATGCAACCGGCGCATTGCCTAGCAGCCACCCCGCCCAAGTACGCCCTGGCCCTGGCCGCCAGCGCCGCCGGCCGCCTCGACGACGCGCTTTTGGCCGTGGAGCAAAGCGCCCAAAGCCTCGGCGCGGCCTACAAGGATCTCTACCGGGCAACGCCGGCCATGGTTCCCGAGGACCGGGGCCGGCTGCTGCAAAGCTACGCCGTCAAGGACGGCACGGTCGCCTTCCGCGATCTCCAAGGCCCCTGCGGCCCGGATCCGGCCGCCAAGGCCCCCTGCCAGTCCCTCTATTTCTACGACGGCGAAAACTTCACCGACAACCTCTTCCGGGAGCTGGCCGCCCTGTCCGGACTGGCTCCGGCCATGGCCGCCGCCCATGGCGCGCTGCCCTACTCCTGGGTCTACCTGACCACCCCGGACCAGGGATTCGCCATCTACCCCAACCTGCCCCTGGTCGAGGCCGTCAACAATTACAAGCCCACGGACAAGGACTTTTACACCGCGGCCGATTTCGCGGCCAAGGCCTGCGGCTGGCAGTCGCCCTATCTCGATCTGGCCGGCGACGGCATGATGGTCACGGTGTCCTGCCCGGTCTACGACGGCGAGACCCTGCTCGCCGTGTCGTCGCGCGACGTCACCATCAGCCAGCTCTCCGGCCGGGTGCTGGCCGATCTGGCCGCCATCCCCGGCGCGCGGGCCTTGCTCATGAACCGTCGCGGCAAGGCCATCGCCGTCAGCGACCCCAAGCTTGCCGCCGCCATCGACGCCGTCAATGCCAAGGCCGAGGAGGCCGTGGTTTACTTCCGGGCCGACCGGGGGCTGGCCGCCATGGGCCTGGACAAGGCCGAGGATTCGCCCGACGACGCCTTAAACGCCATCGGCGAGGCCGTCATCGAACGGGCCGAAACGGAAAAGAAGTGGCCCATGGCCTTTGTCTCGGGCAAGGACATGGTGCTGGCGGCGCGCCTTCGCGCCACGGGCTGGCATCTCGTGCTGGTGATGCCGCAAAAAGCAGTCAATTAATTGAAAGAAAAAGCTTTTCCCCACGGCGGCAATCTCCGCGCCCTGGCCGCCGAGGCCGGACGCGACCCATCCGACATCCTCGACGCCTCGGCCAGCATCAACCCGCTGGGGCCGCCGCCCTGGCTGCGCGACGTCTTAAGCGCCGCCGTTTCCGACCTCGTCCACTACCCGGACCCGGACTGCACCGCACTCCTTGAGGCCGCCTCGGTCCGCTACAATGCTCCGGCTTCCCATTTCGTGGCCGGCAACGGCACAAGCCAGCTCCTTTTCGCCCTGCCGCGCTGCACCGGCCTGGCCCGGGCGGTCATCCCCTCCCCGGCCTACACCGACTACGCCGTGGCCTGCCACAAGTCCGGCATGGACGTGCGCCGGCTGCCCGGCTCGGAGTTCGACGGCTTCGCCCCCCAGCTCGACCGCATCGAGGCCGTGCTGCGCTCGCCCTCCATGGTGGTCATCGCCAGCCCGGCCAACCCCACCGGCGTCGTCACCGAGGCCGGGACAATCGTTGACTTGGCCGGCCGCCATCCCCAGAGCCTGTTTCTGGTCGACGAAGCCTTTGCCGATTTCGTGCCCGGATTTACGAGCCTGGCCGGCGAGGACAGGCCCCACAACGTGGCCGTGCTGCTTTCGCTGACCAAAAGCTTCGCCGTGCCCGGCCTGCGCCTGGGGCTTCTCGCCGCCAGCCCGGATCTGGCCGACTGGGTGCGCCGCACCCTGGCCCCGTGGTCGGTGGGCAGCCTGCCCCAGGCCATGGGCCTGCGCGCCCTGGCCGACACCGCCTTTCTGGAGGAGACCCGGGCCGCCCTGCCCGGCCTGCGCCAGCGGCTGGCCGAGGGGTTGGCCGGCCTGGGGCTGACGGTCTTCCCGAGCCAGGCCAACTTCCTGCTGGCCCGGCTGTCACTTTCCGGCCCAAACGCCCCGGAGGTCTGCCGCCGGCTGCTGGCCGAGCACGGCGTGGCCCTTCGCGACTGCACCAACTTCTCGGGCCTGTCCGATCGCTACCTGCGCGTCGCCGTGCGCCCCGAGGCCGAGACCGACCGCATCCTGGCCGCCCTGGCCGCCGTGCTGGCCGCCTGCCCCATGCCCGCCTCCCGCCCCAGGCCCAAGACCCCGGCGCTCATGGTCCAAGGGACCACCTCCAGCGCCGGCAAGTCCGTGCTCGCCGCCGGCCTGTGCCGGCTGCTGGCCCGGGCCGGCTACACGGTCGCGCCGTTCAAGTCGCAAAACATGTCGCTCAATTCCGGGGTCACGGCCGACGGCCTGGAAATGGGCCGGGCGCAAATCGTCCAAGCCCGGGCCTGCCGGCTGGCCCCGGACGCGCGCATGAATCCCATCCTTTTAAAGCCCACCTCGGAGCTCGGCTCCCAGGTCATTGTCCTTGGCAAACCGGTCGGAACCATGCGCGTGGCGGACTACATCGCCTACAAGCCCACGGCCTTTGCCGCCGCCCGGGAGGCCTACGACGCCCTGGCCGGCCAGGCCGACGTCATGGTGCTCGAAGGGGCCGGCAGCCCGGCCGAGGTCAATCTCAAGGCCCACGACATCGTCAACATGGCCATGGCCCGTCATGCCGGGGCCAGCGTGCTGCTGGCCGCCGACATCGACCGGGGCGGGGCCTACGCCGGCCTGCTGGGCACCATGGAATGCCTGCCCGAGTCAGAACGGGGGATTGTCGCCGGCTATGTGCTCAACCGCTTCCGGGGCGACGCCACGCTTTTGGCCCCGGCCAACGACTACCTCGCCCGCCGCACCGGGCGCGACGTGCTGGCCGTGGTCCCCTTCCTGCCCGACCTCGGCCTGCCCGACGAAGACTCCGTCACCTTCAAGGACGGCCAGTCCCTGCCCGACACCCCGCCGGCCGACCCGGCCCTGCTCGACATCGCGGTCATCGACCTGCCGCATCTCTCCAACGCCACGGACTGCGACGCCCTGGCCGTGGAACCCGACGCGCGCCTGCGCCGGGTGCGCGAAGCCGGCAAACTCGGCCGGCCCGACGCCGTGCTGCTGCTTGGCAGCAAAAACACCCTGGCCGACCTGGCCTGGCTCAAGGACTCCGGCCTGGCCGCCGCCCTGACCGCACTGGCCGTCGCCGGCACAACCGAAATCATCGGCGTCTGCGCCGGCCTGCAAATGCTCGGCAACACCGTGGCCGACCCCCTGGGCCTGGAATCGGACCGTCGCCAAGCCGCCGGCCTGGGCCTGCTGCCCCTCGCCACCCGCCTGGCCGCCGAAAAAACCCTGACCGCAACCGATGCCGTCCACACGCCCACCGGGCTGCCCCTTCACGGCTACGAGATCCACCACGGCGTCACCGAAATCCAGAACAACACCACTCCCCTGGACGTCATCGCCGCCAGCCCCGACGGCCAACCCCTGGGCTACGCCCGCCAGGACGCGCCCATATGGGGCGCTTACCTGCACGGCATCTTCGACGCCGACGCCTTCCGCCGCCAGTTCCTCAACACCCTGCGCCAGCGCCGGGGACAAGAGCCGATCACCCGGCTGACCCCCTACGACATCGACCCGGCCCTGGACCGGCTGGCCGATGTGCTGGAAGAACGCCTGGGGCTGGCGACCGTACGCCGATTGCTGGGATTGTAATGGGGATGGAGATGGGGAGGGGAAGAAAAAGGCATGCCTCCGGCGGCCAAAGGGGCTGAGCCCCTTTGGAAACCCCGCCTGGGTACGGTAAGGGACGGATATTACGTCGAAAAGCGCGAGTGCGCCAAGACCCTTTGGGCGCGGGAGCGCTGGCGGCTGCGCCGCATGGGTCGTTGAAATTTCAGGGCCG
>DLGG01000078.1:24894-33488 GCA_002482565.1 Solidesulfovibrio magneticus
CGGCCCTGAAATTTCAACGACCCGGTTCGCCCGGGGTTGCCCGGAATGGGAGGGAGCCGTCCGGTCGGATGGCGGGTCGGGAATAGGCGTTCAAGGTGTTCGAAGGACGCCAAAAAGCCCGTCGCGCCAGCCCTGTCGGGCCGGCGCGACGAAGCGAAAATCGGAGCGGGAGCGGCTTAGGCGTCGGAGCTGGACGCGGAGGCGCTCGGGCAGGACGAACAGCCGCCGGATGCGCAGGGCGAGGCCGGAGCCGCCGCCTCGGCGGCCGGGGCTTCGGCGGGCTTGGACGAACCGTTGGACCCGTTGGCCGCGTTGCCCGAAGCGCTGCAACCGCCGTTGGCCTTGTAGTCGGTCACGTACCAGCCCGTGCCCTTGAGCACGAACGACGTGTTGGACATGAAGCGCTTGCCGGGAGCGCCGCAGTCTTCGCAGGGCGCTTCGTCCACGTCGAAGCTGCGTTGAAGCACTTCGAATTCCTTGCCGCATTTGGTGCATTTGTATTCGTAGATGGGCATGATCCTCTCCGCTTACGCCTTAGGGCCGTGAAATCCGGCCGCAACAAGTCCACCTTCGGCCCGGGTTTGTCAAGGGCCGATGCCAGTGGCCGGGGGCGTCCCGGCAGCACTCGCCTTGGGCGAGCGCCAAAAAGGTAAGCGGCCCGGCCGGCCAGTCAAGGGCCGGACAGCCAAAAAACGTCCGTCAAATCGCTGGAGCCGCTGCCGAGTCTGTGTGTCGGGCGTTTGCGTCAGTCGGGAATGATGATCACGCACACGCCGGGATAGGCGCTGAGCTTGCTCAGATCGAGGTCGTGGCCCCGCGAGGCCGGCACAAAGACCGTGCCGCAAAAGCCCTTCTCCAACGCCTGCCACAAACCGGGTTCCTCGCCCACCGACGTCACCTCGCCCGGACACAGCAGAAACCGCCGCGACAGCCGCCGGCCGCCGTCGGCGGCATAGATCAGACACGGCCGGGCATCGTCCTCGGCCGGACCTTCGAGCAGGTTGCGCACGGCCGCCAAAAGCGCCTCCTCGTCCACGGGCTTGGCCAGGACCGCGTCGGCCCCGCTGGCCGCCCGTTCGCGGCTGGAGGCCACGGTCAGCACCATCACCGGAATGTCCCGGGTGGCCGGCTCGGCCCGCAGCCGGCGGATGGCCTCGCGGCCGTCCATGCCCGGCATGTGCAGGTCCATGGTGATGCAGCCGGGTTTCCAGGCGGCGGCCAACTTGAGCGCCTCGGCCCCGCTGCGGGCCGTGGCCACGGCGTAGCCGCCCTCGGCCAGCACGGTTTCGAGGTAGCGTCGCACGGCGGCGTCGTCGTCCACCACCAGCACCCGCGAGGCATCGCCTTCGGCCGTGGGCGCGGCTCTGGCCGGACAGGCCGCCTCGGCCGCTTCCGCCGCCGGCCCGGCCAGGGCCGGCAGGGTGAAGCGGAAGACGCTGCCCTGGCCGGGCACGGATTCGGCCCAGATACGCCCGCCATGGCGTTCCACGATCTGGCGGCAGATGGGCAGCCCCAGCCCCGTGCCCTTGGGCTTTTCGGTCAGCGTGTCCCCGGCCTGTTTGAACTTCTCGAAAATGGTTTCCAGATCCTTGGCCGCGATGCCCGGCCCGCTGTCCGCCACCGAAATCCGCACCTCCCCGCCGACCGCCGCAGCCGACAGGCGCACCCAGCCGGAGGCGGTGAACTTCACGGCGTTGCCGATGAGATTGAGCAGCACCTGCACCAGCCGGTCGCGGTCGGCCATGACCGCCGGCAGATCCGAAGCGACCTCGGCGGTGAGCGCCAAGCCCTTGCGCGCCGCCAGAGGCGTGGCCGCCTTGACGGCGTGATCGGCCACGGCGGCCAGGGACACCGGCTCCATGTCCCATTCGCAGCGCCCGGACTCCATCTTGGCGATGTCGAGCACGTCGTCCACCAGTTCGGTGAGCCGCTCGCCCTCGGCCACGATGATGTCGAGGTTCTCGCGGATTTGCCCGGCTCCGCGCGCCACCCGGGCATCCTCCGGCGGCAAGGACGGAACCACCAGCTCCAGGAATTTGCGGCGGATGATCTTGGCAAAGCCGAGCACCGACGTCAGCGGCGTGCGCAGTTCGTGGGAAACCGTGGAAATGAACTCGGTCTTCATCCGGTCCACTTCCTTTTCCACGGTGACGTCGCGCACGAGCAGGATGACCGCCGTGCGGTCCTGGCCGGGCAGGCGGAAGGATGTGGCCACGACCTTGCCCGTGCGGCCGTCGGACAGCTCCACTTCGGCTTCGGGGCAGGTTCTGTCGAACAGGCACGAGCCGGCCAGGGCGGCCATGGCCGGCGGAAAGGCGTCTCGCACCCAGCGCCCGGCCGGGTCGGTTCCGGTCAGGCCGAACATGGCCAGCAGGGCCGGGTTGTGCAGGGTGGCCCGGCCGGCGTCGTCAACCACCAGCAGGCCGTCGGCCAGATTGTCGATAATGGCCTGGATGTGGGCCAGGGAGTCGTTGAGTTCGCGGGTGGTGTCGGCCACGGCCTGTTTGAGGTTGGACACCAGCACCGACAGCTGACCGGCCATGGAGCCCATGGCCCGGGCCAGCACGCCCACCTCGTCGTCGCTGGCCGGCGGCGGGGTGGCCGAGAAATCGTGGTCGCGGATTTTGACGGCATATTCGGCCAGGGCGGCCAGGGGCCGGGCGATGCCCGAAACCAGGGCGTAGAAGATGACCACGGCCACGGCGAACATGGCCAGCATCAGCACTTCCTGGCGGATGACGGCCTCGCGCATGACCCGCCAGATGCCGGCCTTGTCCATGCCCACGCTCACCTGGCCGGCTTCGCCGGCCAGGATCGGGGCCGTGACCTGGATGAAATCCCCCCGGTCGGGGATCACGGCGTCGTCGATGGAAATGGCTTCCTGGTGGCTCACCGTGACCTGGGGCACGGTGGCCGGCATGGCCGGCAAAAAGGTGTGGGCCGCGATGCGCCCCATCCGGTCGGCCACAAAGACGTAGCCCACGCCTTCAATGCGCAGGAACTCGTCGATCATGGCCTGGACCGAGGCCGCGTCCCCGCCGACCAGGGCGTCGGGGCTGGCGGCGGCGATGGCCATGGCGATGGCCCGGCCCTTGGTCACGTATTCGTCGGTCAGGTGGCGGTGGAGCAGCCAGGCCGAGAGCAGGGCCGTGGCGTTGGCCGAGACCCCGAACACCAGCACGATGGCCAGCAGCGTCTTGCGAAAAAGCCGCGACACCCTCAGTCCTCGGTCTCGGCGATGGCCAGGCTGGCGGTTAAAGGCACAAGCCGGCCGTCCTTGGCGGTATTGAGGTAGACCATGTCCAGGGCCTGATGGTTGGGGCCGGCCAAGGTGACGGGCCGGCCGATGCCGATGTCGATCTGGTCGATGGCGGCGGCCGCCGCGTCCAGGCCCTGGCGGTCGTCGGGGTCGGCCATGGCGTCAAGGACCGCCAGGAACAGGCGGGCGTTGAGATAGCCCTCGAAACCCACCGAGCTGCCGGCTTGGGAGGCCGGCGTATCCCAGCCCCCGGGCGGCGGCAGACGGTCGCCAAGATCGGCCAGGGCCTGGCGGTAAGCATGGGCCGCCGGCAGGGTTTCGTCGCGCCAATCCGGCACGACCTGGGAAAAGATGACGTCGTGCTCCAGATCGACGCCCAGACGCGCGCCCTCGGCGGCCAATTGGCGCAGGAGCAGTTCGCCGCCGGCAAAGGACACCACGCCGACAGCGGCGTCGAGGCCGGCCCGGCGGAAGTCGCGGATGGCGGCGGCGCAGGCCGGAGCCGGCCCGACCAGCAGGATCGCCTGGGGGGTGCAGGCGGCGAGCACCTTGGCCTGGGCGGCCATGTCGTCGGCCACCGTGGCTACCCGGGCAAAGGTGGCCTCGCCGCAAAGGGGCAGGTTGCGCCGGGAAAGCGCCCGCCTCGCCCCGTCCCAGCCGCTGCGGCCAAAGGCGTCGGCCTGGTGGCAGATGGCTACCCGGGTGGCCCCCCTGGCGACAAAGGCTCCGACCAGGGCGTCGATCTCCTGGCGGTAGCTGGCCCGTAGATTGTAGACATAGCGGACATAGGGCGGGGTGCGCGAGGCCTCCAGGCCCGTGACCGGAAAAAACAGCCGAGCCCCCTGGTCGGCGTAGGCCCGCAGCACCGGCAGCACTCGGCTGACCGTGGGCGTGCCGAGCTGGGAAAAAAGGGCCAGGGCTTTGTCGCGGGTGAGGAAACGCACGGTGTTTTCGATGGCCGGTCCGGGTTCGTAACCGTCGTCGGCGGCGTGAAGGGCGACCTTGCGCAGCCCGGGCGCGGCCAGGACATTGCGGCTTTCCAGGCAGGCCAGCGCCCCCCGGTAGAGTTCCACGGCCATGGACCGGGTCGGACCGGAGAACCCGGCCGTCATGCCCAGGACGACAGGGCTGTGGTCCTGGGCCTCGGCCACGCCGAAAAGCGCCAAAACCAGGGCAAGCATCACGCCCGCGGCTTTGCGTAACCTGTCCGCCATCCTTCCCATGCCCTTCGCGCCCAAACGTCCGACGCATGAGATTTTCAAGGTATGACACCCTAGGCCGATTTGGAAAACGCGTCAAATTGACGGCCCGGAATTCGGGAAAGCGGCACGAAATTGTCGCCCAAAGCCTGACGTTGCGCTTTGGCGCAACTGGTGTCACACAATCGTCACGCGACATACATCGCCGCGTCAAGGCGACGTGTTCTTGATGGCCCCGCAAACCTCGAGGTGGTCGCATGTCCAAGGATTCCATCCTGATTGTCGAAGACGACGAAGATATCGTCGAACTGCTCGCCTTCAATCTGCAAAGCGCCGGCTTCGTCGCCGAGACCGCCCGCGACGGTTACGAGGGCCTGGCCAAGGCCCGGCGCAATCCGCCGGCCGCCGTCATCCTCGACCTCATGCTGCCGGGGCTGGACGGCTTCGAGGTCTGCAAGGAACTCAAGCGCGATCCCAAGACCGCCAGCGCCCCCATCATCATGCTCACGGCCCGGGGCGAGGAAGTGGACCGCATCGTCGGGCTGGAGCTTGGGGCCGACGACTACGTGGTCAAGCCGTTTTCGCCGCGCGAGCTGGTCCTGCGCCTGCGCTCGGTGCTCAAGCGCCACGCCCCGGAGCCGGAAAAGCGCCAGGTGCTGGCCCGCGACGGCCTGTCCGTGGACATGGCCGCCCACCGGGTGAGCCTGGACGGGGTCGAGGTGGCGCTCACCGCCACGGAATTCAAGCTGTTGGCCGAGCTGTTCCAGAGCGCCGGCCGGGTGCTCACCCGCGACCGGCTGCTCAATTCCGTCTGGGGCTACGAATTCGAGGGCTATGCCCGCACCGTGGACACCCATGTGCGCCGCCTGCGCCAGAAGCTGGGGCATTTCGCCGACATGATCGAAACCGTCCGGGGCGTGGGCTACCGGTTCAAGGAGTAGGCCGTGGCCGGCTCCGCCGCCCTGGGACTGCGGGCCGCCGCCGTGTGCGTGGCCGTGGCCGCCCTGGCCCTTGGCCTGTCGTCCCTGGTTCCGGCCACGGCCACGCCGGGCCAGCGTCTGGCCGCCAACGCCGGCATCTTGGCCCTGGCCGGAGCCGTGTTCTGGTTTTTCACCCGCCGCCTGTCGCGCTCCCTGGCCGAGGTGGTGGACGTGGCCCGGGCCATCGGCGACGGCGACTACCGCCGCCGGCTGCATTTGCTGCCCGGGGGCGAATTTTCCGTCCTGGCCGGGGCCGTCAACCAGATGGCCCGGGGCATCGAGGCCAACATCGCCACCATCGTGGCCCAGAAGACCCAGCTGCAAGCCATCCTGGACGGGATGCGCGAGGCGGTCATGGTCCTGGACGCCGCCGGAAAGGTGCGCGTGGCCAACCCGGCCCTGGCCCGGCTGGCTCCCATCGCCGCCGATCCCCTGGGACGGCGGCCCATTGAGGTCATCCCCAGCCCCGAGCTGCAGCTGGCCTGCGACCGGCTCCTGGCCGCCGATCCGGCCGGTCCCGAAGCCGAAAACGCGGCCGAGGCCGTGACCCTGGAAGCCCGGTTCGGCCCGGGCCGGGTCTATGAGGTGTCCCTGGTGCGCCTGCCCGGCCGGGACGGAGCCGAGGCCGGGGCGGTGCTGGTTTTCCACGACGTGTCCGAGACCCGAAAGCTCTCCCGGGTGCGCCGGGACTTCGCCGCCAACGTCACCCATGAGCTGCGCACGCCGCTGACCTCCATCAAAGGCTACGCCGAGACCCTGCTCGGGGCCGCGCCGGAACTGGCCGCCGAAAAGCGGCGCTTCCTGGAAGTGATCCTCAAAAACGCCAATCACATGTCCAAGATGGTGGACGACATTTTAAACCTCGCCCGGCTGGAGGACGGCCAGGGGCCGGCCCCCGACGCCAGGGCCGAGGCCGGGGCCGCCCTGGCCGACGCCGTGCGCGAGTGCGAACCCCTGGCCCTGGCCCGGGGGCTGGAACTGGTCCGCGCCCTGCCCGAGGCCGGATTGGCCGTGGCCTGCGACCAGGGCCAGCTGGCCCAGGTCTGGCGCAATCTGCTCGAAAACGCCATCCGCTTCAGCCCGGAGGCCGGGCGCATCGTGCTGGCCGCCGCCCCCGATCCCGACCGGGGCCTGGTCCGGTGTTCCGTTCTCGACCAGGGGCCGGGCATCCCGCCCGAGGAACGCGAGCGGATCTTCGAACGCTTCTACCGGGTGGAGCGCCATCGCTCCAAAACCCCGGGCAGCACCGGCCTTGGCCTGGCCATCGTGCGCCACATCGTGGAGCGCCACGGCGGCCGGGTCTGGGTGGAGCGCGGCCGGGGCGAGATGCCCGGAGCCGCCTTCCATTTCACCCTGCCCATGGCCCAGCCGCCAAAGACCGAGCCGGCGGCCGAAAAGGCCGACTCCGGCCCGCGACCCCAGACCTCATGAACAGGCCGACCGCCGACGCGCGTAACCGCCGCAGCAAGGAAACACCATGTCCGACACCGTGAAAATGGCCTCCCGGGCTCTCAATTTCTACTACGGCCGGTTCAAGGCCCTCCAGGACATCAACCTCGTCGTCAACGCCAACCAGGTCACGGCCCTTATCGGTCCCTCGGGCTGCGGCAAATCCACCTATTTGCGCTGCCTCAATCGCATGAACGACCTCATCGCCGGGGCCCGGGTGGAGGGCGAGCTGACCCTGGACGGCCAGGACATCTACGCCCCGGACCTCGACGTGGTGGAGCTGCGCCGCCGGGTGGGCATGGTCTTTCAAAAGCCCAACCCCTTTCCCAAGACCATCTTCGAAAACGTGGCCTACGGCCTGCGCGTGGGCGGCATCCGCGACAACGCCTACATCTCCGAGCAGGTGGAAAAAAGCCTTCGCGGCGCGGCCCTTTTCGACGAGGTCAAGGACCGCCTCCACGACTCGGCCCTGGGCCTGTCCGGCGGCCAGCAACAGCGCCTGTGCATCGCCCGGGCCCTGGCCATCGAGCCGGAAGTCATCCTCATGGACGAACCGGCCTCGGCCTTGGACCCCATCGCCACCCAGAAGATCGAAGAGCTCATCCACGAACTCAAAAAACGCTTCACCATCATCATCGTCACCCACTCCATGCAGCAGGCCGCCCGCGTCTCGGACCGCACCGCCTTTTTCTACATGGGCCGGCTCATCGAGGAAGACGCCACGGAAACCATCTTCACCCGCCCGGCCCAGAAACAGACCGAAGACTACATCACCGGCCGCTTCGGCTGATGCGCCGCCGACAACTCTCGCCAAATCGGGGGCGGCCGGCATATTGTCCGGCCGCCCCCTTTGATTTTGGCGCGTAATTGGCTACACCTTGTAGCCTCTCGCCCGGGAGCCGGGTTGTTTGTGCCGCCTCCCCGTGCCGCATCTCCAACCGCAAGGACGCACCGGCATGAGGTTTCCGCTTTTTCCCGCCAAGATCGCCCTGGCCGTGTGCCTGCCCGCCGTGGCCGCGCTGGTGCTCGGGCTTTTCGCCGTTTCCCGGCTGGACGGCCTGGCCGCGCGCTCCAAGACCCTGGAAACCGCCCGCCTGCCACGGGCCGATCTGGCCGTGGCCGTGGAACGCCGGCTGCTCCTGGCCGCCCAGGCCATCCGGGGCTATGCCCTGTCCGGCGACCGCGACGCCCTGGAACGGGCTAAAAAAGACCTGGGACAGGCCGCCGACGCGCTCCACGCCGCCCGCGAGGCGGCCAGTCGGCCCGGCATGGAAAGCCTGGCCGCCGAAGCCCAAAAGATCGGTTTCCTGCTCGACACCTACAAGAAAGCCGCCGAATCCGCCGCCGCCGCCAACGAGCTGGTGACCAGGGACCGGGCTGATCTGGCCGCCGCCCAGGAGGCCTATGCCGCCGCCGTGGCCGGCTACATCGAGTTCAAGACCGCCCAGTGGGACAAGGAGCTGGCCGCCAAATATCCTCAGCCCGAGCCTCTGCGCCTGCACGCCAAGCGCCTGAAAACCGCCCAGGCCGTCCAGGACGCCGGGCGCGACGTGCGGCTGGCCGCCGAGGCGGCCAAGGCCGAGCGCGACCCGGGCCGCCTGTCCCAGGCGCTCACCCGCTACGACGAGGCCGAGGCCCTGCTGCGCGAAGTGAAAGCCGGCAGCGACGAGGAAAACAAGCGTCTGCCCCGGTCTTTGCCGCCCTGGC
>DLGG01000026.1 GCA_002482565.1 Solidesulfovibrio magneticus
GTGTCCACCATCCATGGGCATTTGCTCGCCTACGTGGCCTGGGGCAAGATCGCGGCGGCTTCTGTCTGCGGCTTGCCCGACGAGCTCATGGCCCGGGCGCGCGAGACCCTGTCGCGGCTGCGGCGCGAGGGCGTTCCGGGCCTGGGCGCCGCCCACGAGGCCCTTGGCGGCGCGGTCTCGTTCGAGGCCCTGCGCTGCATCGACGCCGAGCTTCGGGCCAAGGCCCGGGACGGGCAGGAGTGATGGCGTCCCAAGCGGTTGCCGGTACGAACGAGGCGCGCCAAGGACAGGAGCCGGCCGGCGGGTTTGTGTCGGGCGCGGCGAGGCTTTTGCGCAACAGGCCCTTGCGCTTTACCGTCCTGGCCGTGGTGGCGGCGCTCCAGGGCGTGCTGTTCCTGTCGGGCTACCGCCTCACCCCCGACCAGTTGGCCTTGCATCGGGTGTCCATGCAGGGCTTTGACGCCATCTGGACCGAGTCCGTGGCCGCCGCCGTGGTGTCCGGGCGTTTTTGCTTTTTCTTCTCGCCGCTGTCGTATTACGCCGAGTTGCTGTCCGACTATTTCGTGGCCCGGGCGCTGTTTGTCGGCGTCTACTTTGGTCTCTTGTGGGCCTTTGCCGTCTATTGGGCCCGGCTGGTCCAGGCCGAGGCCGCCACACTGTTGCTGCTGTTGCTCGTGTCCCTGCAAATCCTCGATTTCAACAACCTGCCGCCCAACAGCTTCACCATCGCGTTTACCCTGCCGGCCTTGCTGCTGGTGTGCTCGCGCCTTGTCATGTTGTCATGGGACGGCGCGCTCTCCCAGGCCTCGACGGCCAAGCGGCTGGGCCTTTTCGCCGTGGTGCTGGCCGCCTATCTGGCCAGCGACTACGTCTTTATTTTCGGCGTCTCCCTGCTGCTCCTGGAGTACACTCTGTCCTGGTGGCGCGGCCAGGGCGGGTTGGCCGCAAAGTTCAAGGGAATTCTCTGGCGCAAGAAAACCTGGTTCGACGCGGCCCCGGTGGCCTTGGCCGCCCTGGCCTACGGCGGCTGGCGGCTGCTCCATCCCCCGGCCTACGCCGGCACCACCCTGGCCGCGACCTTCGATCCGATCCTGATCCTGGCCACGGCCGCAACCCACGCCGTGGGCGGCTTCACCCCGGCCCGGCCCGAGCTTTACGCCGTTCTGGCGGCCAACGCCTCGCCGCCGCCCGGCGGCTGGCTCCCCCTGGCCGGCGTGTTTGTCGGCAGCGCCTTTCTGGGGGCGGCCACGCTCCATGAGCAGCGGGGACTGGCCTTGGGCAAACGCTTGGCGGCGGCCTGCCTCGGGCTGGCCTTTTTCGTCGTCCTGCCCTTGGCGCTTTCGCCCAAGTACCAGCAATTGCAGCTGGAACATCTGCCGGCCTATGTCGACAGCCGGTTCGCCTTCTTGTGGGCTGCGGCCGCACTGGCCTGTCTCGTTTGCCTTCTTGGCCGGCACCTCGGCCACGGAGCGCGGCGGCTTTTCTTCTCGACCCTGTTCGGGGCAGTCCTGGGCGCTGCCTCGGCCTATACCTATTGTCATAACGCGGACATGAGCCAGGCCATGCTGGAGTACACGGCCGCCTGGGACCGGGCCGGAGGCCTCGCTGCCGAGGCGCGCAATGCCGCTGGGGCGAACAGTCCCGAAGCGGGCAGCCTAAACGGCGGTATTGCCGCCCGCGTCGATCCGTATGGATTGGTGGCGGGCCATCCTGAATTCGACCTGGAGGCCTATTGGCGGCAGTACGTGGCCTGGCGCGAAGCGCGCCGGGAGGACGCCTGGCTTGGCGTAAGCCTCGGGCGTTTTGCCGCCCGGCCCGTGACGCTTACTCCCGGCCGTCTCTACGCGGCGGCAGAGCTGCCTCGGCGGTTTTACGGCCGCGCCGGCTGGTATTGGCCGGCCGCCTGGGGCGTCTACAGCCGGGGCGAGCGGGCCTGTCTGCCGTTTGAGGGCGTGGCCCCCGGCAAGGACGGTGTGCTGGCCTTCACCGCCGGCGGGGTGCTGGCTCCGGGGCGGGATTTCCAGGCGCTGGAGGTTTGGGTCAACGGTAAGCGGCTGGCGACGCTGAACCTGACGGCTACGCCGGCCGTGCTGCAGGTGGCCGTGCCCGGCAAGCTGCTCACTGGCGGACTGGCGACGTTCGAATTTCGCGTGGATAGGGTGTTTTCGCCGGCCTCGCTGGGTGGGGAAGACCACCGACGGCTCGGGTTTGCCTTGCTCAACGTCCTGTTCGTCCAGCCCTGAGGCGCAAGAGCTGCAAGCCGGCATCGTTTGCCCAAGAGACAAGCCCATCGGCGCAAGATGTTTCCGGCCGGTCGCCCTTGGCCCGTGAGCGGCGATGGCCGGCCAAGACACCCGCGCCAAGCAATGAAAAAAAGCCCGGACCGACGCGCGTCGGTCCGGGCCTTTTACCTGAAAAAAGCGCGGCTAGAGCTTGCTGCCGAGCTTGGCGGCGGCGGTTTCCACGTCGCTGGCAAAGCCTTCGCGGGCGGCGCGGATGCGGCCGGCCAGTTCGGCGTCGCCCAGGGCCAGGATGGAGGCGGCCAGCCAGGCGGCGTTTTTCGCGCCGGCTCCGTCCAGGGCCACGGTGGCCACCGGGTAGCCCGGGGGCATCTGCACGGTGGAGAGCATGGAATCAAGGCCGCCCAGAGCCGAACCCGGGGCGGAAAGCGGCACGCCGATGACGGGCTTTATGGTGCGGGCGGCCACGGCCCCGGCCAGGTGGGCGGCCAGGCCGGCGGCGCAGATGAATATCTGGCAGCCCCGGGCCTCGCACTCGCGGATGACCCGCTCGGTGCGCTCCAGGGTGCGGTGGGCCGAGGTGACGGTGAAGATGTGTTCGATGCCCAAGGAATCAAGGACCTTGGAGCACGGACGCATTTTCTCTTCGTCGGACATGGAGCCGATCAAAATGGCGATGCGCATCTATTTTCCCTCCCGTTTGAGGCCCTTGTCGCCGATGTCGCGGCGGCAAAACGCCCCGTCGAAATGCAATTTTTCCACAGCCCGGTAGGCCGTCGCCTTGGCCTGGGCCAGACCGTCGCCAAGGGCCGTCACGCCCAGCACCCGGCCGCCCGAGGTCACGACCTGGCCGTCAACGAGCTTGGTGCCGGCCTGAAACACCTTGACCAGTCCGCCGCCGGCCGCCTCGGCCGCCTCGATGCCGGTGATGGGCATACCCTTGGGGTAGCTGCCCGGATAGCCCGGCGCGGCCATGACCACGCACAGGGCGCTTTTGTCCGACCAGCGCACCAGTTCCGGGCTGAGCCTGCCGGCCCGGCAGGCCAGCATGATGGCCGGCAGGTCGCTTTCTAGGCGCATGAGCAGCGGCTGGCACTCCGGGTCGCCGAAACGGACGTTGTATTCGAGCACCTTGGGGCCGGCCTCGGTCATCATGAGCCCGGCGTAGAGGATGCCGGTGAAGGGATGGCCGCGCTTGGCCATTTCCTTTAAAATGGGATGGATGACCAGCTCCATCATCTCGGCGTAGCGCGCGGGCGGCAGCACCGGAGCCGGACAGTAGGCCCCCATGCCGCCAGTGTTGGGGCCCTGATCGCCGTCAAAGACCGCCT
Source organism: Solidesulfovibrio magneticus (assembly GCA_002482565.1). Taxonomy (GTDB): domain Bacteria; phylum Desulfobacterota; class Desulfovibrionia; order Desulfovibrionales; family Desulfovibrionaceae; genus Solidesulfovibrio; species Solidesulfovibrio magneticus_B. The sequence goes on from DLGG01000026.1 coordinate 3,572, forward strand.
TGTGGTCCTGGCAGGCGGTCATGGGCACGGCGGTTTTCCCGTCGCAAAAAGCCAGGAACGAGGCTTCCTCGCCCACGAGCATTTCTTCCACCACTACCGTGCCGCCGGCCGCGCCAAAGGCCTTGTCCACCATGGCTTCGTCGATGGCGGCCAGAGCTTGGTCCGTCTGCGTGCAGACCGTGACGCCCTTGCCGGCGGCCAGGCCGTCGGCCTTGACCACCACGGGCCGGCCGAGGTCCTTGGCGTAGGCCCGGGCCTTGGCCGCGTCGGTAAACGACGCGTAGGCGGCGGTGGGCACGCCGGCCGCGGTCATGACGTCCTTGGCAAAGGCCTTGCTGCCCTCAAGCTGGGCGGCGTAGGCGTCGGGGCCAAAGCAGGGCACGCCGGCGGTTTCCAGGGCGTCGCGCAGCCCGGCCACCAGCGGCGCTTCCGGGCCGACCACGACCAGATCCATGCCCCGATCCTTGGCCAGGGCCACGATGCCGGGCACGTCGGTGTCGGCAAGCGGCACGTTCTCGCCGCAGGTCGCGGTGCCGCCGTTGCCCGGCGCGGCGATGACCGCCGACACGTCGGGGCTTTTGAGCAGGGTATGGGCCAGGGCGTGCTCGCGGCCGCCGGAGCCGACCACCAGAATGCGCATGTCGCGCCTCCTTGCGCGGGAGATATGCCCAAGCTCCCGGCGTCGGGAAAACCCGGCCGGAACCATTGGGAACGCTCCCCGCGATATATTGGCTGTCGTGCGGGAAGGGCGGCCGGGAAACCCGGTACAGCCCATCCCAAAGGAAAAAAATGAATTAGCCGCAACGCCCGAAAAAGGCAAACCGGTCCGGGAGTCTCGGCAGGCTCCCGGACCGGCGTAAAACGGCTTCCCAGGCCTAACTAGTCTACTTCCAAGGGGGATCTCCGGACCCGTTTGAGCGCCCTTGGCCGGTTGTCCGAAAAAATAGACTCCCGAAGTATTTTATTGGCCAAGAGCCCTGGGCGCGTCGTTTGCACTACCCAGGCTGACCATCAAACTGTTGAGTTCCTGGGCCTGCCGGGCCAGATCGGACACCGCCTGGGCCGACTGGTGCATGGCCTGGGCGGTTTCGTGGGCAATGGCGCTGATGGATTCCACCGACCGGTTGATTTCCTCGGAAGTGGCCGACTGCTGCTCGGCCGCCGTGGCGATGGCCCGGACCTGATCGCCGGCCGCCTCCACCACGGAGACGATCTCCGACAGCGCCGCCTCGGATTTCTCGGCCAGCCCCGAAGCCGTCTCGACCTTGGACACGGCCCGCTCCACCCGGGACACAGCATCGGCCGTGCCGCGCTGGATGCCGGCGATGGATTGGCCCACTTCCTTGGTGGCGTTCATGGTTTTTTCGGCCAGTTTGCGAACCTCATCGGCGACCACGGCAAAGCCGCGCCCGGCCTCGCCGGCCCGGGCCGCTTCGATGGCGGCATTAAGCGCCAAGAGGTTTGTCTGGTCGGCGATGTCGGAAATGACGTCCATGATGGCCCCGATGCCCTTGGCCTGTTCGCCCAGGCCCCGCATGTTGTCGGTCAAGACCACCGCTTCCTCACGGATGGAACTCACGGCGGTCTCCACGTCGGCCACGAGTTTCGCGCCGCCCCGGGCCTTGTCCCGGGCCAGTTCGGCGCTGCCGGCCGTGGCGGCGGCGTTTCGGGCCACTTCCATGATGGTGGCGTTCATCTCTTCCACGGCCGTGGCGGTTTCCTGGACGCGGCTGCTTTGTTCCTCGGCTCCCCGACTGGACTGTTCGATCTGGGCCGAGAGTTCCTCGGAGGCGGCGGCCACCCGGTCGGCCACGGCCGAGGCGCTGGCGGCGGTTTGGGCGATGACCGCGTTTTGTTCCTCGATTTGGCGCTTTTGTTCGTAGAGTTCGGTGATGTCGTTCCAGAAGGAAATGGAGCCGAGCAGGGTGCCGTCGAGGTCGTAAAACGGCGTGGTGCGCACGGCGATGCGCAGCTTGCGGCCGGCCACGGTGATGAAGTCGTTTTCCGCCGCGAGCATCCGGCGTTCCTGAATGGCCCGGTCGGAAAGGGTGTTCTTGGCCGGATCGTTCAAATAGAACTGGCCCGAGGTTTGGCCGACGTAGGATTTGCCGGGCTCGTATTTGTCGAGGAGCCGGCTGATTTCCTCGTTGTGCCACAGCATCTTGAAGTCCGGCCCGACGATGCCGCAGGGGGAGGGGATGCCGTTTAACACGCCTTGGGCGAAGCCGAGCTTGGCTTTGAGCTCGGCCACCATCTGGCGCAGGTTTTCGCCGAAGGTCGCCAATTCGGCTCTGAGGCGGCAGGGTATGGCGGCATCGAAGTCGCCGCCGGCCACCTTGGCGGTGAAATTGCTCAGACACAGCAGCGGCCGCAGCACCAGCCGGCGGGTGATGAGCACAATAACGGCCACGACCAGGGCGGCCACGCCCAGCCCCAGGGCAATGAGCGTGTTGCGCTGCGTAATGGCCGGGGCGGCCATCTCATTGACGTAATAGGACATGCACACCAGCCAGCCGGTGGCCGGGATGCGGGCCACGCTCATGACCTTCCTTTCGCCCTTCCAGTCGTATTCAAAAGAACCGTTGCCCTTGGCCAAGGCCTGGCGCACGAAGTCGTCGCCGGACACGTCTTTGAGGATCATGGATTTGTCCAGGGGATGGGAAATGAGCACGCCGGCCGAATCGATGATGAAGCCGTAGCCGCGCTGGCCGAAGCGCACCGGATCGACGGTGGCGGCGGTGAAGCGGTCCCACAGGGGCGAAGCGGCCACGCCGCCGAGCAGCTTGCCGTCCTTGTCGCGGATGGCCTTGGCCACGACATAGATCAGGGAGTCACCGGAAGCGGCCTTGAACACGGATTTGCTGAACGCCAGGTCCTGGCCGCCCAGAATAGCTTTGACGTAGTCGCGGTCCTTGCGGTCGCCGCCGGTCAGATCCTTGCCGTCGGCGTTGACGCCGGCCACAATCTTGCCCGTGGCGTCGAAGACGAAAAAGGAGAAGTAGTCCTTGAAGGCGTCGATGTAGTTGCGCAGGCGTTCCTGGGTCCGGGGCACGTCACCGGCAAAGGCCGCCTGGATGGCGGCCTGATCGGCCAGGGAATCGGCCAGGGACGCCGTGCCTTTGATGTAGTTCTCCGCCGAGCGCGAGGCCATGGCGGCGGTTTGCTCTAGGGAATTTTCCTCGACTTCCTGGATCATGGAAAAGGAGGAACCGGATGCGTACAGCACGAGGGCCGCGACGCCGGCCAAAATGGTCGCTGCGACGGATGCGGCGATGATGGTGGTGATGCCTGTCTTGCCCATGGCGTTCTCCTTGGTGTGCGACGTCTGATGCTGTTTGGACGTCGCATCGGTGGTTGCTATTGCGCCACAGCTGACTGTCACCACTCTGGAAACGACAAGCGGTCGGGTACGGGGCTGCTCGGGACTGGCCCTTGCGGTGTCGGCAACCGCAGGGCGTCATGTAGGAAAACGCCGCCCGCACGACCGCTTCTGCGGACTGTGCGGACGGCGCCGAATGCGGACGACCCGGCGTCGCTTGTGGGCAATGGGGGAATGCCTACTTTGAAAATGGGAAATGGGCAAGCCTTACGTCAGCCCTTTTTTGCTTCGGGCAGAACGAACGATGCGGCGTCCTGTTGCTGGAGATCGCGTATCAGTTCATTGAGATTGTTTGCCAGATCAGCCAGTTCGCGTACTGCGTCGGCGCAGTGGTCCAGGGTGTCGGCAGCTTTGGCGGCCAGGGCGTTGATGTCGCCCACCGAGGTGTTGATGGCTTCAGTGGTGGCGGATTGCTGTTCGGCGGCGGCGGCGATGGACCGGACTTGGTCCCCGGCGCTGGCCACGAGTTCGACGATGCTGGACAGGGCCTGGCCCGAGCGTTCGGACAGGCCGGTGGCGTCGGCCACCCGGGCGGCGGCCTGATCCATGCGGGAGGCGGTCTCGTCGGCCCCGCGCTGGATGCCGGCAATGGCTTGGCCCACGTCCTTGGTGGCGGACATGGTTTTTTCGGCCAGCTTTCGGACCTCGTCGGCCACCACGGCAAAGCCGCGCCCGGCGTCGCCGGCCCGGGCGGCTTCGATAGCGGCGTTAAGGGCCAGCAGATTGGTCTGGTCGGCGATGTCGGAGATGACGCCCATGATGGCCCCGATGCCCTTGGCCCGGTCGTCGAGTTCGCCCATGGTGGCGGCCAGGGCGGCGGACTGCTGGCGCACGGCGTCCACGGCCTTGGCGGCTTCTCCGGCCAGCCCGGCCCCTTCTCCGGCCGTGTCCCGGGCCTTTTCGGCCAGGCTGGCGGTGTCGCCGGCGTTTTTGGCCACATCCATGATGGTGGCGGAAAGCTCGGCCACGGCCGAAGCGGTTTCCTGGACGCGGTGGCTTTGTTCCCGCGCCCCAAGGCTGGCTTCCCCGATGCTGCGGGCCAGATCGTCGGCGGCGGCGGCCATGCGGTCGGCCACCTGGGAAGCCTGGCCGGCCAGACTGGAAATCAGCGCGTTTTGCTCCTCGATGCGGTTTTTCTGGCTCACGATGCCGGTCATGTCGTTCCAGAAGATGACGCAGCCGAGCAGGTTGCGGTCCATGTCGTAGAAAAGCGTGGTGTCCACATGCAGATGCAAGACACGCCCGCGCCGGGTGGTGAAATCCACGTCGAGGGAAAGCCCGCGCCCTTCGCGCAGGGTGCGCTGGGAAAGGGTTTCCCGGTTCGGGTCCCCGTAGAAGAGTTGGCCGGTCACCTGCCCCTTGGCCGATTCCGGGGTGGCGTCGAGGTCGAGCAGGTCGATGACCTGCCGGTTGAGCCACAGGATGCGCCCGTCCGGGCCGGCGATGGCGCAGGGGGCCGGTATGCCGTCGAGGACGCCCTGGGAGAAGCCGAGCTTGTTTTTGAGGTCGGCCACCATGGCGCTGACGCTGGCCGCCAGGTCGGCCAGTTCGAAGCGGAAGCGGCCGACGAGTTTTGCTCCGAGATTGCCGGCCGTGACCTCACGGGCGTAGGCGGCCACCCGGGTCAGCGGGCGCAGCGCCATGGCCCGGTTGGCCAGGGTGATGCCGGCCACGGCGGCGATAAGGCAGCAGGCCCCGATGACCAGGAGCAGATTGCGTTGGGACGCGGCGGTGGCCGTCATCTCGGATTCGTAGGCGGTCATGCACACGACCCAGCCGGTGCGGGACACCGGCGCGAAGGCCATGACCTTGCGCTCGCCCTTCCAGTCGTAGGCGACCAGGCCCTCCTTGCTGGCCAGGGCTTGTTTGGCGAAGGGCTGGTCGGCCACATTCTTAAGCAGCATGTCCTTGTCGGTGGCGTGGGCGATGACGTTGCCCTTGCCGTCGAGCATGAGGCCGTAGCCGCGCGCGCCGAACCGCAGGGGATCGATGAAGTTCTTGGTGAAGACGTTCCATTTGGGACACACGGCCACGCCGCCGAGCAGCTTGCCGTCCGGGCCGCGTACGGCCTTGGCCACCACGAAGATGAGGATGTCGCCGGTCTTGGCGCTCATGATCTGGTCGGTGAAAAAGAGGTCTTTGCCGCCGAGCACGGCCTTCACATAGTCGCGGTCGGAGCGGTCGCCGCCGGCCATGTCCTGCAGGTTGGCGTTGTAGCCGGAAACGACCTTGCCTTTGAGATCGAAGGAGAAGATGGCCCAGTAGTGCTTGTAGCTCTCGATGTAGTTGCGAAAACGGTCCTGGGAGCGCTTGGCGTCGCCGGACAGGCCGGCAATGACGGCGTCCTGGGTGGCCAGGGCCCGGGCCACATCGGCGGCGTCTTCGAGATAGAGGTCCAGGGTGCGGCTGGTGGAGGAGGCCAGCTGGCTTAAGGCGGATTCTTGCAGGTCGGAAGCCATGCGAAACGAGGTGCGCGAAACGTAGAGCACCAGTACGACGATGGCGACGGTGACGCAGCCGGCGACGAGCACGGTGAGCACGGTGTTGACGCTGCCCTTGGCCATGAGCCCTCCCGGGGATCGGGTCCCACGGGCGGCCGGAGGACCCGGCGGCGGCAAACGGCCAAGAGACGCCCTGAGACGCTGTTGGCGGGAATTATTACGGAACGGCAACGAAAAGCGCAACGGCAAAACGTGATAATATCCGGTTTGTCCGGCAAAGGCCGCCGGCCGGTACAGGGGCGGCTTGGGCGCCGCTTACGGAGGCCCGGACGACGGGTGAGCGAGGAGTGGCGAGTTCGGGGCTTGCCGGAGCTTGGTCTGGTCGGAGCCTCCTTGGTCTGGTGGTTGTCGGTGTCCGGCAGCCGCGCCGACCTGAAGCGCAGCCGCCGGACGGTTCACAAGCCAGTATTGAGGTTGCTGCTTGTTGCGCCGGGCGTCGTCCCGGCTTGGACGAGCCGTGGCCGCGCGCCGTGCTAGGCCGTCAAGGAGGCCTGGCCGCTGCCGCCCTTGATGTCGGCCACCAGGGTGTTGAGTTCGTGGGCCTGGGCGGCCAGCTCGGTGACGGCCTGGGCGGACTGGCCCATGGCCTGCGCGGTTTCCGAGGCGATGCGGCTGATGGCCTCCACGGCCCGGTTGATCTCCTCGGAGGTGGCCGATTGTTCCTCGGCCGCCGTGGCGATGGCCCGGACCTGATCGCCGGCGGTTTCCACCACCGCCACGATCTCGCCCAGGGCGTCGCCGGAACGCTTGGCCAGTTCCGTGGCCTGTTCCACGGCGGAGGAGGCCTGTTCCACCATGGTCACGGTGTCGGCCGTACCGCGCTGGATGCCGCTGATGGCTTCGCCCACTTCCTTGGTGGCGTGCATGGTCTTTTCGGCCAGCTTGCGCACTTCGTCGGCCACGACGGCGAAGCCGCGTCCGGCCTCGCCGGCCCTGGCCGCCTCGATGGCGGCATTGAGCGCCAGGAGGTTGGTCTGATCGGCGATGTCGGAGATGACGCCAAGCACCGCGCCGATGCCTTGGGCCTGCTCGCCCAGGCCATGCATGTTGGTCTTGAGCTTGTCGGCGGCCAGCCGCACCTTGTCCACGGCGGCCACGACATCCACCACCAAGCTGGCCCCTTCCCGGGCCTTGTCCCGGGCGGCGGCGGCGTTGCCGGCGGTTTCGCCGGCGTTTCTGGCCACTTCCAGGATGGTGGCGTTCATCTGTTCCACGGCGGTGACGGTTTCCTGGACCCGGTTGTTCTGCTCCTGCGCGCCTTGGTTGGCCTGCTCGATCTGGGCCGAGAGCTCTTCTGCGGCCGAGGCCATGCGGTCGGCGGTGTTGGAGGCGGCGTCGGCGGTGTCGGCCATGAGCGTGTTCTGGGCGGCGATGCGCTCCTGCTGGAGGTAGCGTTCGGTCTGGTCGTTCCAGAAGGAGATGGACCCCAGGAGCTTGCCGTCCATGTCGTAAAAGGGCGTGGTGATGACGTCGATGCGCAGCTTCTTGCCCGAGGGCGAGACGAACTCGTTGTGGGCCGCGATGACCCGGCGTTCGGCCAGGGCGAGGTCGGAACAGGTCTCCCTGGAAGCGTCGTTCAGATAGAACTGGCCGGATTTTTGGCCCACGAAGGTCTCGGGCGGAGCGGACTTTTCCAGCAGATCGCAGATCTGCTTGTTGGCCCAGAGCATGTTGCAGTCGGGGCCGACGATGCCGCAGGGGGTGGGGATGCCTTCCATGACGCCCTGGGCGAAGCCGAGCTTGTTTTTGAGTTCGGCCACCATGCGTTCCAGGTTGTGGGCCAGGCCGGCCAACTCGAAGCGGAAACGGCCGGTGAGGGCGGCCTTGAGGTCGCCGTCGGCCACGGCGGCGGCAAAGGCGGCGATGGCGGCCAGGGGCGAGAGCACCACCACCTTGTTGAACACGATGATAAGCCCGGCCACAAGCACCAGCACGGCCGCGCCGATGACCAGCAGCACGTTTCGTTGGCCCGAGGCCAGGGCGGCCATTTCCGATTCCGAGGCGGTCATGCACACCAGCCAACCGGTGGCGGGCACTTGGGCCACGGCCATGAACTTTCCCTCGCCCTTGAAATTGTAGGCCATGATGCCGTTTTTGAGAGCCAGGGCACGTTCCGAAATGGTTTTGTCGGCCGGCTGGGAGAGCAGCATGGACTTGTCCTTGGCGTGGGCGATGACGATGCCCTGTCCGTCGAGCATATAGGCGTAGCCGGACTCGCCGAAGCGGACGGGATCAAGGTAGCGTTTGGTGAAATTCTCCCAGATGGGGCTGACGATGACCATGCCGATGGTTTTGCCCGCCGCGTCCTTGACGGCGTGGGCGGCCACGAAAAGGAGCGTGCCGCTGGTCTTGCCCTTGAGGATGGACTTGGTGACGTAACTGGCTTGGCCGCCCATGACGGCCTTGAAGTATTCCCGGTCGGCGTAGCTCGGGGCCAGTCCCTCGCCGCTTTTCAGGGCTCCGGCCACGGGTTTGCCGGACGCGTCGATAATGAGCGCGGAAAAAAGATTGTCGGCGTTGGCGACAAACTGGCGCAGCATGGTTTGGGCGACCTCGGGCGATCCCGACAAAGCGTCAACCACGGCGGGTTGGCTGGCCAGGCTTTCCACCTGATCCTCGGCGCTACTGATATAGAGTTCGAGAATGTTGCCCAGATTCTTGGCGGTACGTTCCAGCGCTTCCTGTTCCAGATCGAGAGAAATGTCGTAGGTCGATTTGGCGGTGTAGCCGATGATGCCGGCGATGCCGCAGAAAAGCGACACCAGGACGGCGAGGGTGAGAACCTGATTGAGACCAAGGCATTTCATGCGAGATGCTCCTCAATGACCGCTTTCCGACAATCGCCTGCGCGGGCAGACCGGAGGACGTAGCGGGACGCAGTGGGATGATGGAGGATTCTCGGGCCACGCTTGGCCGGAAACTGCTTACGGCGCATCATGCCGCCGGCGGCTGAACAGTCCGAGTCCGACGTTAGCCACTAGGGAAAACGTCCAGGCTTTACTAGAACCTTTTTTTGGTTTTCTTTGACAACAAATAAATACCAAAATATTCTTTGGGCAGGATTCACGGAGGCAAGGGCATGACGCCGGGAAGGCCACGGTCAGTGCGGCTGAAGGGAACGGGCGACAAGCTGTATATGGCGCTCAAGCTTCTGGGGTTGTCTTGGAGCACCAGGGTCGAGGCCGAGCGGCTGACCAGCGACGGGCGTTGGCGCCAATGCCGGCTGCCGCGCAGCGTCAACACTGTGCTGGAAGACATCCGCTGCGGCATGGCGGTCGAGCGCCTGGAGCGCTATGCCCAGTTTTTCAAGGTTTCGGCGGGGCTTTTTCTCGACGAGGCCATCGGGGCCTATGCTCCCGAGTTCTCCTGCCAGATCCTCAAAAGCCGTCACGACGCCCGGGTCGTCAGTCCGTTTGATTTCGGACGCGGCGTGGCCAGCCTGGAGCTGCTCAACCGGCAAAACGACGCAGTCAATTTAAACAACCTGCTGGGGCTGCTTGGCGGCTGCTACGATCTGGCCGTTCGCACCGCGCCATCGGATGTCTGGCTCTTCGGTGCGGCCGTCATCGGCGAACCGGCCGACGACGCCTTGCAAACCGTGGGGGTGCTGGCCGTGCCCGACGCGCCGGTGGATTTTCACGGCCGCGTCTTTCGCTGGCACAACTATCTCCATGTGCACTACGCTTCCACGGACAACCAGCTCATTGGCTACATGATGACCCACGATCCCCTGCAATCGGTGCTGGTGCGCCACCGGCGGCCGTTTTTCATGAGGCTCAACGCCCTGGCCGGGAATCTGGTGCCGGCGGCCCAACCCGATATTTCCATCATCTACGCGCTACGCCGGTCGGAACCGGCGGCGGCTTTCGAGGAATTGCGTCAGGCGGCCATCCAGCGACCGATCCTGGAACCGGGGCACCCCCGCTATGGGGTGATCATGGAGATGCTGGCGCGAAGCGAGGACGGCCAGGCCGAGAGCGGGGCGGCTGGTTCCTGAGCCGTCTGTCCGGGCCATGGCCTGGACAGGCTAGACGCTGGCGAGGCGGCAGCGGCCATTTCCAGAGCTGCTCGGACGCATCCCCCGCGCGCTGTCGGCCAAGGCACGCGCGTCGGTTCCGATGCCCAGTTCCCCAAAATGTGAACGGCCCTTTCCGGTTTTGCCGGAAAGGGCCGTTTGGCGTCGACGTCCGTCGGGGCGCGTCAGGAAGCGATGGCGGCCTGGCCGCCGCTGCCGCCCTTGATGTCGGCCACCAGGCCGTTGAGCTCGTGGGCCTGGGTGGCCAGCTCGGCCACGGCCTGGGCGGATTGGCCCATGGCGTCGGCGGTTTCCGAAGCGATGCGGCTGATGGCGTCCACGGCCCGGTTGATCTCTTCGGCGGTGGCCGACTGCTCCTCGGCCGCCGTGGCGATGGCCCGGACCTGATCGCCGGCGGCCTCGACCACGGAGACGATTTCCCCAAGGGCCGCGCCCGAGCGCGAGGCCAGGGCCGTGGCCTGGTCCACGGCCGCCGCCGCCTGGTCCACCATGGCTACGGTGTCGGCCGTGCCGCGCTGGATGCCGCTGATGGCCTGGCCGACTTCCTTGGTGGCGTGCATGGTTTTTTCGGCCAGTTTGCGGACTTCGTCGGCAACGACCGCGAAACCGCGTCCGGCCTCGCCGGCCCTGGCCGCCTCGATGGCGGCGTTAAGGGCGAGCAAGTTGGTCTGGTCGGCGATGTCGGAGATGACGCCCAGCACCGCGCCAATGCCCTGGGCCTGTTCGCCCAGGCCCCGCATGTTGGTCTTGAGCTGCTCGGCGGCGTCGCGCACCTTGTCCACGGCCTCCATCACGTCCACGACCAGCTCGGCCCCTTCGCGGGCCTTGTCCCGGGCGGCGGCGGCGTTGCCGGCGGTCTCGCCGGCGTTTTTCGCCACTTCCAGGATGGTGGCGTTCATCTGCTCCACGGCGGTGACGGTTTCCTGAACGCGATTGTTCTGTTCCTGCGCGCCGTGGTTGGCCTGTTCGATCTGGGCCGCGAGCTGCTCGGCGGCCGAGGCCATGCGGTCGGCGGTGTGGGAGGCGGCGTCGGCCGTGTCGGCCATGAGCACGTTTTGGGCGGCGATGCGTTGTTGCTGGTTGTGGAGTTCGGTCTGGTCGGTCCAGAAGGACAGCGCGCCCAGCAGCGTGCCGTCCATGTCGTAAAACGGCGTGGCGACGATGTGGACGTTGAGCGTGCGGCCCGAGGGGGTGACGTATTCGCTGTCGGCTTCCTGGGCCTGGCGCTGGGCCAGGGCACGGTCGGAGCGGGTTTCCTTGGAGGCGTCGCCCAGGAAGAACAGGCCGGACTTCTGGCCGACGTAGCTGGCCGGCGCATCGGGCTTTTCCAGCAGGTCGCAGATCTGCTGGTTGGCCCAGAGCATGTTGCTGTCCGGGCCGACGATGCCGCAGGGGGCGGAGATGCCTTCCATGACGCCCTGGGCGAAGCCGAGCTTGTGTTTGAGTTCGGCCACCATGCGTTCGAGGTTGCGGGCCAGCCCGGCCAGTTCGAAGCGGAAGCGGCCGGTGAGAACGGCCTTGAGGTCGCCGTCGGCCACGGCGGCGGCGTAGGCGGCGATGGCGGCCAGGGGCTTGAGCACCACCACCCGGTTGAAGATGATGATAAGCGCGGCCACAAGCACCAGGGCGGCCGCGCCGATGGCGATGAGCACGTTGCGCTGGCCCACGGCGCGCTGGGCCAGTTCGTCCGAGGACACGGTCATGCACACCAGCCACTGGACGCCGGAGATCTGGGCCACGCCCATGAATTTTTTCTCGCCGTTGTAGGTATAGTCCATGACGCCGTTTTTGAGCGCCAGGGCGCGCTCGCCGATGGTGCGGTCGGCGGGCTGCTTGAGCATAAGCGACTTGTCCTTGGCGTGGGCGATGATGCGGCCCTGGTCGTCGAACATGAAGCCGTAGCCGGTCTCGCCGAAGCGGATGGGGGAGAGGTACTTGCGGATGAGCCGGTTCCAGTCCGTGGCCAACACGATCATGCCCCGGGACTTGCCGTCCGGGCCGTGAACGGCGTGGGCGGTGAGGAAGTAGGGCTTGCCGGCCTCGTCGAGGCGGATTTCGCCGCTGGTGAAGTCGTCGCTGCCGGCCGTGATCTTTTTGAAGAAGTCCCAGTCCTTGTAGGAGTCGGCCAGGGGCTTGCCGGACTTGTAGACGCCGGAGACGGCCTTGCCGTCGTTGTCCACCACGGCCACGGCCAGGACGGAGGTGGAGCTTTTGAGGTAGCCCTCCAGCATCTTCTGGGCCCGGTCGGGCGCGCCGATAAGCGCTTCGAGAAAGATCGGCAGCGAGGCCAGGGTGTCGACGCTTTCCTTGGCGGTATCGAGGCTCAAGCCGATCAGGTTGACCATGTCCGAGGCCGTGCGCTGGAGTTCCTCCTCTTGCAGGGAGGTGGAAATCTCGTTGGTGGAGACGGCGGCATAGGTGATGATGGCGGCGATGCCGCAAAAAAGCGAGACGATGACGGCCAGGGTCAAGACGGCGTTGAGGCCCAGTCGGCGCATGGCGATACTCCCGTATGCGGTAAATGATGCTGGGTGCTTAAGGCCAGGGGGGCGGCGACGGAAGTCGTTTGACATGCGGCGACCGGCAAGGCCGATGACCGGCGTTTTTCCAAGATTGGAAAAACGCGCCCCCCTTGGGCAAGGGATACGAAAAACGCGGCCGGGAAGCCAGCAGTATTTTTTGCGCCAACATTCACGCGATGTTGACGTTTTCGTGTCGGTGAAGCGACTTGTCGCGGACGATGTTCGCTTTCTGGCCGAAAAATGCAATGTCGGCTGCCCGATTCCCGTCGTCGGGGCGCGGTCGGCGGCAAACGCCGCCAAACCAGGGCGCTCGACGTGGTTGTCGCGTCAGGGTTTCAAGGCAGGCGTCTGGCGACGGATGGCCCCAAAGGCTTGGCGCGTCGGCCGTGGCGGCGTGAGACGGCCAAAAACGCGGTTGTCGCGGCGGCGGGGCAGGAGAGGACTGTACAACGCGGGGGGGACGGCGTAGCTTCATGATGCGCAATTTCCGATAACGGCCAACCTGCGTCCCCGGAGACCGCCCATGAGCAACGGCGTATTCCTCCTCGTGCTGATCGGCCTCGGCTTTGCCTTTCTCATTTACTTTCACCAGCGCTCCAGGAACTACCAAGAGCGCCACCCCGGGGAGGACAACCCGGTGGACAAGTGGATGACGGGCAAGGATGAGAAGGAGGAGAACGATGCGGACGACAAACGCTGAGAGAGGCGGCGGCATGCTTGGCGCATGGCCGCCGCGGTCTTTATCGAAAGCCTCGTGAGGCTCTGACGATAGCGGGCGTGTCCTGGCGACGCTCGGTCAGGGCAGAAACCGCCCGGTCACCGAATTGGGGTCGGCTTTGAGTTCCTCGGGCGTGCCCTTGGCCACGATGCGCCCGCCGCCCTCGCCGCCGCCCGGGCCGAGGTCGATGACGTGGTCCGAGGCCGCCACCACGTCGGTGTTGTGCTCGATGACCACCACGCTGGCCCCCTTGTCCACCAGACGGTGCAGCACGGTGATGAGCTTGCCCACCTCCTGCATGTGCAGGCCCGTGGTCGGCTCGTCCAGGATGTAGAGCGCCCCGGGCAGGCTCCGCTTGCCCAGCTCCCGCGAAATCTTGATGCGCTGGGCCTCGCCGCCGGACAGCGTCGTGGCCGGCTGGCCCAGGTGCAGGTATTCCAGGCCCACTTCCTCCAAGACTTCCAGACGCCGGTCCAGCACCGGATAGTTCTCGAAAAACTCCCGGGCTTGGCGCACGGTGAGGTCCAGCACCTCGGCGATGTTTAAGCCCTTGTAGCGCACATCCAGGGTCTCGCGGTTGTAGCGCAGCCCGCCGCAGATCTCGCAGGTGACGTAGATGTCGGGCAGAAAGTGCATCTCCACCCGGATCTGCCCGTCGCCGCCGCAGGCCTCGCAGCGCCCGCCCTTGACGTTGAAGCTGAAGCGCCCGGGCTTGAAGCCGCGCCGCTTGGCGTCGGGGGTGGTGGTGAAGATGTCGCGGATTTCGTCGAACACCTTGGTGTAGGTGGCCGGATTGGAGCGCGGGGTGCGGCCGATGGGCGTCTGGTCGATGCTGACGATTTTTTCGATGAGCCCCGCCCCCTCGATGCCGGCGATGGCCCCGGGCGCGTCCACCTTGATGCCCTTGGACAGGGCCAGGTGCTTATACAGCGTGTCCATGACCAGGGACGACTTACCCGAGCCGGACACGCCCGTGACGCACACGAGACAGCCAAGAGGTATGGTCGCGTCGATGTTTTTCAAGTTGTTGGTGGTCACGCCGCGCAGCACGAGTTCGCCCTTGGGCGGACGGCGCGATTCGGGGCGCGGCGAGGCGGCCTCGCCGCGCAGGTATTTGCCGGTAAGCGATGTGGGCGAAGCGAGCATGCCGGCCACGTCGCCCTGGTAGACGATCTCGCCGCCCAGGCGCCCCGAGCCGGGTCCCAGTTCGATGACGTGGTCGGCGCTTTTGATGGTGGCTTCGTCGTGCTCGACCACGAGCACGGTGTTGCCCCGGCCCTGGAGCTGGCGCAGGGTCGCCAGCAGCCGGTCGTTGTCCCGGGGGTGCAGGCCGATGCTCGGCTCGTCCAGGACGTAGGTGACGCCGACCAGACCCGAGCCGAGCTGCCCGGCCAGACGGATGCGCTGGGCCTCGCCGCCGGACAGGGTGGCCATGTTGCGCGACAGCGACAGGTATTCCAGGCCCACGCCCGAGAGAAACTTCAAGCGATGGTTGAGTTCTTTTAGAAGCGGCTCGGCGATGACCGCCTCGGCTCCGGTAAAGTCCAGGCCGGCCAGCCAAGGCAGGGCGCGGTCGATGGGCATGGCGCAAAAATCGGCGATGCTGGCCTCGGCCACGCGCACGGCCAGGGCTTCCGGCCGCAGGCGCGCCCCGCCGCAGACCGGGCACGGCCGGGACTGGCGGTAGCGGGCCAGCTCGTCATGCCAGACCGGGCCAAAGGACTGGCCCTTTTCCAGCAGGCTCACCACCCCGGCCCAGCCAAAGGCGGCGTCGCCGTAATAGAGGGCCTGGAGCGCCTCGGGGGAGAAATCGGCCAGCTTGGTGGCCAGGGTGAAGCCGTGGCGCGCGCCCAGGTTTTCCAGCTGCTTGCTGTAGCGGGCCAGGGCCCGTTCGCTTTTCCAGGGCAAAATGGCCCCTTCGGCCAGGGACAGGCCCTTGTTGGGGGCGAGCAGGGCCGGTTCGAAGTATTCCACCGCGCCGATGCCCGAACAGGCCGGGCAGGCGCCCTGGGGGCTGTTGAAGGAGAACAGCTGGGGCGAGGGGCGCGGCACGCTGATCTTGCAGGTGGGGCAGGACGAGGCCGTGGAGAAGATGCGGTCCTTGGCCTTGCCCTCGTGGTCGGCGATGTAGATGCGGCCGTCGCCCTGGGCCAGGGCCAGTTCCACCGAGTCCGACAGGCGCGAGCGGATGCCGTCCTTGACCACCAGCCGGTCCACCACCAGATCGATGTTGTGGCGCTTGTTTTTTTCCAGCTCCGGCAAGGGCTCCAGGGGCACGATCTGGCCAGCCACGCGTACCCGGGCAAAGCCCTGGCTCTTGAGCTTTTTGAGCCGGTCGGCATGGGTCCCTTTCTGGTGCTCCACCAGCGGGGCCAACAGCAGCAGCTTGGAGCCTTCGGGCAGGGCCAGGATGTCGCTTATGATCTCGTCGGCGGTTCGGGCGGTGATGGCCTCGCCGCACTTGGGGCAGTGGGGCTTGCCCAGACGGGCGAAAAACACGCGCAAAAAGTCGTAGATTTCCGTCACCGTGCCCACGGTGGAGCGGGGATTGCGCGTGGCCGTCTGCTGCTCCAGGGAAATGGCCGGGGACAACCCCTCGATCTTGTCCACCTGTGGCTTGTCCATCTGGGGCAGGAACTGCCGGGCGTAGGCGGACAGCGATTCCACGTAGCGCCTTTGGCCCTCGGCGTAGACGATGTCGAAGGCCAGGGTGGACTTGCCGGACCCCGACGGGCCGCAGACCACCACGAGCTTGTCCCGGGGAATGTCCAGGGTGAGGTTTTTGAGATTGTGCTGGCGCGCGCCTTCGATGCGAATCCGGGGAGTCTCGTCCATCATGCCTCCAAACTGCCAAACGACAAGGAGGCAAAATAAGGACCCTGGCCGGAAAGGCAAGGGCGATTGCCAAAATGTCGCCAATCGGGCACACCCTGGAAGCTCATGGACTGTCGCATGGCCCGGCCCGGGGTCTCTTCTTTTGAGGCTGAGGGACACTTGGAAAGATTGCGGTTAACACTCGTTTACATTATGTCGATCTTGCCGGGCCGCCCGCGCGGCGCTTCCCCGGCAAAGGAGCGACCATGCGCTACGAGGTCCCCTTTGTGCCCGATCCGGCCTACGGCGCGCTGCTTGCCGGCGCGGCGGACAGGCTGGCCGGGGTCTACTTCCGGCTCGGTCCCGAAACCCCGGACGCCCGCATGCCCGGCCTGGCTGATCCCTCGCCCATGGAACTGGCCGCCGGCTTGTCGGGCCTGCCGCCCATGCCCCGCTTGGGCCTGCTCAACGCCGCCTTCCACGTCCAGGAAACCCTGTCCAAGGACGGGCTGCGCGACCTGCTCATGCTCCTCGACGGCTATCTGGCGGCCGGGGCGCTGACCGGCATCGTGTACGCCGACCAGTACTTGCTGCAGGCCCTCTCCGACGCCTCGCCGTCAGTGGCCCGGGAGCTGTGCGCCGTGCCGGGCATCAATTTCCGGCTGGACAGCTTCGAGCGGGCGGCGGCCGTGGTGGACGCGGCCTGCTCCACCCGGTTTCGCCCGCCGCCGCGCCTGATCCTTGACCGCGACGTCAACCGCGACCTTGACGGGTTGACCGCCCTGGCCGGGAAGCTGCGCCGGGAGTGGCCGGACATGGGGCTTGGGCTTATGGCCAACGAGGGTTGCCTCTACGCCTGCCCCTACAAGCAGGCCCACGACGCCCATATCGCGTTGTCGCGCCTGGCCGCCTGCCGGATCGGGCCGGACCTCAACCGCGACCTGGGCTGTCTGCGCAGCTTCGCCGAAGCGCCGGGACGCCTGCTCGCCTCGCCCAGCATCCGTCCCGAGGACGCCGGGCGCTACGAGGGCCTGGTCGATTGCCTGAAGCTGTGCGGCCGCAGCCGGCCGGCGGCTGATGTGCGGGCCATTGTCGCGGCCTATCTGGAGGGGCGCTTCGAGGGCAACCTGATCTGGCTCCTGGACGCCCAGGAGATGCTCTCCGACCGCTTCGCCATCGACAACGCCGCCTTGCCCGAGGATTTCTTCGAGGTGACGGCGTCGTGTTCCCGGCGCTGCGCCGCCTGCCGCTATTGCGATGAGTTGGCCGAGCGCCTGCTCGTCACCCGCGCCCCCGGCCTTGTGCCCTACGGCGCCGGCTGAACAGGCAAGGGACGGTCGGCCCCGTCCGGCCCTGGCCGGTGTTTCCGGGGTGGCGGCAGGGCGCGGAATCGGCCCGGCCAGGCCGCCGGGGAAGCGCGGATGGTCCGGGCCGGTTTTTCGCGCCGAAGCCGGCGGACCAGGCCGGCCTTGCGCAAAAAAAGCGCCGGCTCCCCGCCCGGGGAGCCGGCGCTTGTGCCTACAAGGCCAGGGCTACAGGCTCGGCCGGTAGCGGGTGGGGTCGGCCACGCCGGCTTCCTCGAAGCCCTTTTTGCGCAGCAAACAGCTGTCGCAGCGGCCGCAGGCCAGGCCGTCCGGGTCCGGGTCGTAGCAGGAATGGGTCAGCCCATAGTCCACGCCCAGGCTCGTGCCGAGTTCCACGATGCCGGCTTTGGACAGCTGCAACAGCGGGGTGTGGATGCGGATGGCCAGCCGGCCTTCCACCGCTTCCTTGACGGCCAGGTTGGCCATGGCCTCAAAGGCGCCGATGAATTCCGGCCGGCAGTCGGGATAGCCCGAATAGTCCAGGGCGTTGACGCCGATGTAGATGTCGCTGGCTCCGAGCACCTCGGCCCAGCCCAGGGCCATGGACAGGAAGATGGTGTTGCGGGCCGGCACGTAGGTGACCGGAATGTCGGCTTCCATTTCGTGGACGTCGCGGTCCTTGGGCACGTCGATGTCGGCGGTCAGCGCCGAGCCGCCGATGGCCCCCAGGGGCAGGGGCAGGATCAGGTGGGTGGCCACGGCCATGGCCTTGGCCACCCGGCGGGCGGCCTCCAGCTCCACCTTGTGGCGCTGGCCGTATTCGAAACTCAGCGCGCACGGCAAAAATCCGTCGCGTCGAGCCACGGCCAGGCAGGTGGTGGAATCCAGGCCCCCGGAAAAAAGGACCACGGCTTTTGGGGGTACGTCGGTCGTCATGGCGGCCGTCTCCTTTTGTCAGACGCCCCGGGCGTCGGGGCTCCAGATGTGCTTGTGCAGTTGCAGCCCCAGACGCGCCTGGACCCGGTCGGCCACCATCCAGGCGGCCAGATCGGCCGGGGCAAGGGTCGCGGCCACGGGCGAAAAGTGGACGATGTGCGTGCGCCAGATCCGTGAGGCGATGTCCAGGGCGAAATCGTAGTCGGTTCGGTCGGCCAGCACGAACTTCACCTCGTCGTGGGGGCGCAGCCGCTCCAGATTGCCGTAATCGTTGCGATGCTCCATGCCGCTGCCCGGACATTTGACGTCCACCACGGCCGTGGCCCGGGCATCGAGCACGGCGATGTCGAAGCTGCCGTTGGTCTCGACCAGCACGGTCAGGTCCAGATCGCACAGGCGCTTGACCAGTTCCGGGGTCTGCGGGGCCAGAAGCGGCTCGCCGCCGGTCACTTCCACCAGCGGCAGCCCCAGCCCGGCCAGGGCGGCCGTGGCGTCGGCCACGGTCATTTCGGCGTAGGAATCCCCGGCATGCAGGGTGTCGCACCAGCGGCAGGCCAGATTGCAGCCCGACAGGCGCAAAAAGCCGCAGGGCCAGCCGGCATAGCTCGACTCGCCCTGGATGCTGGCAAATATTTCGTGGACCTTCAGCATCACGCCTCGCGGCAGGTGGCGGCCAAGCCACGGCTTTCCACCACGGTCACGGCCGTGACGCGAACCCTTCCGTCGTCGAGCCGGGCCTTGAGCTTGGCCAGGATGTAGCCGGCCAGCACCTCGGCCGTGGGCGGATCAAGGGCGGGCACGTCGTTTAGGCAGGCGTGGTCCAGATCGGCGAAAATGGCCTCCATGGCCGTGCGGACATCCAGGAAATCCGCCACCATGCCGTTTCTCAGGCTGTCGGCGCAAATCTCGGCCGTGACCTGGAAATTGTGGCCGTGCATGGCGGCGCAGGGGCCGGGATGGCCCGGCAGACGGTGGGCGGCGCTGAAGTCGCCGGCAACGGCGATGGTATAGATCGGCGGCATGGTTGGGACTCTCCCTGGCGTTGAACATCGGGGCGAGGAAAGCTATGGAGGGTCGCCCGAAAGGTCAAGACAACCACGGCCGCTCCCGGCCGTCAAGGAGACGTACCCATGCCGCATCGCGTACCCAGAGACGACGTCAGCACGCTTAAAACCCTCGGCCAGGGGGCCACGGTCTACCCGAGAAACGTCACCCCCGGCCTGCTCGAAACCTTCCCCAACGCCTTCCCGGACCGGCGCTACGACATCACCTTCGCCTCCGACGAGTTCACGAGCCTGTGCCCCAAGACCGGCCAGCCCGACTTCGGCACCATCACCATCCGCTACGTGCCCGACAAGCTGTGCATCGAATCCAAGTCGCTCAAGCTTTACCTTTTCAGCTACCGCGACGAAGGCGCTTTCATGGAGACGCTTACCAACCGCATCCTCGACGACCTCGTGGAAGTCTGCCAGCCGCGCCATATGGAAGTCACCGGCGACTTCGCCGCTCGCGGCGGCATCACCATCTCGGTGACGGCGACGTATGTGAAAGAGCAGAAATAGGAAGAAAAAAGAGGAAGATGCCTCCGGCGGCTGGGGGCCTGAGGCCCCCAGACCCCCCATCTGGAAGAGGGGTCAGCCCCTGGAGCGGCGGGACAGGCGGCCGGCGCGCAGGCGGTCGAAGAGGCTGGCCGGCGAAAGCCGCCGCCGTAGGGCCGACGGGCCATGGTCGCGCCGCCACAGGCGCAGGAACCAGGCTCCCCACAGCACGAGACAGGCGTTGTACTGCAGCCACAACAAAAACAGCACCGCCCCGCCCAGGGAGCCGTATACGAGTTCGTAGCGCCCGCCATGGGCCACGAACTGCCCAAAAGCCGTCGTCACCGCCCAGGCCGCCACGGCCAGCAGGGCCGAGACGCCGGCGATGGCCCGAAGCGGCCGCCGGCCCGGCAAAAAAAGCAGATAGGCGGCGGCGAACATGCCGGTCAGGCAGATAACGCCCCAGGCCGCCGACCACTGGCGCGCCAGACTGCCGCGCGGCTCCAGGCGCGGCAGATAGGCCAGATACAGGGCCGCCGTCAGCGCCCCCAGAAACAGCACGCCGGCAATCGCCCCCCAGGCCGCGCTGACAAGTCGCGCGGCCAGGGGCGGCCGTTCTTCCGAAGCCGCCTCGCCAAGGGGCCGGCGAAGCGCCCGGCGAAACGCCCCCAGAAACAGCCACGACGACCACAGCACAAACACCGCGCTTTCCAGCGAAAACCCCGGCGAGGCCCACAGCAGCCGTCTGGCCCGGGACACCAGCAGTTCGTCGATATACGGCGTGAGGATGGCAAGCTGGCGGCGCAGGGCCATCTGGCCGGTCCAGTTTTCGCCCGATACCGCCCCGCACAGGGCCAGCATGGCAAAAAGCAGCGGCACCGACGACAGGAGCGCGTAAAAGGCCAGGGCGGCGGCCTGGGTCGGCCCGCCCGCGCGGAAAAAGGCGGCCGTGGCCTTGACGGCCAAGCGTCCGACTTCCCGCAGCCAGGCGGTCATTTCCCGTCGCCGCAACCGGGCCAGGATCAAGGCTTCGCGCCTCCGGCCAGCCAGGCCGTCCAGCCCAGGGGCGCGCCGCCGGGATTGGCCCGGGCGTAGTCGTAAAACCGGCGCAGAAAGTCCAACCGCTGCCGGGCCAGGGCGTCGCGGCCCGGGGCGCTGCCGCCGCTGGTCTTGGCCAGATCCGAGCCGCCCAGGGCCTTCTGGCGGGCGATGATGTCCTCGAAGGCCACGGCCTGAGCGTTTCGCAGCATGTCGACCAGGGTCATGAAGGTGGTGGTGCGTCCGGCCCCGCCCCGGCAGTGGAAATGCAGCCAGACGTCCTGGGGCAGGCTGCGATAAAACCGCACGAACCGTTCGACCACGGCGTCGTCGGGCCGGGTATGGTCGGACACGGCCAGCCGCAGATAGCCCAGGCCCAGGGACGCGGCGGCCTGGGCTTCGCTCACGGCCGGCAAAGGACCGAGGGTCAGGGGCGTTGGGCCGCCGCGCTTGGCTTCCCGGGCCACGACAATGCCCGGGCGTTCGTCGATGGCGGCCAAGAGCGCGGCTTCGGCTGCGGCCACGAAAGCGGCGTCGCGGCCTGGATTGCCCTGGTTGTCGGGCAGCCGCCAGGACACGGCGGCGTCGCCGAGAAAGCCGTGGGATTCCCGGCGCAGATCGACGATGACGGCGCGCGGCGGGAATTGCTGGCGCATAAGGGCCAGCCCGGCCAGGGAGAACTGGCTGCTGCCGGAGACGCGCAGCCCGTTTAAGCCCTCCCGGGAAGGAACCAAGGCTCCGTCCTGCCCTGCCAGGGGGAAAAAGCAGGTGCGAAACCGATGGGGCAGGGCGCTGGCGGCAGCGGCGTCCAGGGTCAAAACCCCGACGTCCGGTCCGGGTTCGGCCGAGGCGGCGACAACCGGCCCGGCCAGGAGCAGGGCCAGCGCCAGGGCCAACAGTCCGGCCAGGGGCCAAGGCGCAAAAGGGGGCGGCCGGCGGGACAATCGAAGGCGGCGGGATGGCGGCGGCAGGGCGGACATGGCTCCCTCCCGTTACTGGGCCAGCCCCAGGGCGCTGCGGACTTCGGCCCGGGCGGCGGCATACTGCTGCTGGAACTCGGGGCTGTTGAACAGGAAGGCGGCGATGACCGTGCCGGCGATGCGGCCGGCGGCCACGTCGCTGGGGTAGTGCACGCCGCCGATCTCCCGGTTGAAACGGTACTGTTCTGCCCGAGCCGCCAGGGCTTGGGCCTTTTCCGGGACCATGTTGGCCAGGATAATGGCCATCAAGGTGCCGTAGGTGGAATGGCCGCTGGGGTAGGAGGCGTTGCCGGGCTTGTGGACGCAGGGATTGATTTGCGTACTGACGGCATAGGGTCGGGGACGGTCCCAGTGCTTCTTGGCGTTGCCGAGAATGGCGTCGCCGTTTTCCTTGACCGCCTTGAAAAAGGCCGCCGCGACCGGCAGTTTTTCAGCCGTGAACTGCGGGCCGACCACGTCGGCGAAGCGGAAGACCTCGCGCGCGGCGTCGGCCTGGGCAAAGGCCGCCATATCCGGGGTGCGGTCCTTTTGCAATTGCAGGAGCAGGGCGATTTCGTCGCGCTGCTCGGCCGAATCCATGGCCGGCGGCGGCGGCAGCAGCCGGGCCAGATCGACTTGCCGCGGGCTGACGAACAGGGTTTCGGACCAAGCAAATTGCGGCAGGGACAGGAGCAAGACCAGCAGGAGCAGGCGTAACCGGGCAAGCATGGCGAACCTCCACGGGGTGGCGGGCAATGGGCCGGCCGGGACGGCCCGGCCGGGGCTGGCCCACGTTATAGGGCCTTGGCCGGCGGCTGTCACGGCTGGCGCGCTGCAACCGGTCCGGTCTTTGGGGCGACTGACGGGCATGGCGCGGGGAGCAACGGGATGGGCGCGTCCCCGGCCCGCGTCGGCCTGAAGCGGGACGATTGTGGAATGGATTCTGCATGATCGCCTGCATACAGGGAGGAATTGCCCATGTTTGCACCAAGTATCCATGTGGAATGCGTGAGTTTTTTTGAGCCGACCAAGGGGGAATGGCGGGAGGAGCGCGTCAAGGGTCTGGCGGAAGAGGAGTCTTCGCCCTGCCCGGACGACGAGGATGAGGACTTTCTTTCCTTCTGCCGCCGCTCGCTGCTGTAATTGCCGGTCGGCCTTGGTGGGGCCGACGCCAAACAGGGAGCGGCGTTACGGCGACGGAGAAGGTATTTCTCGAAACAACAAAATTTTTTGAGGTGAATCCCAGCCAAATCACGATGGCGGCGCAATATTTGCTAGCTTTCGAGAGCCGGGCCGACGCGTTGCTTGTAGCGCGGCCGGTCCCGGCCAGACATTCGGAGGCTTCATGAAACGCCTGCTGTGCATCCTGGCTTTGCTGGCCTTTGCCTTTACGGCCGCCGGCTGCCCGCCGCCGCGCCGGCCCCTGCCGCCGCCCGGCCCAGGGGCTTACCAGCCCGGACCTTACCACCCCGCGCCCGGTCCCGGAGGGCATCCGCCCGGCCCCGGACCCGGACCGACGCCGTATCAACCCGGCCCCGGCCCTTACGGGCACCCTGGCGGCTATCCGCCCGCGCTTTAGGCTTGTAAACGCAACAACGCCGGCTCCCGAAAGGGGGCCGGCGTTGTATTTTTCGCAGTTTCCGTCCACGCTTCGCGGCAACAATGTCCCGTTGCCTCGTTTCCCGCCGCTTTTGCACTTGGAGCGTCCCGGACAATGGGCGGCCGTGAAGGCTGTTCGGGGATGGCCTCCGTCCCCGTCGCGGTGCTGTTTCGCCAGCGAAGCCGGAAGCGCTCGCTTTCGCCGCAAGCGCCTACTTCAGGCCAATGGGCGCGCCGGAAGCAAAGGCCGGCTCATGCAGCGGCAGCAGGATGTGGGCCGCCTTCTTGATGCGGACCATGATGTCGTAGGCCGCGTAGGGATTGACGCAGGTGCCGGGCGGGATGACTTCCATTTCCCGGGCCGTGACGGCCTTGGGTGGAAAGAAGTTCTCGTTTATCACGCAAAAGCCGGTGATGACGGCCTGGCCGGCCGGGGTATCGACAAAGACGGACATGCCGCCCTCGGTGTGGGCCGGAGTGTGGACCATGCGCAGGCCGGGCAGAATCTCCGTGTCGCCGGTGAGCGCCTGCATCTGGCCGGAATCGATGACGTCTTCCACGTATTCGGCGTTGTAGCGGAAGTCCAGGGGATGCGGGGCGTTCACGTGGGCCAGCTCCCGCTCGTGGGCGTAGATGACCGCGTTTTCCAGATAGGCGTCGTTTTCGCAGTGGTCGTTGTGCAGGTGGGTGTGGATGACCACGTCGATGTCGGCCGGGGCTAGACCGTACTGGGCCAGGCCGGATTCTAGGGTATGGATTGTGCCGCCAAGGACCGCCTCGCGGGCGGCGGACTGCACCGGGCGCATCTCGCCGGTGTCCACCAGCACCTTCTTGCCGCCGCCTTCCAGGTACCAGCCGTAGATGGGGATGGTGTAGGGCGTGCCGTAGTCGAACTGGTAGGTCATCATGCCCTTGTCGAATTCCTTGGAGCCAAGGACAATGGGATGGATCACGTACTTGCCCACGGTAAACAAACCTCCGCTTCGCGCTAAAGTGCCGCCGGGACGCGCGTCGTCCCGGCGCGTCAGTCGACCGCCCGGCGCAAAAGTAAGCAGTCGGCGGCGGCGCGGCAAGGGGGGCGTGGCTGGCGGCGAGTTGACGGCGGCGGCAAAGACGGACACAACGCCTTGGCGATGCGAGCCGCCACAAGCTTGTGCGCAGAGCGGTTCGCGTTGCTCCTCTTGACAAATGCAGCCGTATTTTCAAGGAAATGTCTTGGGATTTTAGCTGTTGCCGGCAAATGAACCGGTAGGCTTTTCGAGCGCGCGTCTCGTGTCGCGCCCCTTAAAAAATACGATAGTATTTTTTAAGAAAAATAAATGGTTTTAGCTTGTTGGCTACAAAATACCATATGCGCTTTTCGCGGACACGACACTAGCCGCGAAGGCGCTCCCGCCAGGCCTTGCCGCCTGGTTCGTTTCTCCGCGCGATATGGCGGTCCGACGCCCGCAAACCGACGCCCACACGTTCAGGTGACCCCTCTATGATGTATTCCATTCAGATTTTGCGGATCATCGGCATGTTGATGATCGTCTATATCCATGTCGGCGTCTACATGACGCTGGTGAACAACGTCGGCGATTCCCTCTTTCACGTCATTCCCGACGCGTTCATGTGCAAGGCCTTCATCTTTTTCAGCATCTCCGGCTTTATCATGGCCTTTCTCATCGACATCGGTTACCGCAACTTCCTGGTGCGGCGCATCCTGCGCGTCTATCCGACCTTCCTCATCGCCTGCGGACTGGCCATCGCCTTGCGCTATCTGCTCTTTGGACAGCTGCCGGGCAAGGACATGTTCCTGGCCATGACGCTTTTGCCCGTGGGCTTCGTGGACTATCCCCTCAAGATCGAATGGACGCTCATTTACGAAGTCTGTTACTACCTCATCATCACGCCTTTCGCCTTCCCCAAGACGCGACGCTACTTCGTGCCGTTTCTCTTCGTCTGGCTCGGGGTCATCCTTATCGCCTACTACGCCTCGGGCATCACGGCCTTTTACGTGCTGCCGCCCTGGAAACGGCTGTTCGTCTCCTACGTCAACATCTACTTCATCACCGGAGCCCTGGCCTACCACGCCGCCAAGCGGCTGCGTTTCGACTGGTGGCCGGCCTACGTCCTGGCCATCCTGGCCAGCGCCGCCGTGACCGTGGCCACCTCGGACGCCTGGAAGCTCGAACCCTACAACATGAAGCAGCTGGCCACCTGGAGCTTGTGCACCGCCGTGACGCTGGTTTCCCTGGTCAAGCTCGAAAACCATTTCCAGGCTCCCTGGGTGAAGGCCATCGGCCAGTGGGGCGACTACGCCTACGCCGTCTACCTCACCCACGCCCTGGTGGTCGGGGTCTTTTTCTCCTGGCTGGTTTACCGGTACGGCTGGCAGCTCGACAACCGGGCGGCGCTTATTGCCGTGGGGCTCATTCTCGTCGTCGGCTATGGCCTGGGCCGGCTGGATGCCGCCGTGCACGGCTATTTCAAGCGAAAGTTCTCGTGAGGCCGCTCGGTGGGAAGGCTTGATGACCGTTTCTCTTGCGCCGAACGCTCCGGGCGGTGCGGTTTTCGCGACATGCGCGGCGGGAAAGGCTTTGATGACTGATGCCCTTGCCCCCAGGCCCCAGGCGGCGGGATTATCGTGACGCCGCGTGGTGGGAAAGGCTGATGCCGGCTTCCCGTTCGCTTCTCGCCCGGGCGGCCGACGCGGCGCTGATCGCCGCCACGGTCCTGGCCTTGGGCTGGGTCGGGCGGGAGGCGGCCGTCGATCTCCGGTTCACCCGCCTTCAGGAGCAGGCGGCCCGGCGCGTGCCGCATTTTCCCGACGCGGCCTCGCGCACGGCGTTTACCGACGCCGCCGGCCGCGACAAGGCCCCGTGCGCGTCGTTTCTCGGCAAAAAGCCGCTTGTCGTCCTGACCATCGGCCAGTCCAACATCGCCAATTCCGCTTTGGGCGAGTATACGCCACGCCATCGCATCGGGAATTATTTCGAAGGGGCGTGCTATGTCGCGGCCAATCCGCTTCTCGGCACGTCGGGGGAGCGGGCGGCGGCTGTGCTCGATTTCGCCGACGCGGCCCTTGAGGCGGGGCTCTACGACAGCGCGCTTGTCGTGCCCCTGGCGGTGCAGGGCTCGTCGGTCTGGAACTGGGCGCGCCAAGGCGATTTGCGGCCGGTTCTGGAAAGCACGCTGCGACGCCTGGACGGGCAGGGGATCAAGCCCAATCTCGTGCTCTATCATCAAGGCGAGGCCGATTGTCTGGTGGGGATGGAAGGCAGGCTGTACGCCGAGGCCTTGGACAACGTCATCGGCGATTTGCGGCGCATGGGCGTGGATGCGGCGGTGGTCATTTCCCGGGTCAGCCGCTTCAAGGAACTCGATTGCCCGGACGCTGATCCCGGGGCCTGTTCGCGCATTTGCCCGGACATCCGGCAGGCCCAGGCCGGAGCGGCCAATGCCTCGCGCGGCGTCTTCGCCGGCCCGGACACGGATCTGGCCGTGGCCGAACGGTTCGACGGCTACCACATGACCGACGACGGCCGCCGCCGCTTCGCCGCCATGCTGCTGGAAACCGTGCGCGCCCTGCCGCAAGCGCGCTAACGTCGCATCCCTTAACAAATACTGGCGTATTTTTTAGGGAACGCGACACGAGCTTTCCCCCGGCGAAGCCGCCCCCTTTCTTCCATTCGGGGGGTCTGGGGGCCTCAGGCCCCCAG
>DLGG01000204.1 GCA_002482565.1 Solidesulfovibrio magneticus
CGGCCAGGGCGGCCGGCTGCCCGGCCACGGCCAGCCGGCCCAGGGCCTCCAGATCGCCCAGGCCCGGGCCATGGCCGTAAAATCCGGGCGTGGCCAGACCTGTCGCGCCGGAGTTCCCCCGCAGCCCGGCCAGCCGTTCGGCAAAAGCGGCGGTAAAGGCCGTCGCGCCGTCCACAGCCAGGGCCATGGCCCGGGTCTGGGGGCCGGGCAACAGCCGCGAGGCCGCCCCGGCCGCATCCGGGCTGTGGTCGAGAAACCCGATAAGCCCTTCCATACCCGGCCGGACCGTGGCGGCGGCGGCGTCCAGGGCCGCGCCCAGGGACGGGCTGGTGAGGCTTCGCGTGTACCAGCCCGGATCGCGCCAGCCCGTGACCGCAAGACCGGCAGCGTCCGCGGCGGCGGTGAAACGCACCATGGGCAGGTTGCTCGTGACCGTAAGCCCGGAGTCGGCCAGGGCCACGGAGCCGCCCGAAACGATGGCGTAGCGCTGGCCGCAGGCCACATAGCCCGACGGGTCAAAGGTCAGAGCCAGGGAGGTCTGCGGCCCAAGGTCCACGGATTCGACGTTTTGCACCGGCGCGGCCGAGGTCCCCTGGGGAGCCAGGGCAAAGGCCAGGCTGGATGGGCCGGTGGCGACCAGGCTGTCCTGGCCGCCGCCGAGGTCCACCCGGCCGGAGAGCGCGCCGCCGCGCAGCTCCAGCCGGTCGGCCCCGTCGCCGGTGACCACGGCTGCCTGGCCGCCGGTGATCGAGCCGGAGTTGACGACGACCGTATCGCCGGCCAGGGCCATGACCGCCGTGCCCGGCGAATCGATGCTGCCGGCATTATAGAGCGTGTTGGTCCGGCCGTAGGGTTCGGCCAGGGAGCCAGTCGCCGCCTCGCGCCCGAGAAACAGCACGGCCACATCGGCCGTGTTGCCCAGGCCGTACTTGTCCGCCGTGGTTCCGGTGATGGTTCCGGCGTTGGACACCGTGTAGCCCGGCGAGGAGATGAGCAGCCCCTGGCCGCCGGAGACCGTGGCTCCGGCCTCGATCATCACGCTATTGCCGCGCGGCTGGAACTGCCGGCCGGCCCACAGGGTGTCCAGATCGCCGGTGACCCGGAAATCCCCGGAGCCGCTGCCGGCGGTGTAGAGGTAGGACCCCAGGGAATAGACGGCGTAGACGGTGTAGCGCGTGCCGCCAAGGACGATGAATTCCGACAGCCCCCGGATGTCGGAAAGGCTCGGCCCCAGCCCCCAGCGGTAGGTGTAGCCGAGCTGGGTCCAGGGAAAGTTGCTCGATCCGTAGGCGGCATTTTCCCAATAATTATAGTATGAGACAAAATTCCCGTAGGCCGCGTCGGACATGCCGGCCGGCCGGACAAAGGCGGCGGCGCTGCCCAGCGAACCGGGCTGTCCGGCCACGGCCGGGTCCTTGGTCGGCCGCTGGATGGTGTTGACGTCGGGGCTGACGAGCATTTCCACCACGGCGTCGTTGCTGTTTGTCTGCGACATGCCAAGCACGCGGGAGGTTTCGAGCTTGACGTCGGCAAAGGTGACGCCCTGGCTGGTCAGATAGGACTTGAGTTCGCCGCCCACGGTCACCCAGGAGGCGCTGGAGGCGGGCTGGCCGTACACGGTCATGGACAGGCCGGGATAGGCGCTGGTGTAATACGAGGATTTGGTGAAGGTGGCGGCCACCACCTTGCCGTCCACGTAGGCGTTGCCGTCGCCCGAGCCCGGGCCGGCGATGACCTTCAAGTTGGAAACGCTCCAGGGGCCGGGGTCGGCGGCATGGGCCTTGGCTTCGAGGACGGCCGCGTCGTAGGCGGCGGCGCTGTCGTCGGCCCGGGCCGGGCGACTGGCGGCCACGAGGCACAGGCACAGGGCCAAGAGCGTTACGGGACGCAACAAGGCACGCGGCGTTGTCATGGGCCACTCCGTGCGAACTTTGGGGGATAATGCTGCCGGGTAGTGCAAACATCGCCACGGGTCAAGCCAGCCGTCGCAACGGCCTTGCCCTCGCCCGGCCCTTCTGTTCCGGCCGGTCATCCACATGACGGCGGCCCAGCGCCGCCATGCCGGCAGCAGGGCCGCCCGCCCCCAACGAAAAACGCCCGCCCCGGAGGCTCCGGGGCGGGCGTTTGGCTTGTCGGGACCTGGCGGATTAGAAGCGGTCCTGGACGCCCATGGGGTCCTTGAACTCCTGATCGGCGGGCGCGCCGAGCTTCTTGGAGCCCCGGCCTTCCAGATACTTGGCCAGTTCGAGATCGACCTTGATGGGCACGTCCACGCCGGCCTTGGTCAGCACCTGGCGCAGGTAGGCCTCGGCCTTGACGGCAAAGGCGATGGAGTCGCCAAGCACGCGCAGGGCCTCGGTGGGGTTGTGGAAGCCCATGGAGTTTTCCGCGCCGATGTACAGCGACCGGTAGAAGGCCTCCTCGTAGAAGTCCTTGGCCTGGTCGTAAAGGGCCTGGTCGATGGCCTTGCCCTGCTCCTTGGCCTTGTGCACGGCCTCGAAGAGCTTGGCCGTGACGGCGGTGGCGTTGCCGGCTCGGATCTGCAACGAGGCGGTGCGGTCCTGGATGGTGATGACCTGCTGCTTGAGCCAATCCGGGCTTTCGGTGTGGCACTGGATGCAGGCCTTCATGTCGTTTTTGAGCGGGCTGGTCACCCGGTGGTCGGACACCTTGCGCACGCCCACCTTGGTGTAGGGCATGTGGCAGTCGGCGCAGGCCGCGCCGGCCTTCCAGTGCACGCTGTTGTTGGAATAGAATTCAAACTCGGGATGGCGCATGAAGGCCAGCTTGAAGCCGGTGACGGTCTGCTTCCATTCCTTGACCGAGTCGTCGCTCTTGATCTTCTTGATGACGTCCTCGACGGTGATGCCGCCCCACTTGCCGTACTGCCAGGGGAAGAACACGCCCACGGACTGCATGTCCTTGTCCTTGGGGATGTTGTACGTCACGTGGCACTGGGCGCAAACCACGGAGCGCATTTCCTGGCGGGTGAGCTTTTTCCAGTCCACGCCCATGCCTTCCAGGGCCGGCGTCAGGCTGAAGCCCCGCGAGACGGTGAGCGAGAGGTCCTTGTTGTTGTGGCAGTCGATGCAGGCCACGCCCAGGGTGCGGAACTGCTCGGGGATTTTATTGAGCACGTCCTTGAAGGGCAGCTTGTAGTAGTCGACGCCCATTTCCTTGACCAGAAGCGGCGCATAGGGGCTTTTGCAGGTCAGACAGACGCCGCCGGCCTTGAGCCGGGCCGAGTCGATTTCCAGCTGGTCGCGCACCATGTAGGCATGGCCGCGCGGCTCGTTGTATTCCACGCCAAAGCCCCAGCCGTTAAACAGCAGGGCCATGTAGGGAAACTCGGCCAGTTTGTCGTAGGTGATGCGATCGGCGTCAAAACCGCGTTTGTATTTGCTCTTGCCCGCCGGGGTGGGCTGCTCGGTCATCTTCCAGGTTTCGTACTCTTCCGGATAGGCCTTGCCCCACACGACCGGATCGATCTCGCCGTCGGGGATGACCACGGTCTTGACCGGCTCGGGCTTGGGCGGCGAGCAGGCGTAGGGGACGAAGAGAAAGGCGGCCAGCGCCGCGCCCATGGCCAGTTTGTACAACAGTTTGCCCCGCATATGCGCTTCCCTCTTTTTAATGGACTCGGTTGTCGTCGGCGTTGTCCCGGCAAGGGATAGGCGTCTTGCCGCGACGGTCCGCCGTCATGCCGTATTTGCCTGCGCCGTTTGGCCGCGCCCTTAGCGCGTAAACGGCACGCCCACATGCCGGTGCATGGTCCGGCGGTGGCAGTCCCAGCACCAGCGCTTCTGGTCGATCATTTCCACGGCCGTTTCGTGGCAGCGGATGCAGTTGGCCTGCACCACTTCCTTGCCGTGGGCCGAGATCCGGATGTCGTCAGGCACCCGGCCGGAATGGAAGACGACCACGTCCTTCATCCCGTCGATGCTTTTCCACAGATAGTGGCTGGCCGTGTTGTCGTTGGGCAGATGGCAGTCCACGCAACGGATGCGTTTGTGCGCTCCGTGGTGGAACCAGGCCTCGTACTGCGACTCCATGACGTGGCAGGAAGCGCAAAAGTCGGGCGTTTCGGACTTGGCCAAGAGCCCCGGCGGGCCAAGGGCCAGGAACAGTCCCACGCCAACGACCACAAGCCCCGCCACGACAAGGAGCCGCACGCCCCCTTTGCCGGCATGTCCCATGGTCCCCTCTCCTGATAAAAGGTTTGGGATACCCTACCGCGACCAGGGGGTTATGACAATGCGAAGGGTGCAAAAACATGGAACATTCATAAAACTAATCGAAGCCATCAGAAAGCCGGCATGGCGGCAAAAACGTCAGGCCGGGCAAGCAGCGCGGGATGGCGAGGGATTGCGGGCGGGCAAGCGTGCGGGACAGAAAACGGTCTCACGAAAAACGGCAAATGGCGGGAAAGACGACGCCAATGACGAGACCAAAGTCGGCCGTTGGGCGACAGGAGTCTGGGAAATGCAACAGGGCCGCGCGCTGGCCCGCATACGCCCCGAAAACCCCTTTACCCCTTTTCCCCCGTTGGGGGGCCTGGGGGCCTCAGGCCCCCAGCGGAGAGGTCCAGGAGAGGCAGAGCCTCTCCTGCCGCCGGAGGCATCTTCCCTTCTTACAAGCGCTCGCCATCGCCGCCAAGGCCTTTGCAGCCACGGCAGCGGGCCATGAGGGTTTCGGCCAGCCAGATGCCGAGAAAGACGCCCACGGCGTTGGCCACGGCGTCCATCATGCTGGAGGCCCGGCCGGGCACGAAGGACTGGCCCCATTCGAGGAGAGCGCCCAGGGGAATCATCAGGTAGGCGGCGTTTCGGGCCGTCCCGCCCCGGGCGAAGGCGAAAAGGGGCAGAAAGCCGAGCCAGCCGTAGCCGATGAGGTGGTAGACCTTGTCGGCGTTCCAGAATTTGACCGGCAGTTCGATGGCCGGCAGCAAGGAGAGGTAGCACACCGAGGCCACGGAAAAAAGCCACACGGCCATGGCGGCGCGCTGGAAAGCCTTGGATTCGAGCATGGGGACCCCTTGCCGGCGGCGGATGGGAAAACTGAACCGGTCCGGCGACGGGGGCAAGCTACTGCGGGGGGAGGGAAATAGCCAGCCCCGGGAGGTCGGCTTAGTGGAAAACGAGTTCCTCGACAGGGATGAGCTTATCGAGGTCAAGCAGGATCAACAACCGGTTGTCGAGCTTGCCCACACCCTTGATGTATTCGGATTCGATGCCGGAGACGACGGCTGGCGGCGGTTCGACCGTGCTGGAGGGAATCCGAAGCACTTCAGAGACGCCGTCCACGACGAACCCGATCACCACGCGATGCAGGTCCGCGACAATGATGCGCGTTTGGCTGTCGTGGACGCGAGTGTCCATGGCAAAACGGCTGCGCAAATTGACGACGGGGATGACCTTGCCCCGAAGATTGATGACGCCTTCGACGTGGGGCGGCGAGTTCGGCACCTTGGTGATGGCCATGGTGCGGATGATCTCTTGGACCTTGAGAATATCTATCCCAAACTCTTCATCGCCGATCTCAAAGGTGACCAGTTGCAGCAAGTCGCCGTTGGCATGGTGATCGGAACTCGAGTCAATGTCCATTGATTACCCCTTTAAGACCATGTCCTTCGTCCTGACTCGGGCAGAGTCTGAGATGTTCCGCTGTCCGGTCGCTTCATTGAACCATGCAATCTTAAGTCTCCGCGCTCGACCTGTCAATTATTCCACGGTTTGGTCCGAGGGCCTCATCGTTTCGGGGGTTGCATGTAAACGTCGCCAACATCCTCGATACTCAGGCTTATCTTCCCGTTAGCCAATCCTTGTTCTTCCGAGCCGTTGCTGTCGAGGAAAATTCATCGCTCAGCGCCCTCCAGGATGCCTTGCAGGATTTTGCCGAGAGGGGCTTTCAGGCCATTTGTCGGCGACCAACAAAACACGGGGCGCGTCGCCGCGCCCCGTCCGTTCGCTCTCGGGCTGCAAAGAAACCTAGCGCCCGGCCATGTCCCGCAGCCGGCGGATGCGGTCCTCGGTGGGCGGGTGGGTGGAAAAAAGCGAAGCCATGGACATGCCGGCGAAGGGATTGACGATGAACATGTTTTCCGTGGCCGGATTGGCGTTCATGGGAATCTGGCGGGAATAGGCGTCGAGCTTGCCCAGGGCCCCGGCCAGGGCCAGGGGCGTGCCGGACAGCTGCGCGCCGGTGGCGTCGGCCAGGTATTCCCGGGAGCGGGAAATGGCCATCTGAATGAGCGAAGCCGCGATAGGGGCCAAAATCGCCATGAGCAGGCTGCCCACCACCCCGGAGCCGCCGCCCTCCTCGTCGTCGCTGCCGCGCCCCAGGCCGAAGATGGCGCCCCATTGGAGCATGTTGGCCATCATGACGATGGCCCCGCCGAGCACGGCGGCGATGGACTGCACGAGGATGTCGCGGTTTTTGATGTGCCCCAGCTCATGGGCGATGACGCCGCGCAGTTCCTCGGGCGAGAGCAGGCGCAGGATGCCTTCGGTGACGGCCACCACGCCGTGGGCGGGATCGCGGCCCGTGGCAAAGGCGTTGGGGGCTTCCTGGGCGATGATCATCACCCGGGGCTTGGGGATGCCGCCGTTTCGGGCCAGCTCCTCGACCATGGCGTGCAGGCCCGGGGCGTCGGCCGGGGAGAGTTCGCGCGCGCCGTACATGGCCAGCACGATCTTGTCGGAAAACCAGTAGCTGCCGACGTTCATGACCAGGGCCATGCCAAAGGCGATGACAAGGCCGGTGCGGCCTCCCATGGCCTGGCCGACGATGAGAATGAGCGCGGTCAGCAGTCCAAGCAGCAAGGCGGTCTTGATCTGGCTCGTCATGATGCGGCGATCCTCCAAGGATAAAAATAAGACCTCGCCCGGTCCGTCGGGGCCAGGCGAGGTCGCTAGTGGTCTTGTTCGTATATTGCCGAAACCAGTTTCCCAATCGTCGCGGCATCGGATTGTTTCGGCTGTTGCGGCCGATCCGTGCCCGAAGCACCCGGCGGGAAGGCGGTTCCCCCCGCCCGGCGGGTTCCGGAGAGAACCTCCGGTCCCCGACTTCGCGGCGAGTCATCTCGCCGGGAGTGGGTTCATGATGGTTTGGGCGCGACGCTCGCGCAAATCTTCTTTGCGTGTTTCCGAAATTCCAGGACCTTTTCCCCAGCGCGGCGGCCTCCTCCCCCGAGGGGGCTACCTGCCGCAGGCGGGGTCACTCAAGCGATCGGGCAAATCCTTTCGCTTTCCGGCCCTCAAGCAGCCGGGCCGACAGGGCGACTCCATTCGCCGGATATGTTCACTTCTGGCCCATCGGAGTCAACCTCCATCTTGCGCTTTCGCGCGTTGTCACGTTCTCGTCATTCCCGGGAAGCCAGCGGGGTCTGTGCGGCCGTTCTCGTCCGCCGCGACGCCGACTATCCATCAACGCAATCGGAGCTGTCCTTTGCATTCTGGCGGTCCGGTTTGCTGCCCGTTCCCGCCTTCCTACTGGGGCGACTCGACTCGCCGGGTATGGGATACGGCATTCGTGACGGGGCTTCCTCCTGCTAGGGATTGACCTCTTTCGAGGTTGCCGTTGATCATACAGTTAAGCCTTCCGTCGCCGTTGTAAAGTGAATTTTTGATGAAATCGTCACCCGGGGATCATTTCCCCACGCGCTCACCCGTTGCCCGTCCGCGCCAGTCAGATCGGCCGGCAGGACCACCCCGGCCGCCTTGCGCCGCCAACCCCCCGGGATGGCGAGAAAAAGCCGCGTGCCGTCGGTCCGGCCGGCGACCTCCACGACCTCGCCCCGGCGGTCGCGCACCAGCGCCCGGCAGCTCCCGGCGGCCAGGGGCCGGGAACAGTGGACCACCAGCCGGCCGGCCTCCAAGGACAGGTCCACGGGCCGGGGGGCCTCGTCATAGCCCGGGGCCGGATCGGCCGGCATACAAAAGACAAAGGGCGGACACGGAGCCGGCGCGCCGGCCGGCTGGGCCGCGCCGGACACGGCCAGGGCCGGGCTTTGCCAGTCGTAGTCCCCGGCCCAGTCGGTCCCGGCGGCAAGGGTCACGGGCACGGCCGGCAAGAGCGGCCCGGAAAGCCGCAGATCGCCGGCGAAGGGAGCGCGAAAACGCAGCTCCGGGGCGACGCGCCCGGCCGTTTCAAACCCGGCCGACTCAAATCCCGCCGGCCAGGGCCGGTTGGTCAGGTCGCCGTCAAAAACGATATGGTCGCCGGCCGGATCGTCCAGAAATTCGGGCGAGGCCACGAACGACGGCCCGGGTTCGGCCATGGGCGGCACGCAGCCGAAGCTTTCGGGATCGGCGGTCAGCGGCGATGGGGCGCACGGGTCGGGGCAGGAGGCCGGAAACGGGCACGGCGGGTCGGGATCGTAACCGCGAAGGTCGGCCGGGGTACAGAACAGCACCACGTTGTCGATATGGCGCAGATGCTTGGTGCGGCCTTCCTTGATGAGGTTGGCCCGCAGGAAATAGGTGTTAAACGCGGCCAGCACCGGCCGGTCCGGCATCCCGCCCTCGACGTCGTACTTGTAGACCGCGCCGCCGGTGTTGTCGCCCTCGGGCAGGCCGGGCTTGTCGTTGAAATAGCCGGTGTTGCCGCAGTAGTACCAAAAGCCGCCGGCCACGTTGTCCATGGAAAACCAGGCATGGGCGTTGACGATGCGGTTGCCCCGGATATACCAGTTGACGGCCGTGCGTTCGGGCTCCACCGGATTGTCGCGAAGCCGGTGAAAACGGTTGCCGGTGATCTCCACGTTGTGGTTGAGCCGGCCGCCTTTGCTGGCGCTGGCCTTGAGGCGCAGCCCGTTGAAGGACGTGCACAGGGTGTTTTCGCGAAAAACCAGACTCCCGGAAATGTCCACCGAGCCGAAAAAGCCGCCGTTGTAGTAATAGTAGCCGGTCTCGTCCTCGCGTTTGACCGCTTCCCAGGTGATGTCGCGCCACAGCGCCCCGGTGGGGTCCTGCCGCCAGCGGCAGCCTTCGATGAGGATGTGGTGGCTGCGCTCGCCCCGGGCGAAGACCACGTAGCGGCCGTCAAAGGCCCGGACGTTGCGCACCGTGACGTAGCGGCTGTGCTCCATAAAAAGGAAACACGGCCAGCAGCCGGCCACGTCGAAATTCTCGAACACCACCCACTGGCTGTCGAAGAGCTTGAAAAAGGCGAACTGATCGGCGGTGGGCAACCGGGCATCGGCGATCTCGGCCTTGCCTTCGCCATAAAAGGCCGTGGTCGGCCCAAAGCCCCGGATGGTCAACGGTGCATCCTCGCTGCCGGCGAACCCCCGTATCTCCACCGGGAAGGCCTCGGCCAGGGCCGGGTTGTCCGGGTCGATGCGGGTGGGCGGAAAAAATGCTCCTGGCAACAGCTGCACCACATCCCCGGGCCGGGCCGCGGCCACGGCGTCGGCCAGGGTCAGGGTGTCGCGCAGCTCGCCGTCGTAGAAACGCCGGTCGCCCCGGCAGGTGGCGTAGATGGTGGCCATGGGGTACTCCTTTTCTTATGGATACGTGCAAATCTATTTCATAAGCACGTATTTTCCGCAAGCCGTCTTCACCGTCCGCGTTGACAAGCCCCGAGGCATCGGCAACGTTTTAGGGAGCATCAACCACCGGCCGCGCCATCAGGAGTCCGCCATGACCAAGCCCCTGCCCCATGTCGTCGTCACCCGGGCCATTCCCGAGGCCGGGCTGGCCCTGTTGCGCGAGCGCGCCACCGTCTGGGTCAACCCCGAGGACCGGCCCCTGACCCGCGACAAACTCCTGGCCCAGGCGGCACACGCCGACGGCGTCATCGGCCTTCTCACCGACCGCATCGACGCCGTTTTTTTCAACGCCTGCCCCAAACTGCGCGGCTACGCCAACTACGCCGTGGGCTACGACAACATCGACGTGCCCGAGGCCACCCGCCGGGGCCTGCCCGTGTCCAACACCCCGGACGTGCTGACCCAGGCCACGGCCGAACTGGCCTTTGCCCTGATCCTGGCCACGGCCCGCCACGTCGTCTCCTCGGACGCGGTGCTGCGTTCGGGCCGGTGGTCGGGCTGGGGGCCGCTGCAATTTATCGGCATGCAACTTTCCGGCAAAACCCTGGGCATCTACGGCCCGGGGCGCATCGGCCTGGCCGTGGCCCGGCTGTCGCGCGGCTTTGACATGAAGGTCGTGGCCTGCGGCGGGCGCAAGCCCAATCCGGCGCTGACAGCCGAATTCGGGGCCGACTATCTGCCCTTCGAGGAGTTTTTGGCCGCCGCCGACGTCATAAGCATCACCGCGCCCCTGACCGAAACCACCCGCCACGCCTTTGGCGCCGCCGCTTTTGCCCGCATGAAGCCCACCGCCATCCTCGTCAACACCGGACGCGGCCCCATCATCGACGAGGCCGCCCTTGTCGTGGCCCTGGGAGAGGGCCGCATCGCCGGGGCGGGCCTGGACGTCTACGAATTCGAGCCGCGCCTGGCTGAGGGACTGGCCGCGCTGCCCAATGTCGTCATCACGCCGCATATCGGCTCGGCCACGGCCGAGGCCCGCGACGGCATGGCCGTGCTGGCCGCCCAAAATCTCATCGCCATGCTGGAGGGGACCAGGCCGCCCACCTGCCTCAACCCCGAGGTCCTCGCCAGAACTTGACATTTTTCGCAATTCTGGAGCATCCCCAAAGCGGTCCGGCCCCTCTTGCCCGGATCGAAGGAGTTGTCATGCGCCTACGCGAGCTGATGCGAACCAACCTCTCCCGGGCCCGCCGCGACACCCCCTTTGGCGAACTGGTCGCCGCCCATCGCCGCCGCGATTCGCGCCTTGTCTATGTCGAGGACGAGGCCGGCCGGCTGGTCGGCGTGGTCAGCTGCTACGACCTGCTGCGGGCCGCCCTGCCCTTTTACGTGGATTCGGGGCTGGCCCGGGCCCTGCCCGAGGACGATACGGTGGT
This sequence comes from Solidesulfovibrio magneticus, assembly GCA_002482565.1. Classification (GTDB taxonomy): domain Bacteria; phylum Desulfobacterota; class Desulfovibrionia; order Desulfovibrionales; family Desulfovibrionaceae; genus Solidesulfovibrio; species Solidesulfovibrio magneticus_B. Next base: position 10,930 of record DLGG01000204.1, read on the forward strand.
GCGCGACGGCTTCGCCGCCGCCTGCCGTGACAAGACCGCCGGCGACGTCATGACCAGCCGCCTCGTCACCGTTTCCCCGGACGACACGGTGTTCGCCGCCGAGGCTTATTTCGCCGAGGGCCGCCACAACGTCCTGCCCGTGGTCGACGCGACGGGCCGGGTGGTGGGCGAGGTCACCCGACGCACCATTCTCGTGGTCATGGCCGGCTCCTGCGGCCTGTAGCATCCCGGAGGCCCGCCCATGTTCTGGATCGCCACCGCCATCTTCGTCGGCGCGTACGCCGTCATCGTCTCGGAAAAGATCAACAAGACCAAGGTGGCGCTTTTCGGCGCGGCGCTCACCCTGGCCGCCAAGGTGCTCACCCAGCACGACGCCTTTCACGACGCCGACCTCGGCGTGGATTGGAACGTCATCTTCCTGCTCATTTCCATGATGATCATGGTCAACATCATGACCAAGACGGGCGTGTTCCAGTATGTGGCCGTGCGCGCCGCCAAGATCGCCCGGGGCGAGCCCTTCGCCATCATGGCCATCCTCGCCGTGGTCACGGCCGTGGCCTCGGCCCTGCTCGACAACGTCACCACCGTGCTGCTCTTGGCCCCGGTGACGCTGCTGGTGGCCAAGGAACTGGAAATCGATCCCGTGCCCTTTCTCATCACCGAGGCCCTGGCCTCCAACATCGGCGGCACGGCCACGCTCATTGGCGACCCGCCCAACATCATGATCGCCTCCAAGGCCGGCCTGGACTTCATGGACTTCATCGTCCACCTCACCCCGGCCATCATCGTCGTCATGGCCGCCTGGATGTTCGCCTGGAAGCTGGTCTTCGGCAAACGCCTGCATGTGGACGCGGCCCAAAAGGCCCGCATCCTGGCCATGGACGAGAGCGCGCTCATCCGCGACCCGGCGCTGCTCAAAAAATCCGGCCTGATCCTCGGGCTGACCATCCTGGGCTTTACCCTCCACGGCTTTCTCGGTTTCGAGCCGGCCACCATCGCCCTGCTCGGGGCCTCGACGTTGTTGCTCGTTTCCGGCGAAGACCCGCAAAAGGTCTTCGAGGACGTGGAATGGCCCACCATTTTCTTCTTCATCGGCCTTTTCATCATCATCGGCGGCACGGTCAAAGCCGGGCTCATCGAGGTGTTTTCCCAGAAGGTCATCGCGCTGACCCACCCCACCAAGGACTCCATGCTCCTGCTGTCCATGGTCATGGTCTGGTTTTCCGGCATCGCCTCGGCCATCGTGGACAACATTCCGTTCGTGGCCACCATGAATCCGCTTCTGGCCGAGCTGGCCGAGAAGGTCCTCGGCCCGGAAACGGGCCTCACCGGGCCTGCCCTCTACACCCACCCCACCATGCTGCCGGTCTGGTGGTCCCTGGCCCTGGGGGCCTGCCTGGGCGGCAACGGCACGGCCATCGGGGCCTCGGCCAACGTCATCGTGGTCGGGCTGTCGGAAAAAGCCGGCCACAAGATCACCTTCGCCCGCTTCCTCAAGTACGGCGCGCCCGTGACGCTGGGAACCATCGCCGTCTCCATGGGCTACATCTACTTGCGCTACTACGTCCTTGGCTGGTAGCCGGCAGGCCATGAACGACGCCATGCGGCCCGCCGGCCGGTTCCTGGCCGGGCTGGCCCTGTGCGCCCTGGCCGTCCTGGCCTTTTGGGACGTGCCGCGAAGCGGCCCCACGGCCAGCGACGACCTGACCTACGAGCGTGCCGTGCTCGACGGCCGCATCGGGGCGTTTAGCGCCGAGCTGGCCGCCGGCTCGGGCCGGTTCCACCATTATCTCCACGTGGGCCTGACCAGCCTGGCCTATCGCATGGACAGCCCGCCCCTGCGCCGGGCCGCGGCCCTGGCCGGATTTCTGGGCGTCATCGCCACCCTGGCCGCCCTGGCCGCCCGGTTGTCGCGCCGCCCGGAACTGGGCCTTCTCGTCGCGACTTTGGCCCTGAGCCTGTACCAGGACAACTGGCACCACAACATCCTGACCGCCTATCCCTTGGTCTTCGATTCCGGGATGCTCTGCCTGCTTTTTGCTGCCTACGCCCTGGCGCGCCGGGCCGAGACCGGACGCACGGGCTGGCTCGTCGCGGCCAATCTGGCCCTGTTCCTGTCGTTTGCCCATTTTGAGGCCTTTGTCGCCTATGTCCCGGTCCTGGCCGGCCTGGTCTGGCTGACCGCCCGGGGCAGCGCGCGGCAGCGGGCGCGCGCCCTTGTCCCGGCCTTTGCCGTGCTGCCGGCCTACGCCGCCGTCTACCTCGGCTACCGTCTGGCCCACCCCAGCCAGTACGCCGGCAACGCCCTGGATCTCACCAGCCCGGCGGTCATCCTCAAGACGGCCTGGGCCTACAGCCTCCCAGCCCTGCCCCTGGGCGGGTTTGCCTTCAACCTGGAATACGTCAACCGCTTCCCGCAGTTTGCCAAAGCCTATGTCCTGTCCTTTGGCCAGTACCTGTCGGAACTTGCCGCCAACCTGTCCCTGCTTGCCCCGGCCTGGGTCGCCCTGGGCCTTTTGGCCGGCGGGCTGACCACTTATTGCCTGGACCGGGCCGTCCGGGCGCGCCTGCCCTGGCTGGCCTGGGTCCTGTGCGCCTTTGCCGTGGTCTGCCCCAATGCGCTGATTGCCCTGTCCCCCAAATATCAGGAACCGGCCGCCTCGGGCCTGGCCTGGTACGTGACCACCACCTTTTCCTTCTATGCCGTGGCCGTGCTGCTGGCCCTGGCCGCCCTGGCCCTGGCCGGACGGCTGTCGGACAGGCCCCGGCGCGTCGTCGCCGCCCTGCTCGGCCTGGCCGTGGGGCTGGCCGCCCTGGTCAACGCCTCGGTCAACGCCTCGGTGCGCGATTCCAAGATCGCGGCCGGGGCGCGCTGGCGCGTGGCCGCCCTGGCCTACCAAAGCCGGCTCATCGCCGGCCTGCCCGAGGGCGCGCGCCTTGTCGCCCCGGACCTGTTCACCGCCGTCAACACCGAACTGGTCGGCCCGGACTACTGGCCGGCCTATTTCCGCGCCCACGCCGGCCGGGGGCTGACCGTGGCATCGGAGCTGGGCGAGGCCGATCCGGGCAAAACGCCGGTCTACGTGCTGCGTCGCCTGTCCGGCCTGCTGGACCGGGACACGGCCCTGGTCCTGGCCCGGGTGACCGGCCTGGGTCCGGCTCCGGCCGATCCGTACGCAGCCGCCCCGGACACGCCGAACCTCCTGGCCGACCAGGCCGTGGTGGCCATGGACGCGGCCAACCGTTTTTACGATCTCGTCTTCCGCGACGCCTCGGGCTGGCGGGTGATCCCCCTTGCCGTCGGCGGCGGCCGGTATTCGCGCACCGACATCGCCGGCAACGGGCTCTCGCCGGCCTCCATGGCCAGGCTTGCGGCCCGCAGTCTCGCCACGGGCGAGGCCGCGCCGGTGGTCCTGCGCTTTGGCCCGGGCTTTTCCGCGCCCGAGCGGTCCGTCACCGGCGACATGGTCTGGGCCGGTGACACGGCCGAGCTGGCCCTGGTCAACAACACGTCCGAGGCGGTCCGGGTGACGCTTGCGGCCACGGTCGCAGCCCCCGCGCCGGTCACGGTGAACATCGACGGCACGCCGCTGCCGGAGGGCGCGACCATCGATTGTTCCGCCCTGGTTACGCCCCTGTCCTTCGCGCTTACCCTGCCGCCGGGCCGCCACGTCCTGACCCTTCGGGCCCTGCCGCCGACCGGCGCGGAAAAACGCTTGGGCCTCATCGATGCCCGATGCGTCCCGAAATCTCCCGCGCCCTGACCCCATTATTACTGGATCAGCTTCCTGCCATTCCACCAAAGCGTGACCGGCCACCCACAGAGGGTACAAATACTTCATCCAAAACAGCATGTTAATTTTAACATTCGATTTGGCACGGCCTATGCTTTGTTTTGGGCAAGAGACGCACAGGAACCCAAAGCAACTTTACATACCAAGGAGACACGCCATGCTGACCGCCATCACCCAGTTCATCCGTGACGAAGAAGGCGCCACCGCGGTGGAATACGGCCTCATGGCCGCCCTGATCGCCGCCGTCATCATCACCGCCGTCACCTCCATCGGCACCAACCTCACCGCCACCTTCAACGAAGTCGCCACCGCCGTCGGCAGCTAAATTTCGCCCGCTTCGCGAAGCCAAAGGGCCGTCCTCGCCACGAGGACGGCCCTTTGCGTTTGCCGGCCTCGCCGGCCGCTACGCCCCTGTGTCCTCGACTCCATTTCTGCTGGAATGCTGCGCCAGAAATCCACGAGCTCTGACCCAAGCCAGCGCCACACACTTATTAAGTCCACAAATCAAGCATCTTAGGCTCTCAATCAAGTTTGGCACGCCCCCTGCTATAGGAAAGGCACGAGACGCACAGGAACCCAAAACAACTTTACATACCAGGAGACACGCCATGCTGACCGCCATCACCCAGTTCATCCGTGACGAAGAAGGCGCCACCGCGGTGGAATACGGCCTCATGGCCGCCCTGATCGCCGCCGTCATCATCACCGCCGTCACCTCCATCGGCACCAACCTCACCGCCACCTTCAACGAAGTCGCCACCGCCGTCGGCAGCTAAATTTCGCCCGCTTCGCGAAGCCAAAGGGCCGTCCTCCCGCGAGGACGGCCCTTTTTGTTTGCCGCGCGCCCGACATTTTGGCATCCCGAAAGGACAGGAGACCGCCCCATGGACGTCAACACCCACCAGCGCATCGATCCCGGCCTGTGCGGCCGGCCCGAATCCCTGGAGCCGGGCCTGGCCCGGGTGGCCTTCACCGCCCTGCCGGCCATGGCCGCCGACGACCGGGGGCTTGTCCATGGCGGCTTCGTCTTCGGCTTGGCCGATTACGCCGCCATGTTGGCCGTAAACGACCCCAACGTGGTTCTGGGCGCGGCCGAGGTCCGCTTCACCGCCCCGGTGGTGGTCGGCGAGACGCTTATGGCCGAAGCCCGGCTCACCGAAACCGCCGGCAAGAAACGCCTGGTCGCCGTCACCGTGCGCCGGGGCGAAGACGACGTCTTCACCGGAACCTTCACCTGCTTCGTGCCGGAAAAACACGTGCTTGACCGATAGCGCCGCTCCCGGGAGCCGGCCACGGCAGGACGTCAGCCAGGAGGAACGCCATGAGCTTTGTGCTGCAAAAGCCGTCCCCGGCCGCCGAACAGCCCCGCTTTGACTGCATCTTCTGCAACCGTCCGGCCCTGGTCTCCTCCGAGGCCGGCCGGGCCGACGAGGCCCGCATCGTGGAGGTCTTTTGCCGCCACTGCGGTTCCCGCAAGACCATGGCCACGCGCCTAAGCGCCGACGGCGCCCGCTGGGAGCCGGCCGACTGATCGACGCCGTCGTTTTCGCTTCGGCCGTCATGTTTTTTTCGCGGGGAAAGCCCGCTCCCCCTGCCCAAACGCCCGGCCCTGTGCTATGGCTGGCCCTGACCGCCAACCACTGCCAAGGAGGGACCCCCATGAAACGCGCCTTGCTCAAGCTCGCCGTGCTCTTGACCATGCTGGCCCTGGCCGGGACGGCCCATGCCTGGAAAAAACCGCCGTTTAAAAACGTCGATAAAAACGGCGACGGCGTCATCATCTTCGAGGAGATCGTGGTCTTCAACTCCGGCCTGACCATGGAAGTCTTCGCCATCATCGACCTCAACAAGGACGGAAAGATCGACCCGGCCGAATACGCCGCCATGGGCGGCAAGGCCGCCAAGGGCAAGGCCGGCAAACCCTGGTGGCGCTGCTCGTCCAAGGACGGCGTCATGCTCTACAAGCAGGGCACGGACCTGCTGGTGGCCGGCAAGAACGCCGAAGCCGCCGCGGCCCTGCGCCAGGCCCTGACCAAGCCCCTTTGCGTGGATTATTTAAGCTACGCCTACTACAACCTCGGCGTCGCCTGCATGCGGCTTGGCGACGACGCCTGCGCCAGGGCCAATCTGGAAAAGGCCCGGGCCCTTAACGTCAACAACACCGTGCCCGAGAACGACTTCGGCCTGGAAGGCTGGCCCCGCAAGCCCGGCGTGGTCGGCAAGTAATCCCCTGCCCCTCGCGGCGGTCCGGGGCACGCTCCCCGGACCGCCGCGACAAGGCCTGCGCCGCCCTTGGCGACGATCCGTCCGCCGCCACGAACTCCCCGCCCCATCCCTCCCGCAGCCGGGCGACACGTCACGCCGCCCGGCCGCGTCGCCCCTTGACAGTTGCTGGCCGCGTGGTCATCCAAAAGGGCGAGCGGCAACATCGCCGCGCGCTCCGGAGGACTCCTTGGGCAACGTGCTCATCATCGACGACGACCAGACCATCCGCGACGCCCTGGCCCGGGTCGTGGACCGCCTGGGCCATACCCCCACACTGGCCTCCACCCTGGCCGAAGGCCTGCGCCGGGCCGGCAAGGACGACGTGGACGTGGTCTTTCTCGACGTGCGCATGCCCGACGGCAACGGCCTCGACGCCATCGCCGACATCCGCCGCTCGCCCTCCCACCCCGAAGTCATCGTCATCACCGGCTGGGGCGACCCCGACGGGGCCGAACGGGCCATGCGCCAAGGGGCCTGGGAGTACATCGAAAAGCCCCCCACCGTAAAAACCATGACCGCGCCCCTGGTCAGCGCCATGGAGCACCGGCGCGGCCGGGCCAATTCCAGGACGGTCTTCCATTTTCCCGGCCTCCTCGGCGGCAACCCCGCCCGCACCGCCTGCCTGGAACAGGCCGCCCGGGCCGCCGGCAGCGACGTCAACGTGCTTTTGACCGGGGCCACCGGTTCCGGCAAGGAGCTCTTCGCCCGGGCCATCCACGACAACAGCCCGCGCCACGCCGCCCCTTTCGTGGTGGTGGACTGCGCCGCCCTGCCGGCCAGCATCGTCGAAAGCGTGCTGTTCGGATCGGAAAAAGGCGTCTACACCGGTGCGGACCGCCGGCGCGAGGGCGTGCTGCTGCGCGCCCACGGCGGGACCCTGTTTCTCGATGAGGTGGGGGAGATGCCGCTGTCGGTGCAAAAAGCCTTTTTGCGCGTGCTCCAGGAACGCCGGTTGCGGCCGGTTGGCGCGCTGGAAGAGGTCCCCTGCCGTTTCCGACTGGTGGCCGCCACCAACCAGGATCTGGAATCCCTGGCCAGGCAGGGCCTTTTCCGCGAAGATCTGCTCTTCCGCCTCCAGGGCGTGGGCATTGAGCTGCCCCCCCTGGCCGGACACCCGGACGACATCCTGGAACTGGCCGCCCACTTCGCCGCCGATGCCGCCAAACGCCAGGAGCTGCCGCCAAAGCCCCTGTCGGACGACTTTTCCCGGGCGCTTTTGGCCTATCCCTGGCCCGGCAACATCCGGGAACTCAAAAACACCATGGAAGGCTGCCTGGCCCTGGCCCAGGCCGACGACGCCCTGCTCCCCGTCCACCTGCCCCTGCACATCCGGGTCATGGCCGCCCGCAACCGGGTCGTCGGCCGGGCCGCCGACGCCCCACCCTCGCCAGCCGAGCCGGCCCTGACCGACCTGCCCGCCGCCACGGCCCTGCCCACCTTCCGCGACTACCGCGACGGCCGCGAAGCCCGCTACCTGCGCGAACTGGCCGCCCGTCACGGCGGCGACATCGGCCGGATGCTCGACGTCTCGGGCCTGTCGCGCTCACGCCTCTACGCCCTGCTCAAAAAGTACGGCATCCCGGCCGCCCGGGCCTAAGCCGCTTTTTTCGCCAAGGCTAAAGACCGCCCCCCCGGCCTCCGATGAGTCGTAAAAGGGGAAAAGCCCCGGCCGGCAAGGACGCTGGCCGAGAGCCTCCCCAGGCGGCGGGGCTTCGTGAAGTATCTGCTCATCTTCATCGTCATCATCGGCATCGTGACCTACATCTTCCTCGGTGCGCCAAGCCCCAAGGAAGAGGACGCGCACGTGGCCGACCGCCGCGAACAAGTCTGGGAACGCATCGCCTACCTGGAACACCGACGCCGCGACATGCTCGCCGAGGCCCGCACCAACCAGATGGCCACCGGCCCCTCCCGCAGCCGCCTGACCTCGCGCGGCGCCTACTACGCCGGCTACCGCGACGGCTTCAACCAAGGCTACTACGAAGGCAGCTTCCTCTCCGCCAACCGCAAGCCTGACCCGCTATTTTTCAAGGTGCCGAATCCATAGAAAAAAAGATGCCTCCGGCGGCCGGGGGCCTGAGGCCCCCGGACCCCCCAAATGGGGAAAAGGGAGAAAGGGGGCACGACGCCAGGGGCGCGCACCTTAAAAATACGATAGTTTTTTTAAGAAAAGTTCATGGTTTTAAGCTGTTGCCAACGAAATGCCCTACGCGCTTTTCGTGGGCGCGGCCCTATCCGCCCAGGCGCGCCTTGAGGCGGTCGGCCACCGTGGTCACGGCCAACACATACAAATCGCTGTGGTTATACGCGTAGACCACCTTGTCGCGCTGCTCGGCCGTCATGCCCGGGACCCAGCCGTGGCCTCGCAGATAGCTGGCCACGCTGACAATGGCGTCGGCCGGGGTAAAAAGATCCAGCACCCCGTCGTTGTCGCCGTCAACGCCAAAGCGCAAAGCATTGGACGGCATGAACTGGCAAATGCCGATGGCCCCGTAGATCGACCCCGGGATGGTTCCCGGCCCCTGCCCCTTGGCCTTGGCGTAGCGCAAAAGCGCCGCAAGTTCCCGAAAACCCCACTCCGACCGGTCCTTGGCCGCCCAGTCGGCATAGGCCGAACGCTCGGCGTCGCCGCGAAGGGTCTTCATATAGGGCGCGATCTGCCCCAGCCCCGAAGCCCGGGCCAGACTGGCCAGGACGCTCAAGGCGTCCTGGTCGCCGAGATACGTGCCGAGCTTGGTCTCCACCATGAGAAAGGCGCAGATCAGCTCCGGCGGCGGCCCGAACTCCCGCTGGGCCCGGTCGAAGGCCGGCCGGTTCTCCCGGATGTAGCGCACCCCGGCCTCGATGCTGGCCGGCGTCAGGAACTGGCGGTAATTGCTGGCTTCCAAGGTCTTCTTGGTGGGCGCGGGACGCGGCTCGAACTGCTTGCGCACCATGGCGTCCACCTTGCGGGCCATGATCGAGGGCTCGTAATCCACCCCGGCCCCGGCGAACACTTTTTCCACCCAGACCCGGTCCAGACCGTCAGCGGCCAGACGGTCCATAAGCGGCTGCCAGCCGGCGTCCACGCCGCCGTGGGCCGCCGCCAACCAGCCCGACACCAACACCAGCGCCAGCGCAAAAGCGTATCGTTTCATGGCCTTCTCCCTGTCAGACCCTAGCGCCGGCCCGCGCCACAGGCAACCGGTTCCGGCCCGCCGCGCCCTATGGCAACAAAATTGCAATGTCCCCTGGGCCGACGACAAAACGCCGCCGGCAAGGAGGCGGCATGAAACCATCCACCGCCGCCATGGCGAGTCTCGTCGTCGCCCTCGCCCTGGCTTTCGTCCCCCGGCCGGCCGCGGCCGGCGCGCCCTTCGACGTGACCATCTCCAGCGCCGACTGGGGCAAATCCGTGGCCGTGCGCTACCACCACGGCCTGTTCGGCTGGATCGACGCCGGCCGGGTGGAATTCCACCACGACGGCCGCACCGTCATCGCGCCGCGCGGCGGCCAGCCAAGCGTCACCGACAACCTCGCCGACAGCCTCGCCCGCTACGCCGCCGACCGCCTGGGCAACCCGGCCCTTGGCCGCCAGCTCGCCCAGGTCATCGAGCGCGAAGTGGGAAAATAATGTCCCGTCAGCGTCCCACCAGCGGCCACCGCTCGGGCGGCAGATACGGCCCGGCCTTTTTGGGGCACTCCCGCGCCCGCAACTCCCGGACGGCCGGCTTGCCGGCCGCGTCGAACCCGTAGACGGCGTAACTGCCGCAGTCGCCGACGCCCCGGGCCTTGGTCAGCACGGTAAGCGTCTTGTTCGTCTCGTCAAACTGCATATCGCCCACCAGGGAGTCGTCTTCGCGCCGGATGACCCGGCCGCCGTCGGCGTCGGCCGTGGGAAACCGCAACAGCTTGGCCGGTCCGTCGCCCGGGCCGGTCTCCATGGCCGCATAGACGCCCTGGTAGGCGGCCTGGTCGCACTGGACGAGATACAGGGTCCGGCCGTCGCCCAGGTCATGGCGCTGCACCCCGGTATCCCGGAGGGGCAGGCCCGGGCCGTCAGGGGCGGCGGCGAAGGTTTCCCGGAAGGATTCCTCGCAATCCTTGGGCCAGCGCAGCCGTGCCTGCAAGGCCGCCCGCTCGTCCCAAAGGGCCTTGGCCGCCCCGGCGGCGACCGCCGTCAGCGCCGCCCGGCGCTCGGCCAGCCGCTGCCCCAG
>DLGG01000081.1 GCA_002482565.1 Solidesulfovibrio magneticus
CACCGAAACCGAGGAAACCTCTGCCGCTGCCGCCGGCGGCCAGGCCCAGTCCGCCGGCGCGGCCCAGGGCGGCGGCGGGGCCATGCAGGCCGGTTCCTCCGGTTCGTCCGACGACGAAGAGGACGACGACGAAGACGACGCCGACGAACTGGTGGAAAGCCTCAAGGAGCAGATCCAGCAGCTCCAGCAGGAAATCGAGAAGGTCGAAAGCGAGGCCATTTCCGAGGAAGAAAAGGACACCAAGAAGATGCAGCTGCAAAACGAGCTGGCCCAGCTGCAGACTCAATACGCCCAGGCCCTGCAGGAGCAAAGCGAGTCGAGCTCGTCGTCGAGCAGCAACGGCAACACCGCTTCGACGGCCTACGGCGGGGCTTCCTGAGGCCGCTGCGGTTTTCGGCGGCGGCCGCCTGACATACAGGCCAGCCGCCGCCGGGAAATCACGACGGAGGGCATGACCGCCGCCGCACAGACAGGGGTCTTCGCTTCGATCTGACGGGGGCGTGCGGGGCAGGCCATTGGCGCGCCCGACGCCGCAGGAGGCTGACGCGTGAGCTTTCGGGAGCTTTTCCCTGAAAGCGCAGCGTTGGAAACGTCGCCGTTGGCAGGTATCCGACGGGCTGGCGCGTCATCGCCGGCCGCCGCTTAGCCTTGCCGTATTAAGTTTTCCTATGCGCCGCTGATACGCCTTGAAACAAGGGGGTCGGTTGCCATGGATACCATTCTGCCTTCCCTGTTCGACACCACCGCCAGCCCGGGCCTGGCCGGGGCGGCCGCCGGCCTCTTCTCTTACTGACTGCCGCAGCAGCGGGCGGTGTGGAAGCTTGAGCAGGGCAGCGGGTCGATGATGACCTGGACGCAGCCGGCGGCGTAATCCTTGACGATGCGCCCCGAAGGCATACGGCCGTGCCAGACGCGGCTGGAGAAGATGGCCAGGTCGCCGTTTAGCTGTACGTAGAAATCGGCGAATCCCTTGGCGTAGTGGCTGTTGAACACGTAGACGCCGTCACGTACGCCGACAAAGCTGTACTTGTCGGGCGTTTTGCAGGTGAGCATGGCCAGGGCTTGACGGAAGGCGCAGATCATGACGGACTGTTCGTCAAAGGCCGCCGCCCGGCCGGGCAGGCCGGCCAGGACCAGCGCCGCGATAAGGAGAATGGGGATAAGCCGTTTCATGCGCGCCTCCAGGGCCTGGATAAGAAACCCTCGCCATCCCTTCGGCCGTTCTGGTCGCGACTTAAGGGCCGGCGGTTTCGGACCCGTTGCCCTCCTTGTCGCGCAATCGTCGTCCGGCGTCTACCAGCCGGACACGAGGCAGGTCCATATCCCTGCAAAACTTGGAGGGATATGCTCATGGACCTGTCATTTGACCGTCGGGCGTTTCTGCGCCTTGGTCTGGCCGTCGGCGGCGTGGCCGTGGCCCGGGCCGCTTTTCCGACCCTGGCCCGGGCCGCCGCCTCCGGCCCCGCAGCTCTTGCCGCCGTCGCGGCCATGACGCCGCTGGAGATGGCCGACGCCTCGCCGTTGGTGGGAGCTTCCTGGCAATACCTGCGCGATGTGGCCGCAACCATCGCCAACCCGGAACTGCGGGCCAAGGTCGAGGCCGTCCTCGACAATCCCGCTCCGACCCTGGCCGCCAAGCTGGCTGATCCCAAGCACCGGGCCGCCGTGGCCGAGGAGTTGGCCGCCAAGGACTGGCTCAAGGGCCAGACCGCCGACACCCTGCTGCCGCCTACGGCCGATCCGGCCGCCTCGCCCCAGCCCTTTCGCAGCGCCCCGGGCAGCGGCTACCAGAGCCACCACGCCTATCCCGGCGGCCTGCCCGTGCACGTGGCCGCCAACATGCGCATCACCCTGGCGATTTTTGACGCCTACAAGGACGTCTACGGCTTTTCCCTGGACCGCGACACGGTGGTCGTTTCCCAGATGCTCCACGACCTGCACAAGCCCTGGGTCTTTGCCTGGAGCGAATCCGGCGCGTCGCGGCCCGAGCAGACCCTGGCCGGCACGGGGGAACACCATGTGCTGAGCCTGGCCGAATCCATCGTGCGCGGCATTCCGGCCGAGGTCGTGGCGGCCCAGGCCTGCGCCCACAACCACCCCGGCTCGGAAAAAGACGAGGCCGAACCCGTGGCCTGGCTCAAGGCGGCGGCCGTCCTGGCCGGCGTCGATGCGGGCAAGGCCGGGCTTTTGGCCCCTTCGGGCGACACGCTGCCTCTGCCCCGGCGCATGGAAGGGTTTGTCTGCCATCTGGGCGACCACGACTGGGTGCTGTCCGTGCCGGCCGGCAAATGGTCCATCGCCGCCCTGGGCGAGCTGGCCCGGGACCGCTACGGCATCGCCGACGACAAGTCGCCCCGGTTCAACGCGTTTCGCAACTACGTGTTTTCCCAGGCGACCATGATGGAACTCTACCAGACCCTGGCGGTTTCGGGCAAAGACGGCCTGGCCAAGGCCGTGGCGGGCATCGTCGCGCCGGCATAACGATCAAAAAAAGAGTCGGCGGCGGCCGGGAGCAGGTTGTTCGCTCCCGGCCGCCGCCGGAATTGGCCTGCCGTCAGTTGCGCCCGCAAGCCCGCACGGCCAAGCACAGACAGGACAGTCTCAATTTCCGCGGGGTTTTCTTGGCCGGGGCAGAGGTGTCGCATCCAGAGAGACGCTCCTTGGCCCGGACCCTTGGCACAACGCAGGGGCGGCTCCCGTAAGCCGCCCCTGCGTGTTTCTCGTGAGGAAAAAGACCGGGGTTGGCCCGGACCCGTCGTTAGTAGCGCTCGAACCGGCTGTCGCCCGGGTCCTCCTCGCCCAGATCGATGAGCGAGCCGCCGGTCTGGCCGCCGGTCTGGCGGGGCAGGGCCTTGCCGGCCGGGGGCGGCGGCATGAAGGCGCGCCGGCTCGACGCGGCGGCCGGGCGGAGACGTTCCTCGTCCCCGTCACGCTCCACCCGGAAAAAGGCGCTGGTCTGCTGGAGCTGGGCGGCCTGGGCCGAGAGCTCCTCCGAGGTGGAGGCGATCTGTTCGGCGGCGGCGGCGTTTTGCTGGATGACCTGGTCGAGCTGCTGCAGGGCCTGGTTGACCTGGCTGGCTCCCTGGCTCTGCTCCTGGCTGGCGGCGTTTATTTCCTGGACCAGCTCGGCCGTTCGCTGGATGTCGGGCACGAGCTTTTCGAGCAGTTGGCCGGCGGTTTCGGCGATGTCGGTGGAGGTGGCGGCCAGATTGGTGATCTCGGCGGCGGCGGCCTGGCTGCGCTCGGCCAGCTTGCGCACCTCCGAGGCCACCACGGCGAAGCCGCGACCGTGTTCGCCGGCCCGGGCCGCTTCCACGGCGGCGTTTAAGGCGAGCAGGTCGGTTTGCCGGGCGATCTCCTCGATGATGGAAATCTTGCCGGTGATGGCCTTCATGGCGGACTTGGTCTGGACCACGGCCTCGCCCGAGGCCTTGGCGTCCCGGGCGGCCTTGACCGCGATGGCCTCGGTCTGCTTGGCGTTGTCGGCGGTTTGGCTGATGCTGGAGGCCATCTGCTCCATGGCCGAGGAGGATTCCTCGATGGCCGCGGCCTGTTCGGTGGACCCTTGGGACAGGGCCGAGGACGAGGCCGAGAGCTGTTCGCTGCCCGAGGCCACGTTGACCGAGCCGTCCTGGACCTCGCGGATGACGGCGCTGACCCGGGTGATCATGCCGCGCAGGGAATGGAGCAGCCGGTCGGCCGGGTCGCGCGGCGTGACGGCCACGGCCAGCTCGCCTTTGCTGAGGCGGCCCATGATGGCGGCGATGTCCTTTTCGGCGGCCACCAGCCGCTCGATGGCGGCCAGCAGGCGGTCGTTGTCCGAACGCTTGGACACGGCCACGTCCAGGTCGCCCAGGGCCAGCTTGCCGGCCAGATCGGCGATGTCCTTTTCGGCGGCAATCAGCGTGGCCAGGGAGCGCATGAGGCCGTCGGCCTCGCAGCGCGGCGCGATGTCCACGTCCAGGTCGCCCTGGGCCAGTTTGGCCACGGCCTGGGCCACCTCGGCCGAGGAAGCCACCATGGCCCGCATGGCCGCATAGATGCTTTGCGGATGCGCCCCGTCGTGGAAGGTCAGGGAAAGGTCGCCCACGGCCACCTGCCGGGCCATGGCCGCGATCTCCTCGGGCTCGCCGCCCAGGCGGCGCAGCAGGCCCCGGGTGATGAGCAGGCCGGTGATGGCGGCAAACAGGATCATGGCCCCGGTAAGACAGGCGATGATCAGCTCGGTCTTTTCATACAGCGCCTTGGATTCGGCGTTGCGGACCTCGGCGTAGTTCAGATCAAGTTCGGTCAGCTTGTTGATGAATTCCCGCATGAATTCGAACTGTTCGTCGGCCTGGCCCATGGACAGGGCCATGGCCTCGGCCTTGGACGCCTCGGTGTCGGCCAGCCGGGCCTTGACCACCTTGGCGGACGTCGCTTCCCACTTGGCCAGGGCCTGGTCGAACTGGGCGGCGAACTGCTTTTCCTCGGGCGTGGCCATAAGCGACTTGAATACGGCGAAGCGCTCCTTGGTCTGCTTGAGATTGTCGTCGTAGGCTTTCTGCAGTTTCTTGAAGCGCTCGTCGCCGACGTCCGTAAAGAGCATGGAGCGTTCGGCCACAAGGAGCTGGTGCAGATCGCGGTCGGCCTCGATGAGTTTGTCAATGCTCGGCAACAGCCGGGTGAAAAGCGTCTCCAGATTGCCGCTGATGACCTTGGCCGCGTAGTAGCCGGTAAAGCCCACCGCGACCAGGGCGACGACCAGCACGATGTAGCTGATCGACAGCTTGACGCTGACCCGTTGGAAAAATTTCGTGGTGTTCGCCATGACGCTTCTCCTCCACGCTGGATGTCGCCGTTACAAAAGTCCCGGCTCAGGGCGACGCGCCCCGCGCGCATCCGCCTGTTGCCGCCGTGCCCATCGCACGAACGTCGGTGCGTGTTCCTCTGCTTGCAAAGCCGCGGCTGAAAATTGTCTCAAGCTAATAAAAACAAGACATTCTGAAAAGGGCTTTCTGGTTTTCAGGGAATGTCGGAGTCGGAGGCCGGCGACACGGCGCACAAGCGCCGCAAGGCAACTCCAGTGGGGGCGGCAGGGGATGGGGTTTGGCGGACGATCCCCGTTGCGGCGGCCCGCCCTGCCTGCCGAAGCAAACCGAACGCCCGCCCAGGCTGGACGCATCGGGCGGCCGGACCGTGGTCCGGCCGCCCGGGGCGCTGGCGTCGCGTCCGCGAAAAGCGCCGAGAGCGTGTTCAGGCGAACGAAAGCAATGTATTTTTCTTGAAAAATGCGATCGTTTCAAGGGACGCGGCATTAATCCGGCAACATGCGATGCAACGTGTCCCGGCCGCCGTAGCTGTGCCAGACCGAGCCGTCTTTGACTACGTAGCTGCTCGGTTCCGTGCCGCTTACGAGCTTGTCGCCGTCAATGGTAAAGGCCATCCAGCCCTTGTGCTCCTCGCCGGACTTGCCGTCGCGCCAGTCGTAGTACACGGCCCACTTGCCTTTTTTCTCCACCAGACAGTAACGATAGCTGTTGGGCCTGGTGTATTCCGAAGGCCGCGAGCGCATGAAGCAGCCCACGAGCACGGGGTTTGGCGGTGAGACCACATCGGCGTAGACCGTGGGCGCACCGGCCAGCTCCGGGCGTTGGGTTCCCTTGCCGGCGCAGCCGGCCAGGAGCAGTCCGACCAGAAGAAGCGGGATAAGACGCGACATGAACACTCCTTGTCTGGCGCGGACGTCGTGCCCTCGCCGTTTCGCCGCCAACCGGCGGCCCTTGCCCCGTCTCCGGCCGGCCATCGCCCCGCCTCGCGGCCAAGGCAGGGCGACCTCGTCCGAAAACGCGCCGTCTAACGGCCCGGCCGGCCCGGTCCAGGCCCCATGCCCGGACCCAGGGGACGCGGACCCGGCCCCACCGGACCGATAGGCCCGACGGGGCCAATGGGCCCGACCGGCCAGGGCCGCGG
>DLGG01000201.1 GCA_002482565.1 Solidesulfovibrio magneticus
CGGGCCGAGGAACTGCTCGGCCGGGCCACCGGCCGCCTGGACGGTCTTTTGGCCTTGCTGGCCGCCGCCGACGCCCGGGTCGCAGGGCTTGTGGCCGCGCTTTTGGCCGAGGACCTCGACGCCCTGGCCGAGCTGCTCGGGGCCGGCGGCGAAACGCTGGCCGAGGTCCGGGCCGGGCTTGGCCCGATGCCAGGCCCCCAGGCCCTGGCCGCTTTTGCCCGCCAGGCCGAGGGGCGTCTGGACGCCCTGGAGCAAAAGCTGGCCGCGCGCAAGGCCGGCGACTGGCGGTTGGCCGTGGACCGCTACGAAGCCCGAGCCTTGTGGCGGGGGNNGGCGGGTGCGCACGGCGCTCATCCTCTGTGTGGTCCTGCTCTCCGCCTCGCTGCTCCTTGGCGACACCCTGGCCAGGAAACGCCGGGAGTTCGCCGCCATGGTGGCGCTGCTCCACGAGCGCACCGAGGCCCAGAACGCCCTGGAGGCCCTGGCCGAGCTGGCCCTGGCCGCCAAGAAGGCCACGGGCAAGCCCTTATTTACGGTGACGGGCGAAAACTGCACGAGCTGCGGTTGCGAAGGCCGGGATTTGCGGCTGATTCCCCAGGGCGACGTCTGCCGCCGCCAGTGGGAGGCCGCCCGGGAGCGTCTGGGCTCGGCGGCCAAGGCCTCGCCCCGGACCCTGGAGCGACTGGCCCGCGATCCCTGGGGTTCGCCGTATCTGCTCAACGAAAACGAGGGCGAGAGCCCAGATTTCCCCTGCCTGCCCGATGCCGTGGTTTCGGCCGGCCAAAACGGCCTGTTCGGCGACGCCGACGACATCGTGGCGGCCGTGCCCAACGCCTTTTGCCCCAAGGACAAGGAGCGGCCCTAGGGTCGCGGCTTAAAAAATACCGCGGTATTTTTTAAGAAAAAACCATGATGCAACCCCACGACGACATGACGGCGTCCGGTTGGACGACGCGGGAGCGGCCCGGGCCATGAGCGCGGCCCTGATACAGTTTCTTGCCGGCGCGCTGCGGGCCGGCGGCTTGGCCCTGGCCGCCGGCCATGGCCTGCTGTCGGCGGCCGTGCTGGTTGGGCTCGGGCGGCCGGCCCAGGCGTTCGTGGCCCTGGTCGCGGTCTGGGGCCTGTCCCTGGCCGTGTCGCGCCGGGGGCTGTCCCTGGGCTTGTTTCTCCTGGGCGCGACGCTCTTTCTCTTCGGCTGGCAGGCCTACGTCTATCCTTCGGCCGCCTTTGGCCTGATCCTGGACGTGGCCGCCCTGGCCCTGGGCTGGCGTAATCTCGGCCAGGTCGAGGCCGAGTCCCAAGCCGGGGCCGAAACCGGGGCCGGCCCGTGCGGCGCGTATCTCGGCGCGCTGGCCGTCCTGGCCCTGGGGTCCACGCTGCTTTTGCCCTGGGACCGTCTGGCCGCGCAACTGGCCTTTTTCGGGCCCACCGCCTTTTTCGCCGCCATGGCCTTTTCCCCGGCCGACGCCCCGGCTTACGGCCTGGGCGCGGCGGCCCGGCTGGCCGTGTTTGCCGTGTTTGCCCGCGAGCTGGCCCGGACCCCGTGGCCCGGGCGCTTCGAGACCCTGGCCTCGGGCATCCTGGCCGGTCTGGTCGTCTCCATCGTCTACGGCCTGGCCCTGCATTTCCGGGGCGACCACTATCTGCTGCACTACCGCTTCACCTCGGTCTTCGCCAATCCGGGCTGGTACGCCGAATATCTGGCCGTGGCCGCGCCCTACGCCTTGATCGCCTTGACCCGGCCCTCGAAGCCGGCCCGGTGTTTTGGCGCGGCCTGCCTGGCCCTTGTGGCCGGTTCCCTGGTCTTGACCCTGGCCCGGGCCGGCTGGATCGCCGGCGGCCTGACCTTTGCCGCCGCCGTATGGCTTTATTTCCGGGGCGGGCCGATGCTGCGCCAACGCCGTCCCTGGGGCCATCTGCCGGCCCTGGCCGTTGGCGGGGCGCTGGTGGTGGGTTTGTCGTTTTGGGCCTCGGGCAAGGAGCTGGCCGCCGTCAGCCGGCCGATAAACGCCCTGCTCAAGGAGCGGGTGGGCAATTTCACGGACTCGCCCCGGCCCACACTTTTCCGCTCGGGCCTGCTCATCGCCGCCGAAAGCCCGGTCTTTGGCCTGGGCTACGAGAGCTATGCCCGGCATTATCCGGTGCTCCTGGCCACGCCGGCCGCCTGGCTCGGGCGCTACGGCGACAAGAACGCCGAGGTTTTCGAGACCTCGCACAACATGTACATTCAGCTCGTCTCGGGCCTGGGCTTGGCGGGGCTGGCGTTGTGGCTGGCCATGGCCGGGCGGGCGGGGTTGCTTTTGTGGCGCGCCGTCCGGGACACGGCTTCAAGTCTCGACCTGGCCTTGTTGCTGTCCCTGGCCGCCTTCCACGTCTACGCGTTTTTCCAGGAGATGTTCTACGTGCCGGCGGTGCTGTTCCTGCTGGCCCCGCCCCTGGCCCGGGCCATGGCCCTGGAAGGCCGGGCGCGTCCCGGCCGCCTGGCGCGGTTGGCCGGAGGAGCTGCCTGGGCGTTGGCCCTGGCCGGGCTGGTTGCCTATGCCGCCGATTTTGGGCTGTCCCGCACCCGGGAGCGCCTGTCCCTGGCCCAGTGGCGGACCGGGGAGGTGGTCTATGAGGGGTTTTACCCGCCGGAAATAATGGACGGGCGGGAGATGCGCTGGAGCGCGGGCAATGCCGCCGTGCTGGTCGCGCCCGGGGAGGTGGAGCTGACGCTGTTTTCGCCCGTGCCCCAGGACGTGTTGCTGGTGTCCGACGCCGGCCCCCTGGACAAGCTGCGCCTGGGCGGCGAGCCGACGAGCCGGCGTTATCGGCTGCCCGACGCCGGCGACGGCCGGGCCAGGACGATCTTTGTCATGCCCGAGACGGCCTTTGTGCCCATGGCCCAAAGCGGCGCGCCCGACCCCAGGCTGCTGGGGGTGGCGGTGGCGGTCCGGGCCGGACAAGAGGCACGGGAACGGGGTCCTGCCCTGGGCGGGGCCGGCGGCCGGGAGGTTGGAAAGGGAGAGGAACCCTAGAGATTCTGAGCGTTTCGCTCGAAGACCCGCAGTTCGGTCACCACCAGCGCGCCAAGCTGGCGCAGCCCTTGGTTTTCCTGATTTTCCACGAGCTCGGCCAAAAGCTTGGTGTCCTGAGGCAGCGAGGCCAGCACCGAGGCCCGCATTTCGCGTAGCCGCTCGGCCACGTAGACCGCGTCGCGCTTGGCCGTCATGTGTTCGGCCACGTCGGCCATGCGGGCCAGACCGTTGGCCTTTTCGGCGTAGATGGCGCACATGGCGGTGAGATGCGACAGGATGTTTTTTTCGGGGGCGCTTTCGGTCTTGAAATAGAGGTCGGCGGCCTTGGATGCGTATTCGTTGAAATGCTCGGCCGTGGCCCGGAAGTGTTTGGCGGCTCCCATGGCCTCGGTGGCGGTGGTCAGGGCCAAAAGCAGGCACAGGGCGCTTAAGGCGGCATGGCGTTGGTGCATGGCTTCTCCGTGAATGGCCGTCCGGCAAGACTGCTCCGGTCGGCAAGGGCCACATACCACTTTTTCCCGGGCCGTCAACGTGGCGGCCGAGGGGCCTTGCCGGCCGGCCGGGAATGCTTATTTCCTGGTGGAAGGCCGCTGCGTCGCCACGGCTTCGGGGCGGCCGGACGTATCCCTCCTTACCGTCGTGTTGTTGTCTCGCACCGCTTAGGGGCCGCTTCGGCGGCCCCGTTTTTTGCCGCGTTTCCGGGCTGCGGCCGTTGACTTTTCGCCCTGGTCTTGTAGGAATTGCGGACCTAACCTCAAGCGGCTTTTATGCCTGCGGACGACTCATGAAAAAGGCTTACGGCTTGCGTGTCTTTTCCCGTGCCTTGGCCCTTTTGGCCGCCTTGACCCTGGCTTTTGCCGCCTCGGCCGGACCGTGTCGGGCCGGCATGGTGACCTTGGTTTTCGACGACGGCCTGTCCAGCGTCTACCAGTACGCCTACCCGGTGCTGGCCAAGTACGGGCTGGTGGCCACCACCGCCGTCATCGCCGACCGGGTGGATTCCGGCGACCCGGACTTCATGGATGAAAAGCAGCTCAAGGAGTTGCAGACCGCCGGCTGGGAGATCGCCTCCCACAGCCTCACCCACAAGCGGCCCATCGACATCCCCAAGTTCATCGCCGAGGAAAAGTGCCTGCTGCTCAAGCCCGTGGCCGGCCACCGGCCGCTTTACGAGGCCAAGTACAAGTACGAGGAACTTGCCGGCCTCATGGAAAACGGCAAGGTCCTGCGCGAGCGGGCCAGCGGCAAGATGGTGAAAAACGAGCCCGGCAGCTACTACTTCGACGAACTCATCGGCGAGGTCATCGTCCATCCTTTCGAGGCCGCCAGCGCCGAGAAGCAGCAGATCGTGGCCATCTCCTACGAGCGTGAGATGCAGGCCTCCAAGGAGGAGCTGGAAGATCGCGGTTTCAAGGTCAGCACCTACGTCACGCCCCACAACTACTGGACGCCGGAGATGAGCGAGCTGTCCAAGCGCTTCTATGCCCAGGTGGCCAACGGCGGCGACGACTTCAACCGCAAGGGCTCGACCGACCGCTACTGGCTCAAGCGCTTCGTGGTGCACGCCAATGACCCGGCCGAGGCCATCATCGGGCTCATCAAAGAACATGCCATGCGCGAGGACGGCTGGGTGATCTTTTGCCTGCACGGCATCGGCTCCGACCTGGGCTGGGAGCCCTGGGACGCGGCCAAGCTCGGCCAACTGGCCGATTTCCTCAAGAAAAAGGCCATCCCCGTGGTCACCCTCGACAAGGGCGTCAAGCTGTGGGTCGAGGGCAAGGGCAAGCCCGGCGTCTGACGGCGCGGCCTTTGTCCGCCCACGGTCCCGGCTGTCGGGACAAGTCCCCGGGCTTGTTGACGGTTCGGCCAAGCGTTTTGCCCCCCTTGAAAAACCTGCCGGCATCCTTTAGAAATAGCGAATAATCTTCGGCATTGTCCTGGCGCGTCCGTTGCCTGGCCGCTGCCTGCACGGCTTGGCCCGGCCTCGGCGAGGCCAGTCATGGCCTTGGCGGCTCTGGTCCTCCGAGCGGCGGGTATGGGGAGAACATGACGAAACCGCTTCGCATTGTGGTGGCCGGCTATGCCGTGGGGTTTCCCCTGGGCGGCCAGGTCTGGATGATGCTCCATTTTCTCGCCGGATTGGCCCGACTGGGCCACGACGTCCTTTTTGTTGAAGAAACCGCCGACTGGGCCTACCCCTTCGATCCGGTCCTGGGCTACGCCGGCACGGACTCCTCACGGGGCCGGGCCATCGTGGACAAGCTTTTCGCCGCCCACGGTCTGGCCGGGCGCTGGGCCTACCGCAGCGACATCGAAGGCCGCCTCTACGGCCTGGACCAGGCCAGTCTGGACCGCAAACTGGCCGAGGCCGATTTTTTCCTCAACATCTCCGGCGTGATTCCCCTGCGCGAGGAATATGCGCGCATCCCCGTCCGGGCCGTCATCGACACCGATCCGGTCTTCACCCAGGTCAAGGTCGCCGCCGAGGCCTGGAGCCACGACTATTTCGCCGCCCACCAGACCTGCTTCACCTACGGCTATAATCTACCCTCCGGGACCACCGGCGTGCCCCTGTCCGACATCGACTGGAAGCCGCTGTTGCCGCCGGTGGTCCTCGACTGCTGGCCTGTCGGGGAGGGACCCGGCGCGGGCTACACCACCATCGGCACCTGGGAGGCCAAGGACCGCGACGTGGAAGTGGCCGGCCGGCATCTGTCCTGGCGCAAGAACGTCAAGTACGAGGCCATCCTCGATCTGCCCGGCCGGCTGCCCGGCGTGGAGCTCGGCATGGCCATGAGCGGCATGAAGGAAAACGCCGACCGCTACCGCGCCGCCGGCTGGGACGTGCGCGACGCCCTGGAGATTTCCCGCGACCCCGACTGCTACCGCGACTACATCCGGGCCAGCCGGGGCGAATTCACCATTGCCAAGGACCAAAACGTGGTGCTCAAAAGCGGCTGGTTTTCCGACCGCACCGCCGCCTTTCTGGCCGCCGGCCGGCCGGCCGTGGTCGAGGACACCGGCTTTGGGGCCTATCTGCCGACCGGAGAGGGCCTTTTCCCCTTCGAAGGACCCGACGCGGCCGTGGCGGCCATTGCCCAAGTGGAGGCTGATCCGTTGCGGGCCGGCCGGGCGGCCCGGGCCATCGCCGAGGAGCACTTCGACAGCGGCAAGGTGCTCTCCGGGCTGTTGCGGCAGTGCGGTCTGGCCTGATTGCGCGAGGCCGGGCAAGGAATTTGCAAACAACCGCCGGATTGTGCCGCCAACCGGTTGAAACCCGCTGGGCTTCGGGCTAGAACTGCGCCGATGGCGGAAAAGACACTACTTTTTGTCGCCCCGGCCCAGGCGGTGACCCAATTTTTCCCGGACTTCAAAGAGGCCGGGATCGCCGCCGGCATCGCCGACTCCCTGGCCTCGGCCCTGGCCGCCATTCGCAAAGCGCCGCCGACGCTTATTTTCTCCCAGGCCAAGATGGGCGTCTATACCGCCGAAAGCCTGCTGGCCGAGGGCAAGAACCACGAAGCGTTTCCGCCGGTCGTCGTCTTCACCGACCGGGGCACGGCCGCCGAAGCCGCCCGCTGCCTGGAGCTGGGGGCCAAGGACTATTGGCTCGAACCGCTGTCCTGGGAAAAGATCCAGGCCATGCTGCCGGGCGAAGCCCCGGCCCGCCCCGTCGCCGCTGCCCTGGCCGCAAACCCCGTCGCCGCCGGCGCGCCCCGGCCGGCCAGCCAGCCCGAGGCCTCGGGCAAGGGGTTCGCCGTGGTCGGCCAGCATCCTGCTATCCGCCGCGTCCTGGCCCTGGCCCGGCAAGTGGCCCGCTCCAAGGCCACGGTGCTCATCTCCGGCGAATCCGGCACCGGCAAGGAAATGTTCGCCCGCTACCTCCACGCCTCCTCGGACCGGGCCGACGGCCCCTTCGTGGCCATCAATTGCGCCGCCTTGCCAGAACATCTGCTGGAATCCGAACTGTTTGGCCACGAAAAAGGCTCCTTTACCGGAGCCATCGCCCGCAAGCTCGGCAAATTCGAGATGGCCAACGGCGGCACCATCCTGCTTGACGAAATTTCCGAGATGGACATCGGCCTGCAGGCCAAGCTCCTGCGCGTGCTCCAGGAAAGCGAATTCGACCGGGTGGGCGGCTCCGAGACCGTCCATGTCGACGTGCGGGTGTTGGCCACCACCAACCGGCGCATGGAAGAAGCCGTGGCCGAGGGCAAGTTCCGACAGGACCTCTATTACCGGCTCAACGTCATTCCGCTGAAGCTCCCGCCCCTGCGCGAGCGCGGCGACGACATCCCGCGCCTGGCCCAGTTTTTCGTGGAGAAGTTCCGCAAGGCCTACGGCCTGCCGCCCCTGGCCTTTTCCGCCGACGCCAAGGAGTGGCTTGTCGCCTACGACTGGCCCGGCAACGTGCGCGAGTTGCAAAACCTCATGGAACGCGCCGTGCTCCTGGCCGGCGACGGCCCCATCCGCAAGTCGCACTTCCTGCTCGACCCCGACGCCTGGCCCGGCGAAGACGGGGAAGGCGCGGACGACGATCTGGCCATGGCCGAGGACGCCGAGGGCCTGGGCGACGACGCCCCGACCGATCCCTTCGAGGCCGGCGCGGCCGTGGCCAACCTCGGCGAAGCGCCCGGCGGCACGCCCGGCGAGGTGGTGCCGCTGGACGTCATGGAACGCCACATGATCATCAAAAGCCTGGACCGCACCGAAGGCAACCGCACCCAGGCCGCCCAGCTGCTCGGCATCTCCGTGCGCACGCTTCGCAACAAATTGAACGAATACCGCAAGCTCGGCATCGACGTTCCCTGATCCATGGCAGCGCCCGGCACCTTCAATATCCTGATGTATTCCCACGACACCTACGGTCTGGGACATCTGCGACGCACCATGGCCATCGCCGAGCATCTGCGGCATCGGGGCGTCAATATCCTCATTCTCACCGGATCGCCCCTGGCCGGACGCTACGAGACCCCCGAAGGCGTGGATTTCGTGCGCATCCCCGGCATGATAAAGAAGACCAATGAGGAATACCTGCCCCTTTCCATCAAGATCAACGCCCGCCACGCCCTAAACATCCGCCGCAACATCATCGTGGCCACGGCCAAGGCCTTTCAGCCCCACGTGTTCATCGTGGACAAGGCCCCCATGGGGCTGCGCCGCGAGGTCATCCCCACACTCAAATGGCTCAAGCGCCGGATGCCGCGCACCCGCACCATCCTCGGGCTTCGCGACATCATGGACGACGCCGCCTCCACCAGCCGCGAATGGCGCGAAAAAGGCGTCTACGAAGTCCTCGACCAGTACTATTCCGAAATCTGGGTCTACGGAAACCGCGAATTCTACGATCCCATCGCCGAATACGCCATCCCCGAGCACATCAGCCGCAAGATGGTCTTTACCGGCTACATCCCGCGCCGGGTGCCGCTGCCCAACGCCATGAACCCCATCCGCCGCGAGGAAAAGATCGCCCCCGAGGATAAGCTCGTGGTGGTGACCACCGGCGGCGGCGGCGACGGCTATCCGCTCATGGACGCCTACCTGCAAATGTTGGAGCAGGGCGGAGGCCCCCGCCACCGGGTCATCTTCGTCTCCGGCCCGTTCATGCCCCGGCCCGAACGCGAGGCCGTGGCCCGGCGCGCCGCCGCCGTCAAGGCGCGGTTCTACCACTTCTACCGCCGTATGGAGACGCTCATGGGTCTGGCCGACGCCATCGTCACCATGGGCGGCTACAACACCACCTGCGAAATCCTGTCCCAGGCCAAGCCGTCCCTGGTCGTGCCCCGCGAAGTGCCGCGCCTGGAGCAACGCATCCGGGCCGAGGTCCTCAGCCGCCAGGGGCTGATCGAATTTCTGCCCTGGGACGAACTGTCCCCGGACACCATCCGGGCCAAGCTCAACCGGCTCCTGGCCGATCCCGCCCCCTACAAGGCGGCCATGGCCCGTTTCCCCTTCACCGGCCTGTCCGTCATCTCCAATCGCATCAACGCCTTCCGCCAGGAAGCCTGCCGCGCCGACGCCGAAATCGCCTGCCCGAACGGGAAGTAATGCCTCCGGCGGCTGGGGGCCTGAGGCCCCCATACCCCCCACCTGGAGAAAGGTTTATAGGGGGGGATGTGGGATTGGCGCTTTGTCGGCCGGAAAGCCGAAAGATCAGTCGGGGGGATGATTCCCGGACCCCTGCAACGGGAAAAGTATTTTGGGCTGCGGCGCGTCACAATGGCCTGCGCCATAAAAAAAGATCACGTCGCCGTTTCCGGCGTCCGTCAGAGCACCAAGCCGTGCCGCTCCCCTTTACCCCTTTTCTTCATT